>NZ_JAAOHT010000001.1:0-305088 GCF_011440255.1 Haloarcula sp. JP-Z28 | reverse complement strand
GCTTCGCCGTGCGAGCGCGTTCCTGGTTTCGTGAGTTCCGAGAAATCGCCCTGATGTGTGTCGTCTATAACATCAAACGTGCCGTCAAACAGTGAATTCCACCGCCTTATGGCGATTCAACACAGCCATTGAGACCCAAACGCCTGAGCCAACGGAAACCGAGAGTACGCTAGTAGCTACCGAAGGAACTGAAACGGAAACCGAATCTACTACTGAAGGCGATCTCAGCAAGGCAGAGAAGTTTGAGGAATTCGATGAGAACATCCAGTATCTATACGATTCAGACGAGGAGAACCGTTCTGCTGAGATGGAGGCTTTCCCTGACAATGACTCATACCATATAACAGTTGAAATGCGTGATACTACAAACTTCACTAAGACCCGAAATGACCGGCTAAACCCGCTCTGGAAGTACTACGCCATCGTAGAAGACTATAACAATAATGATGGCCACCTTCCAGAACGGGACCACACGTACATACCCGATACAGTTAATGTGACGTTCACTACGGAGGACGGAGGAGTGTTTGAAACGACTCACATCAAATACATTTGGGCGTACAAGTACTATACCGACGAGTGGTCGCTCAGAGTCTTCATGGCAAAGTACGGCTCTACCACTGAAGAGGGGCCAGCTTACCATGAAAAGGGACGGTAGCGAATCACTCGGTTCGGAATGGTAAGTCACAGCAAGTTTGTCGCTGACGACTGCTTCGCTCGGGGGTCAGCCTTACCAGTTCAACAGTTTATAACGCGTCGGATCAAGTTCCCAGATTAGATTCACGAGGGACAGAGATTAGACCTAGCCGGTTTTAGAGGGAGATATGAGAGCGAAGCCGGAGTATCGCGACCGGGACGACACAGAGGTTGCGGTGCTCGATGCGCTCGCTGACCGCCGCGATGAGGGGATGACTGTCTTCGAGCTTCGGTCGCGGACGGAAGAGAATATTGACCGCATTGAGGATGCACTCGCGGCTCTCAAGGCAGACGACCTCATCGAGGTCGAGGACAACGGGGAACGGACCGTTATTCTGCCAGGAGAGGGCGTGGTTGGGGAGTCACTGCCGGACGAAGACGAATCGATTCTCGACCAGATTCGCAAGCGGCTCCCACTGTAGCTACGACTCTCTCGTGGCGGTGTCACACTGTGTCCGTCGGCGCAGCGGCGCAGTTGTTCGGGCCGAGTTCGAGTTCGAACGCGGTGTCGTCGTCGGCCGTCTCCGTTCCGAGGTTGATGGCGATAATCCGCTCGAAGTTGGCGGGGCGCGGCGGGATGTCGTCACAGACGTACTCGACAAATGCCTCGCGGTCCATCGTGAATCCCGGGAGTTGGTCGCGGAGAGCTCCCAGAGGAGCGGTGAACGTACCGTCGTCAGCCGGCGTCGTCGACTCGCTGTAGTGGCCCGGGGCAACGAGTGTCTCATCGGGGAGTGCTGCGAGCCGGTCAGTCAGCGTGCGATGGAGGTCGCGGGCGAGGTCACGAGCGCCGTCCGCTCCGGCTTCGAGGTCTGGACGGGCGACGCTGTCGAGGAAGACGCTGTCGCCGGCTAGGAGCACGTCGCCGACGGTGAAGCCGGTCATGCCGGTCGTATGGCCGGGTAGGGGACGAGGCTCCAGTGTGGCCGAGCCGACGCGTAGCGTTTCGTCGGCGGCCAGTGCGGTCACGTCGTCGACACCGCGGGCGACCGCTCGTTCGGAAAGGATCGGCTCGGCACCGGTCTCTACGGCAAGGCGGCGGACGCCGCTGATGTGGTCGGCGTGGACGTGCGTGTCGATAGCGTGGGTGATCGAGGCGTCGCGGTCGGCGGCATCGGCGCTGTACCGGTCGGTGAACGCCCGGAGCGGGTCGACAACGGCGGCCGACCCGTCGCTGATGATCATGTAGCCGAGACAGCCAGATGACGGGCGGCGATACTGGAGGACGGTTGCGGCGTCGCAGGAAATCTCGCGGGCTTCGTAGAGCCGCGCCCACCCCTCCATGCCGTCGCTGAGGTTCTGCGCCTCGACACCGTGTTCAGTCAGTAGGCCGGCGACGAAGGCGCTGGCTTCGCCGCGGCCACAGACGACCGTTATCGGGCCGGTGCCGGCCACCTCGGCGACGAGGCTGTCCACTTCGCCGGTCACCTTCGCTTGGAGAAATTTGGTAAAGGGGTGCTGTGTTGCTGTTACCGACTCGCCGCGGAGTCGCCACTCCTCGTACTCGTCACGGTCGCGAACGTCGAGCAGCCGGACCGATTCACCGGCGTCCAGCTTCGCTTTCAACGTCGCTGCCGATAGTGACGGTGGGTCCGTCGGCGGGTCAGGGTAGTCCTCGGCCATACCGACTGTAGCGCTCCCCGGTGGATAAATCGGGCGGGGATTTCAAGCCCCTGCCGCGCCCAGCGGAGGTATGGACGCTGGAGCTACTATCAACGCCGTCCGTGACCAGACTGAGACGGAGCGAGACAGACTGGGCTCGGACAAGGTGCTTATCGCAGCAACAGATGCGACACTGGAGACGGAGGTGGTGCTCACAACAGCGGCGACACGCGAGTCAGGGCTTGCAGATGCCCTCGGCCAGTGGGCCGCCGAGGCGGACAGCGACGTGGCGACGCAGTTTGAGGGAGCCGCCGAGGCCGCGGCCGAGCGGGCAGACCGCATCGACGCAGACGCCGGTGACCCCGATGGGTTCATCGACCACCTCGAAACCGTTAGCGGGACTGCACGGCGCGTCGGGGCCGGCCTCGTCGCTGCCCCGTTGGTCGCCGACCGGTTCTATCTGCAGGTGGTGAGCTTCTTCATCAACAAGGCTGACGAACAGCGGGCCGATACGTTCCGCGAGATTCGACGCGAGGCATCGGCACTCGACGACGGGGAAACTGCCCTCGGACACCTCTCGGAATCCGAGCGCGAGACGGCAGCGGCGGCCGCGACGGAGGCCGTTGGAGCGGCGTACGACGACTACGCGGAGACGCTGGAGGCGATGGGGCTGGACCCGAAGCCGGTCTGCTAATCCAGCCGGTATGTTGCAACGCGGTTAGCGGCATAGAGGAACCCCGCGACAGCGCCAGCGCTGGCGATTCCAATACTCACCACCAGCCCCCCGCCGAGGAGCCAGGTTTTGTCGAACGGTAGCGCGAACAGGTCACGAACGGCGAGCAGGTACGTCAGGCTCCCCGGCGCGACGGCCACGCCGAGGACGAGGAAGTACAGCCCGAACGCCCAGCCGCTTGGAACCACTACTTCGTGGCCCTGCACCGATGACGACTCGAACTTCGGGAACACGACGCCGGCTCCGACGGCGATAGCCGGTGCGGCGAGGGTTGCGGCCAGTGCGACTGTGAGTCCGGCAGCGAGCGTGACCGGTGGCGTTCCGGCGGCGACACCGAGACCGACGACCAGTAGCGTCGTCACCACGACACCGGGGAGTGCGCCCGCAAGGACGAGTCCGGTGACGAACGCCCGGCCGGAGACGTTGGCGGTCAGTGTCAGCGGCAGCACTCCTTCCTCGCCGCCGAGCGGATTGAGCGAGAACGCGGCCCCGAACGCCGCCGCGCTGGCGAGGCCAGCGCTGAGGGGGAGCGTTGGCGGGACCACTCGCTCCAGAATGACGATCTGGAGATGATACACCAGGAAGAAAAACGGCATGATCGCGAACTGCACGGAAATGGGCGCTCGCTTGGCACGGAGCCACGACTTCTGGGCGACCACGCGGGTCGCCGTCGAGACCCGTCCTCTCAGCAGACGGTCCGAGAGTGTCTGCTTGTCTGCGTCGAACTCGTAGTCAGGCTGGACCGGATCGACATACCAAGCCCGCGCAGCCAGCCACAGACACGCAACCACGCCGACCGGGAGCGCGCTGAGAATCCCCACCGTAGCGACGGTGGCAGCAACCGGATCGCCACCGGCCCCCAGAACGAGCAGGACCACGTCAGCAGGCCACGAGAGCGGTGACTGGATCGCCAGTTGGAGCACGCGAAGCTGTACCGTCGGGACAGTCGTCATCGCAACCCAGCCAAGCGGCAGGACGAGTGAGACGGCAGCCCCGACGCTCGCTCGATGCCGCGCGATGAAGGCCGAGCGGTTCGCGACCAGTTTTATCACCAGCCCTAGATTGAAGCCGAGGACCGTCCCGAGCAGGGTGACCGCGACTGACCCGACCAGCGCCACGACAGCGACGAGTACCCCAGCATCACCGACTGCAAGTCCGCCCACCAGCGCCAGAATCGGGATGGTGAGCGCGAGCAACACTCGACCGATCTCGGCGGCGAGCAGCCCGGCCGCCGCGTCCTCGTAGGGCACCGTCGTCAGTAGACCGTCGGCAGCGTCCGGTTCGCCGGCCGATTTCACCGTATGCTGGAGTGTGAAGAAGCCAACGAGTCCGAGCAGCCCGACGATGCCCGCCGTCGTCGCGAGTCTAACCGTCTGGGTGTCGCTGCCGGTGAGGGCGCCGCCAAAAAAGAACGCCATCACGCCGATAGCGAGACTGTATATGACGATGCCTAGTCCTCCGCCAAGTAACATCAGCGTCCCGCGCGCCGTGCCCATGAGCTTGCGCCAGGTGCGCCGCAGTTCCGTCTGTGCGATCAGTCGCATCCGCCGTCCGTTCGGTCGCCTCATCGCTCACCCGGGTGCTCGCTGGTCACGTCGAGGAACACTTCTTCGAGTGTGCTCTCGGACTCGACGCTGCCGGCCAGTTCTTCAGGAGACCCCTCCGCGACGAGGTCGCCGTCATACAGGACGCCGACGGTATCCGCTAACTCCTCAACGACGGGCAGGATGTGCGTCGAGAGAAAGACCGTCGTGTCAGCGGCCGCGACTTCGCTGATGGTGTCACGGACCGTCCGCGCCGCCCGCGGGTCCAGTCCCGATGTCGGTTCATCGAGGAAGAGGACATCAGGGTCGTGCAACAGCGCCTGAACGAGACCGAGCTTCTGTTTCATCCCCTTTGAGTACGTCTCGACGCGCCGGTCGGCGTCCGTATCGAGGTCGAATCGGTCGAGCAGCGACTCCACGCGGTCCCAGTCCTCGTGCCCGCGGAGGCCGGCGACGTACTCCAGCTGCTCGCGGCCGGTGAGTTCGTCGTACAGCGGGGGTTCTTCGGGCAGGAAGCCGATGTGTTCGACCACCGCGGCGCGGTCAGCGACCGACTCGCCCGCCACCCGTGCGGTGCCGCTCGTCGGGTTCGTCAACGTCGTCAGAATCCGAATCGTCGAGGTCTTGCCCGCCCCGTTGGGGCCGAGAAAGCCGAAGACGCTTCCGCGAGGGACCGTCAGGTCGAGGGACTCTATTGCCGAGACGCCGCTGTAACGCTTTGTCAACCCCTCGGCGACGATTGCGGGTGCTGGAGGGCACATACGGGCAGTGCCGCACCGACTGTGAAAAGGTCTTGCTGTTGCTATGCGCGACTCTCTAGAATGGTTGTTTGGTACTGTTTCGCCCTGGAGCTGGAGTTTGAACAGCCAGAAAGCCCCCTGTCGCTGGGCTACTGCGACTCGCTGCGCTCCTCACTTCGTTGCGGTGCTTGCGTCGTCTCGAACGCCCAGCGACAGGCCCCTTTCAGTCCCACCCGTAGCCGGTTGCCCAATCCAGGCTGGGTGGGACCGAAAGGGGCCGCGCCATCGACGAACCCCGGCGACGTAAGCACGCGAAGCGCGCGCAGCGAGCCGCGGGAGTCGATGGCGTGGGGGCTTTCTGGCTCCCGACGGCCGTAGCTGCAGAACCATGCACAACAGAACCCGATACTTTAGCTAGCCGTTACTCTTCAACGGCTGCGTCGGCGGCATCGGCTTCAGCGTCTTCATCCTCGCCATCGTCATCAGGATTTTCGACGACTTCGATACCGCGGTTGTTGACCGCTGACGGGTCCAGCCCGACCTCCTGCAGGAAGTTCTTGTACTCCCGTTCGCACTGCTCGGCGTCCTTCTGGCGGTCGCTGGCGCGGTCACACAGCGCAATGAGGTCCTCGGGCACGTCGTTACTGTAGACGATCCAGTGGTTGATGAGGTCCGAGAGGCGGCGAATCGGCGAGGTGAAGTGGCCGTAGATCTCGAAGTTCAGGGCGTGGTGGCCGCCGAAGGGGTCGTTCATGTACTTCGCGCGCGGCATCACCTTCATCACGGCCCACTGGATCTTATCGAGCTGGCGACCGGGGGCCTGTTCGAGCGTGGCGTTGACGGCCTTTCGCGGGTCGTCCCAAGCGTCGCCGGGGATGGAAACGCCGTCAAGTTCCTGAATTTCGACCAGCGCTTCGTCCCACTCGTCGGGGCTCGGCTGTGGGTGGACGCGGTACATCGCCTCGACGCCGCGGTTCCACATCAGCTCGTGCGTGACGGCCTTGTTCGCCTTCAGCATACACTCCTCGATGATGGTGTGGGCGCGGTCGCGGGCGGGGTTGAGGACGAGCGAGCCCTCCTCCTTGCGCTGCTCGTGCATCCGGTCGGCCAGTTCCCAGACGCGCTCGGTCTTCTCCGCGAGGTCGACGCTCTGGTCCTCTAGCACGTCTTCTGCGGTCTCCGGCTCGTCCAGCAGGCGCTCGGCTTCGGTGTAGGTCAGCCGGGCATCCGAGCGGATGACGGACTTGTAGATATTGATCTCCTCGTAGCCGAGGTTCTCCTTGTCGAGGTGCATTTCGACGGTGTGGGCCAGACGGTCCTCGTTGGGGACCAGCGAACACACCGTCTCGGCGAGGACGGGTGGTAGCATGTGGACGGTGTAGGCCGGGAGGTAGACGGTGTTCCCGCGCTCGACGGCCTGCTCCCACATCTTCGTGTCGGGGTTGACGTAGTGGGTCACGTCGGCGATGTGGACCCAGAGAACGATCTCGTCTTCGCGCTCCTCAATGGAGATGGCATCGTCGAAGTCCTGCGCGTCGATGGGGTCAGTCGTCCAGGTGGTCATCTCCCGGAGGTCCTGCCGCTCGTCGACCTCGTCTTCAATCTCCGCCTGAACGCCCTTCGTGCGCTCCTTGGCCTCTTCCAGTACTTCGGGCGGGAACTCGTCGGGAATGCCGAACTTCTCGAACAGTTCCTCGCGTTTGTTCTCCAGATGTCGTGCCATCTCCGGGTCGATCTCGACGGGGCCTTGCCCCTCGGCGGTCCCGGCGGCCGCCTGTGCGTCCTCTGTAGTCATGTCACCCGGTACGAACAGGGCGTAGTTAGGGCTGTCGGGGTGGGACTGGGCCGTGACCCCTGCGTCTCAGTCCCTGCGAGCGTCGCCCTCGGAGAGTTCCCGGAACCGTCTCAGGAACGTCTTCTGGTCGGCCTCGCCGGCTCCGGCGGCGTCAAGTGTCGTCTCGAGCCCATCTCGTGGTTGCTGGCATAGCTCGGCAAAACAGGTTTTACAGAGATGCTCGAACGTCTTGTTTCGACGGTCCCACCGGTCGCCGTGTTTGTCGTACTCGCGGGCCTCGGACCGTGGGATGGACTCGCCACACGCGATGCAAGTGACTGACTCCCCCCGGGAACTCCGGGACCCGAACATACCTACGCGTTGCGGGCGACATCGTTTAGAACTTTTCGCACAGGCAACAGTCCCCCGTTTTCGGGCCACACGTTTATTCACCCGCCGCCACTACAAAGGGTATCGGCTATTCGGAGCCAGGGACACTGAATGAAGCCACCAGAGACACTCGCTCACTCGACGTTGGACACGCTACCCATCAACATCGCTGTCCTCGACGACGAGGGAACGATCCTGTTCACGAACCGCGCCTGGCGGGAGTTCGCGGGCGACGAGGACGGGGAGATGGAGGGGACGAACTACTTCACGACAACCGATGTCGACGCCGACGAATACGCCGGACAGGCAGTCGGCGGCATCGAGTCGGTCATCGACGGTGAGCAAGACCTGTTCACGATGGAGTACCCGTGTCACTCTCCGGAGGAGAAACAGTGGTTTCTGATGCGGGTCGCACCACTTCCGGAGGATGAGGCCGGGAGCGCAGTCGTCGCACACATCGATATCACCCAGCGGAAACTCGCCGAACTGGCGGCTGAACGACGGAGCGAAGAGCTGAAGGCCGAACGCCAGAACCTCAAGCAACTCGTCGACCGGGTCGACGGGCTGCTGAAGGCGGTGATGGGCGACGTACTGACCGTCGACTCGCGGGAGGCCATCGAGCAGACCGTCTGTGACCGGCTGGCCACGGTCGACTCCTACCAGTTCGCCTGGGTGTCCGAACTCGACTTGCGCGACGAGACGCTGTCGTCGACGGCCCTGTCAGCCGACCGACCGACCTCGTTATCTATCCCACTTGACGCCGACGACCCGGTCGCGGAGGCGGCTCGTACCGAGGAGATGCAGGTCGTGACCGGTGGTATCGACGAGCAACACAGCCGGCTTGCTGACTCCGACGTGGCATCTGTCGCGGCCGTGCCGCTCGTCTCCGGCGAATCGTTATACGGCGTGCTCACCGTCTATGCCGACAGCGACGACGTGTTTGATCCCCGAGAACAGGCCGTGCTGGGAACCATCGGCCGGGCCACCGCGGCGGCTATCGATGCTCGCGAGACCAGCCGGCTGCTGACCGCCGACAACGTCACGGAACTCGAACTGCAGGTCACCGACCCCGACGTTTTTTATATTCACGTGGCAAGCGAACTCGGTTGTTCGATGGAGTACGGTGGGAGCGTCCCCAACGGTGAGGAAACGGTGATGTTCTTCCTCGTCGAGACGGACGACCCCTCGGCGGTCTGTGCCGTTGCCGCCGACCACCCGCAGGTGTCGGGCGTCTCGCACGTCTCGACGTCGGACTCGGCGGCGCTGTTCGAGTTCACCGTCTCGGACCCACCGGTCGTCTCGGTCGTCGCCGACCGCGGAGCCCAGACGGGCGACATTCTCGTCGAACCGCGACAAGCGACGGTCACCGTCACGCTTCCGGCGTCGATGGAGACCCGAAGCGTGGTCGAGCAGGTCCGAAACCAGTATCCGGAGACGGAACTGCTTTCGGTGCGAGAGCGGGACGAACCGCCCGTTTCCCGGCAGGCATTCATTGCAAACGTCGAGGAACGTCTCACGAACCGCCAGCTAACGGCGCTCCGGAAAGGGTTCCTCGGCGGCTTTTTCGACTGGCCACGTGATGTCTCCGGTGAGCAACTGGCCGAGTCGATGGATATCTGCCCGTCGACGTTCCACCAGCACCTCCGTGCGGGTGAGCGAAAGCTACTGGAAGAAGTGTTTGAAAACTGGTAACTCGTGATTCCGAACCCCCTTACCGGTGTCGGACGCTTGACGCGATTCCCGAAGCAGTTTGGTAGTCTGCTTATACCGATAACAACCGTATATACATGTAGTGATACCGAACCAGTGTCCTGTTTGTCACCGGCGAACCGACGGGACACAGACCCCCGTGATAGCGGCGCACTCACGGACCGACCGGACTATTACGGACAGCCTGCCGACAAGCGCGCGACGCATCGCCCGCCGAATGACCGCCCGATAGCTTTCAATGCATTCCGATAACATCCAAACCAGCAAATCGATACAGCAGGAAACCGGACGGACGTTCCACCTTGCGACGCGTCTGCTTCCGGAGCGTATCCGCCACCCGACGTACGTCATGTACGCGTTTTTCCGGGTCGCGGACGAGGTCGTCGACCAGACGGACGGGCCGCCGCCGACCGTTCAGCACGAGCAACTGGAGGTGATTCGCGAGGCCGCACTCGGGAACATTGACCCGGAAGAAACCGACCACGAGGCAGTCATGGCGGCGTTTCAGGACCTGGCTGACCGTCACGACATCTCCGAGGAGACGATTAACGTCTTCATCGACGCGATGGAGATGGACATCGCACAGGCCCGCTATGAGACGTTTGAGGACCTCCGTGAGTACATGGGCGGTTCTGCCGTCGCCGTCGGCCACATGATGACGGAGGTAATGGACCCGCCACAGAAGGAGGAGGCCCTGCCCCACGCGACGGCACTGGCCGAAGCGTTCCAGCTTTCGAACTTCCTGCGGGATGTTCGTGAGGACATTCACGACTACGGCCGGGTGTATCTCCCACAGGAGACGCTCGAGCGCCACGGCGTCACCGAGGAGCAACTGGCCGACGCCGAGGTCGACGACGCCTTCCGCGCCGTGATGCAGGAGGAACTGGCCCGGACCGACGAACTCTACCGCGAGGGCGTCGCCGGCATCCGGTACCTGCCGGAAGACTGCCAGTTTGGCGTGTTGCTGGCTGCGGTCCTGTACGCTGACCACCACCGGCTTATCCGTGACCGCGGGTACGACGTGCTGACGGAGACACCGGACCTCACCCGTCGCCGCCGGCTGTGGCTCCTCGCCCGCACGTGGTGGCACTGGCGGCGTAACGGCGACCCCGAAGCGACGTTCTACACCGTGAGCGCTGTCTCCGAGCGTGGCCCCGGTGAGACGCCAACAGACACTCACAGCCACGGGCAGCCCACGTGGCGTGGATGACAGCCACGCGCCGGGCATCGTTTTCGACCACCTGCTGTATCTGAACTCATGCTGTCTACCCTCACGTATCTCCAGTTTCACGCCCTCTTCGTGGTCCCAGTCGTGGCCGGCCTGGCGTTGACGGCTACCTACCGCCTCGGGAGCCGCCGGGACGTACTCACAGGAACAGCTATCCTCACCGGTCTGGCGCTCGTCTACACGACGCCGTGGGACGGCGCGCTCATCCGGCGCGGCGTCTGGTGGTACGGCGACGGCGCTGTACTGCTTCGGTTCTGGTCGATACCCCTCGGCGAGTACCTCTTTTTCATCCTGCAGACGGCGATGGTGGGGCTGTGGGTGGCCCGGTTTCGGGTAGACACGGAGCGCCCGCTGGCCACGCCAACACGAACGCGACTCGTCGGGCTTGCCGTTGCGCTCGTCGTCGTGCTGTCCGGCCTTGCACTCCTGCGCTCCGATTCGGGGCTGTATCTCGGCTCGCTGCTGGTCTGGAGCGGCCCGATTCTCGCCATTCAGTGGCTGTTTGGGTGGCATTTCCTCGTCGACGAGTGGCGGACCGTGAGCGTCGCGACACTGGTCCCAATGGCCTATCTCTGTGGTATCGACAGCATCGCCATCCGACTCGGCGTCTGGACGATTTCAAAACAGTACACGACCGGCTACACGGTTCCCCTGCTTGACCTGCCGATTGAGGAAGCGGTGTTTTTCTTCCTGACGACGCTGTTCGTCGTGCAGGGGGTCGTGCTCTATACTTGGCTCATGGACAGATGGGAGTGAGCTACCGCAGCGCCGTCGAACCGTCGGTTCGCTACCGGGTCGCACTGGCTCCCGGCTGGGTCGCTAGCCTCGCCGTCGTCGCTCCGTTTCTCGCGGGGGTCTCGATACCACCTGCGCTCCAGTACGCCCCGCTGGTTGTCAGCGCTGTCCTGCTCGGCTTGCCCCACGGCGCAGTCGACCACCTCGCGGTCGCACGGACCCGTGGCGAGCGCCCGGACTGGCGTGCTATCGCCCGCGTGTTCGCGCTCTACGGCGTCGTTGGCGGGGCTTACGCCGTCACCTGGTTCCTCGCACCCGCGGCGGCCTTCGTCCTGTTCATCGCGGTGACGTGGTTCCACTGGGGGCAGGGCGACCTCTACGCGCTACGCGCGCTGGCCGACGCCGACCACCTCCGGTCACTCCCGCAGCGAATCGGAACCGTCCTCGTCCGGGGCGGCCTGCCGATGCTAGTCCCGCTGCTCGCGTTCCCGGAATGGTACCGCCGCGTCGCGACGGACCTCGTCTCGCTGTTCGCGCCCGACGCCGTGGCCGCTATCGGCTGGGCGTTCCGGACCGACGTGCGAACCGCGCTCGCCCTCGCCTACGGCGCGCTCGTCGTGGCGACGCTGGCCGTCGGGTTCGCTCGCGCCGATGCCCGCTGGCCGTGGCTGCTCGACGCCGGTGAGACGCTGGGCCTGCTTGCCTACTTCGCCCTCATCCCGCCGGTACTCGCTATTGGCGTGTACTTCTGTCTGTGGCACTCGCTGCGCCACGTCGCCCGCCTCCTGCTGGTCGACGACGACGCCACTGCCGCGCTCGAAAACCGCGACCCGACAGCTGCCCTGGCGCGGTTCGCTCGCGACGCCGCCCCCCTGACCGCCGCCTCGCTCGCCCTGCTCGCCGGGCTGTACTTCCTCGTCCCGAACCCGCCCGGAACGGTGCCGGAGTGGGTCGCGCTGTACTTGGTGTTCATTGCTGTCGTCACGCTGCCCCACGTTGTCGTCGTCAGCATTATGGACCGCGAACAGGGCGTCTGGGCGTAGTCGGCTCCCTCTCTAGACGGCACTAGGACCGGATGTCTGGAAGAACTGAAGTCGAAAATCACGGTGGGCATCCGCGCGAGCGAAGCAAGCGCGGTTCACCGAACGCGAGCGGAGCGAGCGTTCGCCTTTTTCGCCACCGAAAGACTCGCGTTGCTCGCTCGTCTTTCGAGCTGCTCGGAAATCGAAGATTTCCGGCATGACGAGACGGCAATGCCGTCTCGAACCACCTCGCTCGCTTCGCTCACGAGGACCACGTTTTTGCGCCGAGTGGTGCGCTTCGCGTACCCGAGGCGAAAAAAGGTGGGTTACTTGCCCTTGCCGCCGTTGCTGCGCAGCGACGGGCGGGTCTTCTCGCTCCCTTTGCCCTTGCCGCTGAGGCCGCGGTTGCGGCGACCGGCACCGGTCAGACCGCGGAAGACGCGGTCGGCCTGGTCGTCAGCACAGATCCACGACAGGTCGTCGTCGTTCTGGATGGCCGGGTGGTTCGGGTCGATGAGGATGACCTCATGCCACTTCTGGCGGCCGTCCTGACCGACGGAGTAGCTGTTGAGTACGCGCAGGTTCGGGAAGGTGCGGGAGGCGCGTTCCTCGGCGACGCGCTGGATGTCCTTCCGGCGGGTGATGCGCGTGACGCCCTGGCGCTTGGAGCGGCGGCCGGCCTTGTGGCGGCGCTTGCGTGCGCTGCCCTTGCGGACGGAGACGCGGGCGACAATAACGCCCTGCTTGGCCTTGTAACCCTGCGAGCGGGCCTTGTCGAGGCGGGTCGGGCGCTCGATGCGCTCGACGGCCCCTTCGTTGCGCCATTCCTGCTGGCGCTGCCACTGTAGTTCTGCGAGCTGTCCGTCGCCTGGGTTCTTCCAGGCATCTCGAATGTACGAATATGCGCTTCGTGCCATATGTATTCACCACGGGCGTTGCGTGGTTCAAGTCGCGCGCGGCGCGACTCACATCCCGACCTGCACATGCAGGTGCCCGCTGGTGCCCGTTGTCCAGCGAGTTACCCCTGAGTTTGCCGCTCGGACTCTTAAACGGTTCGGACCAGACTTGTGGATGAGACCCGGTCACGCAGGGCAAGTGACCGCTGAAACCGTCAGATATCTATATTTTAGCAACACAAACCGTTAACTTGTTCGCGGCCAGAGAGTCACGTATTACCATGACAGACCTTGGTGGCTTTCAGGACCACGTGGCACGGATCGACCTCGGAGACGGGGACGTAGCCTACGAAGGTATTGACGAGGAAGACGCGAAAAAGTATATCGGTGCACGCGGACTCGGCGTGAAGTATGTCTTCGACCAGGGGCCGGACGTTGACCCGCTTGGGCCGGAGAACCTGCTGGCGTTCATGAACGGGCCGCTGACGGGGACACAGGTGACGATGAGCGGTCGTATCGCCATCTGTACGAAGTCGCCGCTGACGGGGACCGTCACTGATTCCCACCACGGCGGCTGGTCCGGGGCGCGACTGAAATGGTCGGGCTTCGACGGACTGCTGTTCGAAGGGCAGGCTGACGAGCCGGTGTATGCGCTCGTCGAAGACGGCGAAGTGGAACTGCGCGACGCCTCACACCTCTGGGGGCAGGGCGTCCACGACACTATCGACGACCTCGAAGGCGAAATCGAGGGCGGCTCGCTGGGCAAGAACCTCTCCGTAATGGCCATCGGCCAGGGCGGTGAGAACGAGGTCAAATACGCCTGTATCGTCAACGAGGACGACCGTGCGTCGGGTCGCGGTGGCACCGGCTGCGTGATGGGCAACAAGAACCTCAAAGCCGTCGTCGTCAAGTCCAGCACTCGGATGCCGAAGCCAAAAGACCAAGAGACGTTCCAGGAGGGCCACAAGCAGGCGATGCAGGTCATCCAGGAGTCCGACGTGACCGCGCCCAATGAAGGCGGACTCTCGATGTACGGGACCAACGTCCTGATGAATCCCACCGAGGAGATGGACGGTCTCCCGACGAAAAACGGGAAGTACTCGTCGACGCGAGCGTACTCGGACGCCGAGGGCGACGGCGAGCGTATCATCGACTCAGAGAACGTCTCGGGCGAAAACGTCCGGGAGAACATCCTTGTTGACGAGCCGACCTGTCACTCCTGTCCGGTCGCCTGCAAGAAGGAAGTCGAGGTGCAGGCGATGCACAAGGGCGAGGAGATGAACGTCCGCACCGAATCCTACGAGTACGAGTCCGCGTGGGCGCTCGGCCCGAACTCCGGCCACGTCGAACGCGACAAGATTGCAGTGATGCTCGACCGGTGTAACGACCTCGGCGTCGACACCATCGATGTTGGTAACACAATGGCGATGACGATGGAGATGACCGAGGAGGGCAAACTCGACGAACTCGACGACGGTCTGGACTGGGGCGACGCCGAGACGATGATCGACATGATCGAGATGATCGCCCACCGCGAGACGGAACTCGCGGACCACCTCGCCGAGGGGCCGGACCATCTCGCCGAGGAGTTCGACGCTCACACCAACTCTCTCGCGGTCAAAGGCCAGACGATGGCCGCCTACGACCCGCGCTGTATGAAGGGGATGGCAATCGGGTACGCGACCTCAAACCGTGGGGCGTGTCACCTGCGCGGCTACACCCCAGCAGCCGAAATTCTCGGTATCCCGGAGAAGGTTGACCCGCGAGAGTGGGAGGGCAAAGGCGAGCTGTGTGCTACCTTCCAGGACCTGCACGCTATCAGTGACTCCTTCGACATCTGCAAGTTCAACGCCTTCGCGGAAGGCATCGAGGAGTACGTCCTGCAGTACAACGGCATGACTGGGCTGGACGTGAGCGAGGAGGAACTGATGGAGGCCGGCGAGCGCGTCTACAACCTCGAACGGTACTACAACAACCTCGCGGGCTTCGACGGGTCCGACGACGACCTGCCAAACCGGTTCGTGGAGGGCGACGAGCACGCGATGCCAGCCCAGGGCGGCTCCGAAGGCGAACTCGCGGAACTCTCGAAGATGAAAGACGAGTACTACGAGGTCCGTGGCTGGGAGAACGGCGTCGTTCCCGACGAGAAACTCGACGAACTGGGAATCGATATCGGCCCCGGAACCGGCGTCAGCTCCGGCGGCGCAGCGGCACCGAGCGACGACTGAGATAGCGCCGGCCGTCGAACACATTTCACTTCTCTAATGCGCAAGGAAGATATCGACGACTTCGAATTTCAAGTAGAGTCCCGACTGACCAGCCACGGCGTTTACGTCACCGACTTCACCGACGAGGGCGAGACGTACCGGCTCACATATGAATCAATTTCGGCCGACGAGGCGGCCGTCATTCCCCACCGGGAAATCGGCCGCGTCATCAACGTCTTTCGGGACCTCCACGCTGATGACTGGTCCGGCGTCGACATCGAGGCGACCGTGACGGACCTTGAGGACACCGAACTCGGCGAATGGTCAGTCGACAGCGAGTGGATCGACGACCTCGAAAACGGCGACCTCTCCGAAACGGCGTTCTCCCAGCGCGTGCTGGAGACGATTACGGTTCAGAGCTGACTGCCAGTACGGCCCTGATTTCCAGCGTCGTTTCGAACTCCTCGCTTCTGTCCAGCCGCCGCCCGTCGCGCTCGAACTGGGCGGCGTGGGCCCGCTGAACGGCGTCCTGCTCGCGGTTGCTCAGTCCAAGTTCTGTGCCGATACTGTCCCAGTGGTCCGACTCAGCGCAGACGTAATCGGCCTCTCTGGGGCCGCTGATGCGTTCGTACTCTCTGTCGTAGGTTTCCCGGTTTGCCCGGAGATACGTTTGCACCTGTTCGAGCAGGTCGGGGAGGCGGTCGAGCGGGACGCTGGCCTGCGTGCCGGCCAGCAAGACGATCTGCCCCTCGATTGGGTACGACGGGTCGGCCATCGCGCCCCGGTCAGCCGCCCGCCCGCATTGCTTTCTGTGCGAACTTCTCGATAAGCGGCTCCAGTGTCTCCGGGTCACCGTCGAACTGGATTGTTACCTCGTTGAGTTGGAGGCTGGGGCCGATAGCGACTTTCTCCTCTGAGAGTGTCGCCGCCCAGCCGTCGCCTTCGACGGTCGCTTCGCCGCGTTGCTCGCCGCCGAGGTTCTCTAGATACCCGATAGCGGCTCGAACCGAGATGCCGCGAAAACTCCGTTCACGCTCCATCGTGTGGTCGTTACGGGTGCGGTCGTCTAAACTTATCGGCGGTCCGGCGCTCGTTTGCCACACCCGCGCTATCCCGAGGTGTCACTCTGCCGGACAGAGAGGGTCTACCCCGGCCGGATACCGTCGTCGACGATGCGGGCGTTGCGCTCGCGGTTGATGCGCTCATCCAGATCGGCGTGGTCGTAAATCTGGGCAATGACGGCGGCGTGCAGGTCGCGCCAGGCCATCGCGTAGATGGGTGACTGACCCCAGGCCCGAAGTTCGACGACGTACTCGTCGTAGGCCTCCCACCGGCTCTCGAACTGCTCGATGTGGTCAACGGCGGCGCTGGCCGGCTCTTCGGTATTGAGCGCGGCGTTGAGCTCCCGCTCCCAGCCACCAACGGCCTGTTCCATGTCGCGTTTCGTGTCCTCGCTGTCCGGCGGCAGCGAGTCGACAATTCCGGCCGGAATCCCCAGTTCGATATTGTCCATATCGCCACACAGAGTTCGCCGCAAATAAACCCCAGCGATGGGCGAACATGTTCGTCTCTACTGACTTGTATCGGCGGGGTGTAGCGTACACATGAGCAGTGAGACAGTAGAGCGACAGTCGTCGGCAATGGACCTGACTACTGTCGAGGTCAGGTGCACCGGCCACGTTCGCCGGGTCGTCGGCGAACCGGCGCTGTCATACACGTTCGAAGGGAACACGCTACGTGACTTCCTCGACGCGTTCTTTCAGGAGTACGACGTGGGCGATATGCTCATCGCGGAAACCGAAGCCGACGCCACCACCGAGGGCTGGGCCCCGGAGATAGCGGACCTGCCGGGAGACTGGGCGAAAAACCCCGAAGGCGAACAGACCAGATGCTACGCGCGAGTGGCGGTCAACGGTGAGTTCAACGAACATCTCGACGGACTGGACACGGAACTGGAAACCGGCGACCGCATCGGGTTGCTATACCCGTTCATCTTCTGTTGCTGACTCGGGCAACTGACTGTCGCAGGAATTACCCCCCGGCAACTGGCGGGAACACGCTAAGTTCGTCTCCGTCTTCCAGTGGGGTCTCTAGACCATCGAGATGAGCAATGTCTCTTCCGTTCCGGAGGATTGTCAGATACTCTCGCAGTTCGCCGTCCTCAAATAGGTCCATCTCTGTGAACTCCTCGGAGAGCTGTCGGAGCACATCGCCCGCCTGCAGGTCCGTTTCATACTCGCGGTGAACCGTTTTCTGTCCGACGGCTTCCCGGAAGTTGGCAAAAAACCGCAGCTCGATTTGCATACCGCTGGATTGGCGGTCGAGTGGCTTAAATCACAGCGCTCGAACCACGTGGATCGAACAATCAACTGATTTACTCGTTGTATGCCATCTATCATGGACCTCGAATTCCTATTCGATGGGAACGAATTCGACCCGTTTTAGCGTCCCAGACCATGACTCCGTATATGGAACGTGTGGTCGCAAGCGATGACCCGATGATAGATGTCGACCGACTGCGAGCGGAACTCGACGCTGATGTCGTCGTCGCGGAGACAGACGACGAGGACGCGGTCCGGGACGCCGCTGCCGGGGCAGCGGGCCTCGTCGTGGACGTGAACACGCCGGTCACTGCCGGCGTGCTTGACGCGCTGGACGAGCTCAAGATCGCTGCGAGAGCGGGCGTCGGTATCGACAACATCGACGTGTCTGCGGCGGCAGACAACGGCGTGACCGTCACGAACGTCCCCGAGTACTGTACCGACGAGGTCGCTACCCACACGGTGACGCTACTGCTTGACTGTGTTCGGACGCTTACGGCCTACGACCGCGACGTTCGCGACGGCGGCTGGGGCTGGGAGCGAACCCGGCCGGTGCATCGCGTCCGCGACCAGACGCTGGGTCTCGTCTCTTTCGGCCCCATCGCGCGGCGGGTGCGCGACCAACTGCGTGGCTTTGACCTCGACGTGATTGCCTACGACCCCTACGTCGATGCCGAGGAGATGGCCGACGCCGATGTCGAAAAGGTCGCGCTGGAGACGCTGTACGAGCGAGCTGACTACGTTTCCCTCCACGCGCCGCTGACCGGGGAGACGGCAGAGATGATAGACGCCGACGCGCTCGCAGCGATGCGTGAGCAGGCAATTCTGGTCAACACCGGCCGTGGCGGCCTCGTCGACGAAGCGGCGCTCCGGACGGCGCTGGAGGACGGAATGATTGGAGCGGCGGGTCTCGACGTACTCGCCGAGGAACCGCCGACGGCTGACCACCCGCTGGTCGGCCTTGACAACTGTATTGTCACGCCGCATGCGGCCTGGTACTCTGAGGAAGCTCGCGACGACCTCAATGCCGCCGTCGCGGCGAACGTCGAAGCCGCGCTGGCCGGCGAGACGCCGCCGAACCGAATCGACCCGGACACGGACTGGCTCTAGTCACTTCGCGGCAACGCGCTTGCTCCACGTCTTACGCCACGTCTCGAGGTTCTCCGCCAGCGTTTCATACCCGAATTGAACGGGTGCAGCCGGCTCGTGAGCGTACTGTGCGAACTCTTCGGGAAGCGACGCGTTCGACACCGTTGGCAGGCCGACGTTCTTGACGGCTACTGTCTGCTGGACATCGGGGTCAAGCATGAACGCGGCGAACGTGTCGACGAGCTCACTCCGCTCTGTCCCGCGGAACTTCGCAGTCCCGTCGACGTAGGCATACCCCTGGTCGTTCGGGAACGCGACCTGGTGGCGCGCCATGTTCTGGTCCTGATTCGCAGCATACACCTGGTCCGTGGAGTAGGAGACGACCATCGGCTTCTCTTCCTCTGAGTAAGCCGCGTATGCGTCGCCCCACGAGCCCAGGATACTGACTCCGTTATCGACAAGCGCGTCCCAGTAGTCGAGGTAGTTTTCTGCACCCTTGGTATGAATCGTCCACAGGAGGAAGAGTAGCCCCGTTGTCGTGCTCTGTGGGTTCGCCAGCAGGAGCGAGTCGGCGTAGGCGTCGGTCGTCAGCGCGTCGAGTGTGTCGGGCGAGGAGATCTCGTTCTCGTCGTAGACGAGACTGACGTATGATGCCCCAGTCGGAAGGACACGACGCTCGGGGTCGAACTGGTATGCGTCGACGACGTTGTCGCTGTTACTGACGGCTGAAGTATCGAACGGTTCAAACAGCGGGTCGTCGAGTTCGTCGTCAGCCTTCACGAGGTCCGGCGCAGTAACGCCGACAAACGCGTCTGCATCGAGTGATGCACCCTGTTGCTGGCGCTGGAAGAAATGCTGGAGACCACCGTCGCGGATGACCCATTCAAGCGTCAGATTGTCGTGACGGGATTCGAACTCCGTTTTGACCCAGTCACCGGCGCTCGTACTCGGTGCGTCAACGAAGGACTTGTACGCTGCGACTCTGAGCGTCCGTTCTGCCGGGGTTGCACTCCCCATCTGTCCGCTGGATGCCGTGGACTCGCTACCTGTGTCTTCACCGGCACATCCTGCGAGGCCAACTGTCGCCGCACCGCCAAGCGCGCGGAGGAACGAACGTCGGCGGGTCATCGGTCGCTCCGTGCGTCGCGGCCGAGATGTGCTTCGACGCGGTCGACCTTCTCGTCGACTGCCAGCGTCTCCTCCCGGAAGTGGTCAATCTTGAGGTTCGTGATTGTCCGGGAGGCGTCGACGGCTTCAGTCGCGGCCTGCGCCGCGTCGAACACTTCACCGAGGTCTGTCGCTTCAATAGTCGTCTCCATCGGGTGTGTCTCATATCGGACATCGTAGGCGTCCAGCGCGTCGATGGCCTTCGCTATCTCCGCATCGAACTCAGCGTCAGCGTCGTCAAGCGGTGCGACGGTGAGCATTGCAGTGACTGTCATCACTCCCACGTTCGGCCACGCTATAATATAACTGGGTGGTATCATCTCATCTTTTGACGCGGTATCGGCTCTCGCCCCACTGTACAGTCAGATGGAAAAACAAACAGCGTGGTCAGACTGGCTGGCTCGTCGTTTCGGCCGTCGACCAGTATTTCGCCGCTCTGGAGTGATGTGTCCCCTGCAGTAGTGACAGCCAACGGTATCAGCACCTGAGGAATTCCCGGCGCTGGTCGCCGAGAGCGCTCTGGCCGGTCCCTGCCGTCTTGATATCCCGAATGAGGTTCGAGAGGTACGCCTGAAGACCGGGGTCACAGGTGCCAAACTCTCTCGCTTGGCGGTAATCACACCAGAGTGCGACCGGCAACAGCGGGGCCGCAAACAGTCCGGACAGCGTGACCCCCAGCTGGAACGGGTGACCGGTCGGGACGGCGAGCCACGCAGCGGCCACGATTGCCCAGAACACCGCCCCGTAGACGACGGTGTGTCGCCAGTTGTGCGTCGGTAGTTCATATCCGCGAATGCGCGACGGCGAGTCGTCCGGTGTGTCGCCAGTGACCGCTCCGCTGGACGAGTCGCCAGTAGATGGAGAGACAGGACACGACATACTCCCTCGAAAGCGTGCTTCGATAATGACGGCTGGTTTGGCATACGCCGAACGAGACAGTGCGTATAAGCCACTCGACACGCAACGGGATGTACATGCGAGAGTTCATCTTCACTATCGACTACGAGCGGAACGTCGACCCCGTTATGGACGTGTTCATCGACTATCCGGAGACCCATTCCCGGACGATAGCGTGCAACGTCACACGAGACGGGATGTGGCGGCTCGAGCGCGTCGCCGGCCCGGAGACTGCGCTTGAACAACTGGATGACGTGTACGACGACCCGGTCCAGTGTACCGAGTGCATCGGAACCCGTAACTGCAAGACGGACTGGACGTACGAGGTCATCGGCTCGGACCCCGGCGCTCGGACGGTGTACAGCTACCGGTCGGAAGCCGGCGACTGTCACTCGATTCCGCGGTTAGCCATCGACCACGTCGGCCGCGGCGTCCTCGTCGAGACCGAGCGCCGTGGCAGCCGGTGTGAGTGGCGGCTCCTCCTCTGTAGCGACGCCGGCGTCGACGGCCTGTTCGAGGAGATGAAATCCGAGCTCCGGGAGGGACTCACCGTCGAATTCCGGCAGCTCAGTTCCCCCTCGTACTGGGTCGACGAGGCCGTGACGCTGGCGGAGCTGCCGCCGGAACAACAGGCCGCTGTCGAGGCTGCCGTCGAACACGGCTACTACCGGACGCCCCGGGACACCTCGCTCACTGACCTCGCAGAGACGCTCGACGTGTCACGGTCGACGCTCCAGTACCGCCTCCAGCGTGCGGAGGCGTGGATCGTCCGGTCGTTCGTCACGCGGTCGATGGGGCCAGTTCAGGCCGACGAAGATGTCGCCGAGGGTGGACGCCTCCGTATCGGTCGCTCGGGCGTGTAGTCGACAGTATCGCGTCTGGCACCAGAACCGAACTGCACTGCACTACCTGTATACTGCCGCGTCGCAGTTCAGAACGCGGTAACAGCGGGAGTGAGAGTTGTACGTCGTGGTGCGCCGAACGTGACACATAGATATTACTTCTCCGAACTTCGGCATATGCCAAACGAGGCGTCATGGGGGATGCACCCCTATAATTGGGTACGACCGCGGGCGTCCCACGCGCTCGCAGAGGACATCTATGACGACACGCAGCATCTATTCCCCAGACGAACGCGATGAAAGTGCGGACGAACAGGCCGAGTCCGAGGCGAGCACTGGCCACGCCTGCCCGGACTGTGGCGGAAGCCTCGTCACCGACGACAGTCGTGGCGAGACCGTCTGCGAGTCGTGTGGTCTCGTCGTCGACGAGGACGAGATCGACCACGGGCCGGAGTGGCGCGCTTTCGACAGTCAGGAGCGCGACAACAAGCGCCGGGTCGGCGCGCCGACGACCGAGATGAAACACGACAAGGGCCTCTCGACGAACATCGGCTGGCAGGACAAGGACGCCTACGGCAACTCCCTGTCGACGCGCCAGCGCGAGAAGATGCAGCGCCTGCGGACCTGGGACGAGCGGTTCCGCACCCGCGACCACGCCGAGCGCAACCTCAAGCAGGCGCTTGGCGAGATTGACCGGATGGGGAGCGCCCTCGGTGTCCCCGAGAGCGCCCGTGAGACGGCCAGCGTCATCTACCGCCGCGCGCTCGACGAAGGGATGCTACCCGGTCGCTCCATCGAAGGGATGGCGACCGCCGCGCTGTACGCTGCCGTCAGGCAGGCGAACCTTCCGCAGACGCTTGACGACATGGCTGTCGTCAGCCGCGTCGACGAGATGGAGTTCACTCGGGCCTATCGCTATCTCAACCGCGAACTCTCCCTGCAGGTCGGCCCGCCGGACCCTGCAACCTACCTCAGCAAGTTCGTCTCCAAACTCGACGCAGACGACGCCCTCGAACGCCAGGCCCGCGCCCTCATCGAAGCGGGGAAGGAAGCGAACGTCCACAGCGGCAAGAGCCCCGTCGGCCTCGCCGCTGCGGCCATCTACGCCGCCGGCCTCCTACTCGGCGAGGAGATGACCCAGGAGACCGTCAGTGAGGCTACTGACATCAGCACCGTGACCATCCGCGAGCGCTACCGCGAACTGCTTGAAGCCGAGTCGGAACTCGACGACAGCGCCGTCGACGCGGCCAGCGGCACCGAATCCGGCGCGAGCGCCTGAACCGTCGTATCTCCCGCTCTTTTACTCTCTACTGTCCCGGCAGCGGACAGAGGCTCGCAGTCAAAACAGCTACCTCGTCGGTGTGGTTGTGCGCGCCATGGGCCTGCCCGCGCTCGTTCAGGACGACGCCCGGCGCGGCGATGGCTTCCTCGGTGTCGTCCTGCTGGACCGTCACCTCGCCGCGGACGACGTGGAACACGTTCGTCGCGCCGTCGTGCTCGTGCGGGTCGATTGTCGCGTCCGGCCCCAGCGCGAACGCCTTCACCAGCACGTCGTCGGTCACTGCCAGTTCTCCGTCGATGACTTCGCCTGCTTCCGGTTCGGCGTCGAACGCTGCCAATCTATCGAGTGACATACCGGCACGTGGGCCGGGGCGTCCTTAGCCGTTCGGCTGCTGAGAAATTCGTGACTGTTTGTATCGGTGCATACACTGTTCAGACTCGCCTCACGAGAGACCAACACGGCTCACCCATCTGCTCGCCGGAACGCGAGACTGTACATCGTCCCGGTTCGCTCGGAGCCGATAGCTGCGACCAGATCTCCAGCCATCGCAGTCAGTGGCTCCCCGAGCGAATCCGGAAGCGCCGCGGCGTACTCCCGCACCACCTCTGCGTGGGCATCTAGATGAGCCTCGGTCCAGGGGACCGGGTTCAGCAGCGTCTTCCGTCGCTCGACACTCCAGCCGTTGGCGGCGAAAACGGCAGCCAGCACGGCGGGCGGGTAGAACGTCAGCGCCGGCCGGCCGTCGACTACCTGCGCGGCGGCGTTTTCCAGCGCGAACAGTCGGTTGACAGCCGCGTCGGCGGGCGGCACCGCGTAGTCGTCGACGACGAGGCAACCGTCGGGTTTTGCGACCCGCGTCAGTTCGGCCGCGATAGGGGCCAGTTCGGCCGGTGGCAGGACGTTACACAGTCCGTGGGCGGCGACGAGGTCGACGCTCTCGGTCGCAAGCGGCGTCGCCCGGAGGTCAGCCTCGATCACGGCCAGCCGGTCGGCGTTTCGGTCGCCGATGCGGTCCCAGACCGTCGCGGCGTGGTCTGCGTCGTTCGTCACCGCATACACGCGTTTTGCGCCCGCGGCTAGCAGTCCTGCCGTCGTGTTCCCGACGCCGGCTCCGGCCTCAAGACAGACCCGTCCCTCGACCCGCTGGTCAGCGAGTGCCGCTGTCACCGTCTCCGGAACGTCCCCGTTCACGCTCATACTGTTAGCTGTAAATTTATGCAGATATTCACCACCCTCTGGTGGTGACAGTTTTCAATGGCTTACAGCCGACAGTATCAGTGGTGCAGTTGCTCGGGCACCGGACTGTCATCGTGGCGCGCTTCCTCGATGAGTGCGCGCTGGCGCGCCTCGTCCATGCCCGCCGAGCGACTGGCGGCATCGAGCACCATCTTCACGAGCTTCGGGTCGCCGGGGCTGACGACGGTATCGAGACCTCGGGCGGCGGCGAAGTCGAACCGCTCGCGGATGTCCTCTGGTGTGTCGACCGGCTCGTACCAGTTCGCGTACGGGCGGTCGGCCTCGGCCAGTTCGTCGGTCGGTGGCCACGACCCCTTCGCGAACGCCTTGATGCCCAGCGTGCCAATACCCTCCGCCTCACAGCGTTCCAGCACGGCCTCGTAGTCGTACTCGTCACCGTCCTTGCCGGCGACGACGGGGTTCAGCGGGAACATCACCGTCTCAAGGTCGTCGATGCGGTCGATGGCGTCGAGGATGAGCCCGGGGTTGCCGTGGCTCGTCAGCCCGATGTGGTCTACCTTCCCTGCCGCCTTTGCCTCGCGTATCGCATCGAGTGCGCCGCCGTCAGCGGTGATCGTGTCCAGTTCGTCTTCGTATTCCAGGCCGTGGATCTGGTAGAGGTCGATAGTGTCGATGCCGAGGCGGTTCAGCGACCGGTCGATTTTCCGGGCGGCCCCCTCGTACTCTCGCTCTTGGGTCTTACAGCCCAGGAAGATGTCCTCGCGGTACTGCCGGAGCTTCGGCCCCAGTTTCAGCTCTGCGTCACCGTAGGTCGGTGCTACGTCGAAGTGGTTGACGCCGTGGTCCAACACGAGTTCGACCAACTGGTTCGCGCCATCCTGTTCGAGCCAGTTGAGTGAGATCGAACCGAACGTCAGCATCGTGCTCTCCTGTCCAGTGTCGCCCAGTGCTCGGGTCTCCATACCCGGTTGCACGCTCCGGATACCAATAACCGTTCGTCGCTGCTGTCACAGCCAATCTGGCTGCCGGACTGCGACAGGGCACGCCGACCGGGGTTTATTACTCTCTCAGTCCGAACGGGATGTATAGATGTCTAGGAGAGATCAACTGTTCTCGGCGATGACGGCGTCGTACGTGATCGCGGTCACGCTCGCCATCGTCATCGCCGCGATATTCGCGCCGGTCATCTGGAACGGCGTGCCAAGCGGTGGTGACGACGACCCGAGCGTCGCCGTCATCACCCTTCGGGGCGGCACAACCGACGCGAACGTCAACGCCGTCAAACAGGACCTCCGCGAAGCGCGAACGAACGAATCAATCGAGGCGGTCGTCCTCCGGGTCGACAGCCCCGGCGGCCCGGTCGACTCAAGCGAGGAGTTCTACCTCGCCGTGAACCGGACCGCCAGTGAGATGCCCGTTGTCGCCTACGTCGAGGGGACGGCCGCTTCGGGTGGGTACTATGGCATCACACCGGCCGACGAGATCGTCGTCAAGCCGAGTTCGAACGTCGGCAGCATCGGCGTCATCGTCCAGGCCCCGCTGAGTCTCATCGAGCAGGTCGAACAGCAGGGCGAGACGTTCGTCCGCTCGGGGCCGGACAAGGCCCAAATAAGCAAAGACAGCCTCCGCGAGGATATCGAGGTGCTCCAGCGGTCCTTCGTCGGGACAGTCATGCGCCATCGGGGCGATCAACTGACGGTCTCCCGTGAGGAAGTTGCCAACGGAGGCACGTATCTCGGCGCACAGGCGACCGAGAACGGCTTTGCCGACCGGATCGGCGATACCGGACTGGCCATCGAGCGGGCCGCTGCACTCTCAGACGACATCGAGGGCGACCAGTACGACGTTGTCTATCAGGGCACTGGCGGTGCCGAATTCAACGTCATCATCGTCCCTGCCGGCGCTGAAACCGTACAGGGCGCGAATAACGTGACCTATCTCGTTCATCCCGACAACAGTGAGACGACGTTCCGGGAACCGGTGAAGTACTACGCCGTCTGGGGAATCCCCGCCGAAGACAACAATGCAACGGTGATCCGCAATGACTGAGGGTCGTATCGTTAAGCCACTTGCCGTGTTTATCGTCGTCCTCGTGGTGATACTGGGCGGCACGTTCCTTCTCGCAGTCGTTAACCCGGGCTCATCGGGGCCGCCAGATGGCCAGTCCATCGACGGTCAATCGCCGTCACAGTACCAGCCCGACGCTGTCAATGCCCCTGTCGACCCCGAAGAAGGGGCGATCTCGGTCGACTCTGAGGGAAGTGACAAGCGAATACTCGTCGATACGAGCCACGGCAACCAGGTGTCCGAATCCGAACTCGAACCAATCACTGAGGCAGTGTTCGAGGCGGGCCATACTGTCGAGTACGGCACGTCCGGCACCGCCTCGTTCGCCGATTCGCTGGGCCAGTACGACGGCATACTCATCGTCCAGCCGCTCGGCAGTTACTCCGAAGCGGAACGCGAAGCATTACAGGAGTACACCGACGATGGCGGCCGTGTTGTCGTCCTCGCCGAACCGACACAGACCCGCCTTTCGACCGGCTTCACCCAGTCGACCACGACGGTATCGTTCGGGGCCAACAACGCCACCGAGCGCTACGGCGTTCGGATGGGGTCCGAACAGCTGTACAATGTCGACGATGCGGCCAACGACAACAACTTCAAAGCCATTTACGCCTCACCGAGCGACGATGGTGACCTGACCGACGGTGTCGAGACGATTACGTTCGACACCGCCGGCTACGCGGTGGTGAACGGCGACGCCGAGACGAAGTTCACCGCTGTCGAGGGTACCCGGACGCTGGAGACGCGGCGTACCGGCACGTACGCGACAGTCGTCCGCAACGACAACATGGTGTTTGTCACTGACTCGACGTTCATCAGTAGTTCCGAGCTATACGACGCCGACAACGAGGTGTTCATCGGGAACCTGCTTTCGTTCTTGCTCGACGGCGAAGCACCCGACCCGGGCGGTGGCGCGACCCCAAGTGCTGGATTCGGGACTGGTGACAGTGCTTCCACTCCGGCCGAAACACCGCCGGAGCCGACCCCGACGCCAGTCCCCACCCCAAGCGGGTCCTGACCCCGCTCACTCGAACCTTGCTTGCGGAGCTACCGTTCGCTGATACTGACCGTCGTCTCGCTGTACAGGCCACGCTCGCCGGCGTTGGCCACACTCAGTCCGGCGCTGATGGTATACTCCCCGGCTGATGCAGGCTCCCATTCGTCGTCGCTAACCCGGAACATCCGGTCCCACCGTCGCCTGAACTGCTTTCGTTCGCCGCGGTCAAATCGGAGGCTGCCGTCCTCACTGGGCACGCTATCGACGTGGGATGCCTCGGGCACTCCATCAACGTACCACGTCCACGGCCGCGGCGATTCCGTCGGTAGCGTTATCGGCACCGGAAGCGCGTTCTGCATCGTCACGACGAACGGCACCTCGGTTCCCGCCGGATACGACGTCTGCGGGACCTCGATATCGACCGATACCGCACGATAGCGGAGCCACGTCGGTATCAGCAGATCGCTCCAGGCCTGGCCGTCGATACTGCGTGCGGCCTGTGGCTGCGCCCCGCGCTCAGTGGGAGCCTGTGGCTCCTCGTCGTCACGGTGGAGCGCCCCCGAGTCGTAGATGCGACGCATTGTCAGCATATCGGTTGGCATGCGCAAAAGTGTTCGTCGGGCCAGTTCGGCTGGCCCGTCGGGTTCGGCCAAAGCGATACCCCGACGCAGGCACATCGCTGGAAATTGCAGAAAACGCTCACACCTGCCCGTGGATGCCGACCATGCATGTAACACACAGCCAAACACGCTAAGTGGCCGGCCCTCTGATATGTCAGCAAGCTACCGCTCCCGATGACATCAACACGCGACGCGATTCGGCTGTTGCACGTCGACGACGAGCCGGACTTCGCGGAGACGGCCGCCGCGTTCCTTGAAAAAGAGAACGACCGACTCCGCGTTGAAACAGCGTCAAACGCGGAAAACGCGCTGGAACGGCTCGAATCGTCGACGTTTGACTGTATCGTGTCGGATTACGATATGCCCGGGCGCAGCGGCATCGAGTTCCTCGAAGCCGTCCGCGAGGAGTACCCTGAACTCCCGCTCATCCTGTTCACCGGAAAGGGAAGCGAGGAGGTCGCGAGTGACGCCATCTCGGCCGGTGTCACCGACTATCTGCAGAAGGAGGCCGGGACAGACCAGTACACATTGCTGGCGAATCGGGTCCAGAACGCGGTGGAAGCGAGACAGTCAGCGACTGAGGCCGAGCGGCGGCGGCACCGTCTCGAACAGATCCTCAAGACTGTCCCGTCGTGTGTTGTGCAACTCGACCGCGACGGCCAGTTTGTCTTCGCCAACCAGCGCGCTGTCGACGTTCTCGGCCTGTCACAATCGGAAGTGAAAGACCGAACGTACAACGACCCAGAATGGGAAATACGTGATCTCGACGGTCACCCGATACCGGACGCGGAGCTTCCGTTTCGGCAGGTGCTCGAAACCGGCCAGCCCCTATCCGATGCCCGGCACACGATCCATTGGCCGGACGGTACCGAGAAGGTACTCTCGGTGAACGGCGCACCGCTGTTCGACGACGACGGGGCTGTTGAAAGCGTGGTCTGTACCCTGACGGATATCACCGACAAGCGAGACCGGAAACGCGACTTACAGGAAACCGAGCGCCGACTCCAATTGGCGCTGGAAGCCAGCGAAACGGGTGTCTTGGAGTGGGACTACGAGACGGACGAGGTCGTATTAAGCGATACGCTCGAACGACTCTTGGGCTTCGAGCCCGGCGAGTTCGGCGGGACGCTGTCGGCCGTGTTCGAACTGATTCACCCCGAGGACCGCACTGAAGTCCGCGAACAAATAGAGCGGGCAGTCGAGACAGACAGCGTCTACGACGGGGAGTTCCGGATGATCGACGCGGACGGCGACGTACAGTGGGGCTCTGTTCGGGGCCAACCCATCGAAGACGACGACAGTACACTGATGGTCGGCGTCCACCACGACATCACCGAGCACAAGGAACGTGAGCGCGACCTGCGGGTAATAGAGCGCCGGCTCGAGGCAATTCTGGAAAACACCACGACTCCGATGTTTATGAAAGACGACGAAGGGCAGTACCTCTTCGTCAACCACGGCTATCGGGAGCTTACCGGGCTCGCTGACGAGGAAATCGTCGGCCGTACGGACTTCGAGCTGTTCCCCGAAGAGACAGCTGAAACGACGTGGGCAAACGACCGTGCTGTCCTGCAAGCCGGGCAACCGATAGAGACCGAGGAGCAACTCATCATCGACGGCGAGACGCTCCAGTTCCTCTCGACGAAGGTTCCAATATACGACACGGGTGAGCGGTCTGACCCGGATACCCCGGTTGCCGTGTTCGGCGTCGCAAGCAACATTACCGACATCCGAAAGCAAGAGCAGGAGCTACAGCGTGAGCGCGACCGGCTTGCGGAGTTCGCCAGCGTCGTTAGCCACGACCTTCGCAGTCCGCTGAGCGTCGCACAGGGGCGGCTGCAACTCGCCCGGACAACCGGTGATGAGAGCCATCTGGAGGGCATCGAAACTGCACTCGACCGGATGGAACGCATCATCGATGACGTGTTGCTCCTGGCTCGCCAGGGACAGGACATCCAGGAGACAGCACCGGTCTCGCTCCATGACGCGGTCGCGGATGCCTGGGAGATGGTGTCTCAGGACGCAGAAGACGGGACGCTCGCCTTCACCGACACTGATAAACGGGACGTAACGATTACCGCCGACCGGCCGCGCCTGTTGCAACTGCTTGAGAACCTGCTCCGGAACAGTGTGGAACATGGTGCCACGCGCAGTCCGACGGGGACCGACAACGGTGTGAAACACGAGTCGGGGGAGCCGCGTTCACAGGCACACACAAACGTAGACCACGGCACAGCGGGCAGCCAGACGAAGTCTGTGGACGCCGCCGACGGGGATGGAAGCGTGAACATCACTGTCGGTGCCATCAAAGGGGGCTTCTACGTGGCCGACGACGGTCCCGGCGTTCCGGAAGACGAGCGCGAGACATTGTTCGAGGCTGGATACTCGACCGCCGACAACGGGTCCGGGTTCGGGCTGGCGATTGTCGACCGCATCGCAGAGGCCCACGGCTGGGCAGTCGACGTGGCAGAGAGCGCCGACGGCGGCGCACGCTTCGAGATTACCGGCGTCGAGTTTGCGTAGTCGAGTGGGCACACAGCGAGCCACTGTACTGGTACCCTGTCAGCGACTACTGGCCCGTGTAGACGTATCCGGATGGTCGTCATCGTACAGCAGGCAGGCGATTTGGTGGTCGTCACCGACATCGAACAGCGCGGGGTCGGTTCGCTCGCAGGGGGATTCGAAGGCGTCGTCCATCGCCGTCCGGGCGGCTTCGAAAGCCTCGTCGTGCAGGTGGTCGAGCGCCGTCGCCAGCACTCCTTCGGCCTCCCGGTCGCCGACCGTGTCCGGGAGGCCAAATTCGGCTCGGACCCGTGTTTCGAGAGCGGACCGAGAGAGCTGACGCAGGTCCTCGTCCTCGACACTGTCTTTGACGGCAGTGACGGCCTCCAGTGAGTCGGCCTTCCGGAGCCGTTGTTTCAGGTCCATCAGTGACCGCCACTCCGACTGGGCCATGTCAGTCCCCTCGGGCTGGATGACCCTCGGACAGCGGGTGTGGAACCGACAGCCCGACGGGGGGTTCAGTGGCGATGGAACATCGCCGGAGAGGAAAATCCGGTCGCCCTCCCAGCCGGGGTCTGGTTCCGGAATGGCGGACAGCAGCGCCTCGGCGTAGGGGTGATACGGTGGCTGAAACACGTTCTCGGTCGGCCCGACTTCGGCGAACTCCCCGAGATACAGGACACCCACGCGGTCGGCGATATGCTCAACGACGCTGAGGTCGTGGGCGATGACGATATAGGAGAGGCCGAACTCCGACTGCAGGTCCGTAAGCAGGTTCAGAATCTGGGCCTGCACGCTCACGTCCAGCGCCGAGACGGGTTCGTCACAGACGATGACCTCGGGGTCGACGGCGAGTGCGCGGGCGATGCCGATTCGCTGGCGCTGGCCACCGGAGAACTCGTGGGGATAGCGGTGGGTGTGACGCTGGCTTAGCCCGACGGTCTCCAGCAAGTCGTTGACACGCTCGGTTCGCGCCTCGCCGTCCGCGATCCCGTGGATATCCAGCGGCTCGCCGACGATGTCGCCCACCGTCAGCCGCGGGTTGAGGCTGGCGAACGGGTCCTGAAATATATACTGGATATCCTTTCGAAGCGCCCGCAGACGGTCATTTGAGGCACCTGTCAGGTCTTCGCCTTTGTAGCGAACTGAGCCGGCTGTGGGTTCGATGAGCCGAAGCAGCGTCTGGGCGAGCGTGGTCTTGCCACAGCCGGACTCGCCGACGATACCCAGTGTCTCGCCGGGATAGAGCTCCAGATCGACGCCATCTAGAGCTTTCACTTCCTGACTCCGACCCAGCAGGGTATCGACGATGGTCCCGCCGGACTCGTAGTACTTCGTGAGGTTTTCGACCTCCAGAATGGGGCTATCGGCTGTCTTAGCCATCCTGCTGGCCCCCCGTGTCGTTGTCCGCGTCGCCGTCCCGGTCTAGCAGGTCGGTATCGAGGCCGACCGGATCGGAGTCTGTCCGGAGTGGCTCTGCGTCCGTCCGTCCGGAGCGGGAGCCGGGCTGTGTGTTGTCGGGCGGCGTGTCGCGACCCTGTACCTCGACCTCGTAATCCAGTTCGTCGTCAAGGTCGCCGGTGTAGGCCAGACAGGCCGCTCCGCGGTCAGACAGGCCGACGCCGTCGCCGGTCTCCGGGTCGACGAGCGGTGGTTGTTTGCGCGTACAGACCTCCTCGGCGAAGGGACAGCGTGGGTGGAAGCTACAGCCCGATGGCACTTCGACGAGGTCCGGCATGGTCCCCGGAATCGTCTTGAGGCGGTCCTGCCGGTCGCCGATACGCGGGATAGCACTCATCAGCCCGACGGTGTAGGGGTGTTTTGGGTCGTAGTACAGTTCTTCGACAGAAGCTTTCTCGACAGCGCGGCCGGCGTACATCACCATCACCCGGTCGCACATCTCCGCGATGACGCCGAGGTCGTGGGTGATGAGCTGAATCGCCGTGTCGTACTCGTCGGCGAGCCGGTTGAGGCGGTCCAGAATCTTCGCCTCGATGGTCACGTCAAGCGCCGTCGTCGGCTCGTCGGCGATGAGGAGTTCGGGGTCACAGGACAGCGCCATCGCGATGATGGCCCGCTGTTGCATCCCGCCGGAGAATTCGTGTGGGTAGTCGTCGTATCTGGCTTCGGGTTCCGGGATACCGACATCATCGAGCAGCCGAATCGTGCGTTCGCGAGCGGCTGTGTCGTCGTAGTCGAGGTGGTGCCGGATAGCCTCTGAAATCTGTTCGCCGACGGTGTAGACGGGGTTGAGTGCGGTCTGTGCGTCCTGAAATATCATCGCAACGTCGTTGCCCCGGACATCTCGAACCTCGGAGTCGGACAGTTCGGTGAGGTCCTGGCCGTCAAAACGAATCGTCCCGCTCTCGATACGGCCGGGCTCTTCGATGAGTCGCATTACCGACAGCGCGGTGACGCTCTTGCCCGCGCCGCTCTCGCCGACGACGCCGAACTTCTCGCCGCGGTTGATACGAAACGAGAGGTCGTCGACGGCGGTGACAACGCCCTCCTCGGTGTAGAAGTTCACCGTGAGGTTCTCGACTTCGAGCAGCGCCATCAGACCTCGCCCCCGCGGGCCACGTCCTCGCCCTCCTGGGCGTCGAGGGCATCGTTGATGCCGTCGCCGATGAGGTTCATCGACATCACGAACAGGAAGATCGCGCCGCCGGGGAACACAGTGACCCACCAGGGGATCGTCCCACCAGGGCCCTGAACGATAGTCTCGCGGGTCTGATCCAGCATCGTCCCCCACTCGGCTGACCCGGGCGGAAGGCCCAGCCCGAGGAAGCCAAGTGCCGCCACACCGATGACGACTGTCCCGATAGAGAGAGAGGCCTGGACGACAAGCGGTGCGACAGCGTTGGGGACGACGTGTCTGAAGATGACGCGCCGGTCACGCGCGCCCAGCGCCTTCGCGGCCATGACGTACTCGTTTTCCTTGACTTTCAGTATCTCCCCGCGTATCAGCCGGGCGTAGCCGGCCCAGCCGAATGCGGTGAACGCGAGCACTAGCTCCCAGTACCCTTTGCCGAGCACAGCGACGATAATCAACGCCAGCAGGAGGCCGGGGAACGCGAATATCAGGTCCAGCGTTCGCATCATCACCTCGTCAACCCGGCCGCCGTAGTAGCCCGCGATGGCACCATACACCAGCCCGATGGCGGCGGTGATGAACACCACAATAAAGCCAATCGAGAGGCTGAACCGACCGCCGTACAGCACGCGGGAGAACACGTCCCGGGCGGAGCCGTCGGTTCCGAAGGGATGGGCCAGCGACGGGGCCTCGTACGCACTCACATCGAGGCCCTGTACGTACAGAATCGCGCTCGGGTCGTAGGGGGCCAGCGAGAAGGGCTGGACTGTCACGCCAGCAATGGTGACTGGGCGGGCGAATAGAGCCAGGATTCCCATCAGGGCAACAGTGTAGAGCCCGAGCATCGCGCTCCGGTTGTCACGGAACTCACGCCAGGCGCGCCCCCAGCGGCTCTCGGTTTCAGTGCCTCGCTGCTCTGTCCAGTCGGATAGTGGTTCGCGGGACTCGACGCGGTCGGCGTCGAACCCCGTTATCCGGATGCGTCCTCGGTCAGTACTCATAGGTCAGTCATAGCGGATTCGTGGGTCTAACAGCGCGTACGCAATGTCTGCGAGCAAGTTTGCCAGGATGATCGTCACACCGGTAAACAGCGTAATCGCCATAATGAGGTCGACTTCGCGGCCGACGATAGCGCCGACGAAGGCCCGGCCCAGGCCGGGCCAGGCGAACACCTGCTCGACGACGACGGCACCGGCGAAGATACTCGCGGTCAGGAACGCGGCAATAGTGGTCACGGAAATGAGCGAGTTCCGCAGGACGTGTTTCAACACGACGGTCCGCTCCGGAAGCCCCTTCGCCCGCGCCGCCGTGACGTACTGCTTGTTCATTTCTTCGGCCATCGACGACCGCATCACACGCATCAGCGTCGCCGACGACGCTGTCCCGATGGTGACGCCCGGGAGGACGAGATACCACAGCATCTCAGGCGAGAGTAGCGGCCTGTCCGGAGCCAGCACCGGCCACAGGTCGAGCCAGAGCGCGAACACGAGGATGAGCATCAGGCCGAGCCAGAAGTTCGGCAGCGAGATGCCCGAAAGGGCGAACACCCGCGAGAGGTCGTCGCCCAGCGTATCCTTGTTCACCGCAGCGTAGATACCGGTCGGGATGGAGATCAGCAACGCGATGGCCCAGCCGAACAGCCCCAGCGCGATGGTTTCGGGGAGCCGGGCCATGATGTAGGGCAGGACCGGCTGGTCGACGCTGATGACCGTGCCGAGGTCGCCCTGCAGAACGTTGCCTATCCATGTGAGATACTGCTGCCAGACAGGGCCGTCGAGGCCGTATCTGGCGCGTATCGCTGCCTCCTCAGCCGCCGAAATCTGGGGGTTCAGTGCAACCATCTGGTCGATGGGGTCCCCCGGCGTCAGGTGGACCAGCGCGAAGGTAAGCACCGAGACGCCAAACAGTATCGGCACCGTCGCGGCCACGCGAACCGCGATGAATCGTCTGAGGCTCATCGTACTGACTCACTCCCGGTCCAGATACGCGACCTGCTGGTCCGTCGGGTCGTGCAGTCCGTAGGGGAGAATCCCGCCCGAGAACGTGTACGTGTTGTGCCCGACGTAGTCGGTTGACAGCGACGAGACGTTCGTTCCGAAGACGGTGTAGCTGTTCGGGGCCTGCTCGATGAGTCCGCGCCACACCTGGTCGTACTGTTCCCCGCGGAACGCGGGGTCCTCGACAGCCTCGACCGAGAACCGCGCTTCCGTTGCGATCTCGTCGAGGTCGGGCGTATCGACCCGCTGGAAGTTACAGCACTGGCCGAAGTTGTCGATGGAGTTGACGGCGTCGTAGAAGCTCCCGGGGTTGAACGTCCCCGAGAGGCCGATGAGGACGATGTTGCCCTGCTGGTAGTACTCCGGGCCGAGGATGCGCTGGACGAACGTCGTGAACTCGAAGGTCTCGACGCTGATGTCGAAAAACTCCGTGTTGCTCATCACCTGGGCGATGAGTTCGGCCTCGCGCACCCGGTCGTCGGAGGTGTTGGTCTCGATGGTCGCCTCGATTGGTGTCTCGACGCCGAGGTCGTCGACGGCCTCCCCTAGCAGTTCGGTCGCGGCCTCGGTGTTCTGTTCGGTCTCCGGGCGCAGTTCCTCCACCAGCGCGTCGTAGTCAGCCGACCCTTCCGCAGCGGCCAACTCTGGCAGTGGCGTGTAGGCCGGATTCCGGTACCCGTTATAGATATTCTCGGCGATCTGGGCGCGTGGAATCAACTGATTGACGCCCCGGCGGATGCGGGGGTCGTCCCACGGCGAGACCGTGACAGGGTACTGCAGGAAATTGTACGCCCCGGCGTTGGTCACGCTGAGCCGGTACTCCTCCGAACTCCGGTACTCGCTGTAGGTGTCGCTCGTGAGGCCATAGGTGAGGTCTATCTCGTTGTTGTTGAGCGCGGCCGCACGGGTCGCGTCGTCGGTAACGATGGAGACCGTGACATCGTCGACGACTGGGCTCGTCGGGAACCCCTCTGGGCCGTCCCACCACTCCAGCGCGTCGAGGCCGAGGTCGTCCAGCCAGTAGTCGTCGAACGTGCTGAACTGGGCGCGCTGTTCGGCCTCGTAGGACTCGAACTCGAAGGGACCGGTCCCGATAGGCGTCAGGTCGTTGCGCGGGTCCGCGGCGGTATCGGGGTAGTCCTCGATGTGCGCCATGGGGTACACCGTCGGTGGGAGTTGACTGTCGGCCTCGGCGTCTGGCTCCTGCCCGTAGATGTTGACGGTGTAGTCATCGACAGCCTCGGCGTAGAGGAACGAGTCGAAGGTCTGGGCCGAAATCGCGGAGTTCTCAAGCACCTCATACGAGCGGGCGACGTGTTCTGCGGTCATTTCCTCGCCGTTGTGGAAGGTGACGCCCTCGTGGAGTTCGGCCTGGTACTGAATCCCATAGGTGCCGTCTTCAACCGCGTCCGGCGCTTCGTTGACGGTCAGCACTTCGCCGGCGTCAGGGTTCCTGATGATGATCTGGTCGTCGGCGACGAGGTTCCCCTCGTCGTCCGTCTCCGCCGACACCATGTACGGCTCATAGGCTCCGTCTTCGACCTCTTGGACCTCTACCCGTTCCCACGTCCGCGCGAGCCACGGGTACACGGTCCCCGCAGCGTCCTGTGTGATGAGGCCCTCGTAGACGAGTCCGTGGACGTTCCCGGCCGGCGCACTGGTGCTGTAAGACGGGTCGAAGGAGTCGATACCCGCTCCGAGGCCGAACCTGAGTGTCCCGCCCTCCTGGATGTCGTCGACGGCAACCTCCGCCCGTTCCCGAACTGGGTCGAGGCTCTGCTCGCCCCCGCTTTCACCCTGCTCCGCCCCGTCGCTTCCGGCGTTGCAGCCGGCGAACGCCACCACCGCCGACGCGCCCGCCGTCTTGAGGACGCGCCGTCGCGATACTGTACTCGTATCGGTATCTGCGTCATAAGGCATTCACGTTGACCTCGAGAGTTATGTATTGTGTTGCCGTCCCACACACTTATAGCATATCGGCCCTCAGGCTACCGAAGTCGGGTGACACCACCGGAGAGCGACGGTCTGGGGACACACTCAATAGAATCGACGCAGACTCCACGGGCGACTTTCACCGCCGGTTGGACTGTGTCGGTGTCTGGCCTCCGACCGGTTCTCCGATATCTCCTTGCCAGTGAACGCTATTTGCCGTGCATAAAACTGTGTCCCGGTCGGTACCGGGGAAAGCGCGGGCAGTTGCGCTCCAAATACGAACGGGCGCTCAGAACGGCGGGCTGTAATCTTCGTACTCGTCCATCTCCTCCATATCGTCGGTCTTCGAGGGCATGACCGCGGCGCGCGGCCCGCCGGAGCGGACGACTTCGACATCTTCGAGCCCGTCGACACTCTCGGGGAGTCGCTGCTCGATTGCCTTCATCGTCATCGGAGCGATGCCACATCCCGAACACGCGCCGCCGATAGCGACGGTAGCCGTGCCTTTGCTCTCGTCGACCTCGCGGACCTCGAAGTTGCCGCCGTGTTGCTGGATCTGCGGGACGTTATTGCTCAAGTAGTTACGCGTCTGTCGTTCGAGTCCTTCTACGCTCATAACAGTTCTACCTACGCACCATCATGTCATAAAACTGGTGTTTTTGGAGGGCCTAAAATACTGCACTTTAGGCCATCAAAAGCCCGAATTTTGGCTATCCAAAATTTTACTATACGCTTTCTGTTACCTTTTCGCACCGCCTAAAACAGGTCTTGATCAATATAGCCCCTCAAACAGTGTCTCTATCGGAGGCCGTCGTGTTTGAATCGGCGAGCCCCCGTGTACTTTCCCCGGCGTCACAGGGCAGTGTGGCCGCCAGCCGCTTGGCAACTATCGGACTGACTAGACCGGCCAGCTCCATCGCTTCTGTCTCGTGGTCGTCGAGGTCCAGCACACCCCGAAAGAACCACGAGACGGTCACGTACGTCTCGTGCAACTCCGCGGCTTTCTCGCGTCCTGGTTCGGTCAGTGTCACCCCGTCGTAGGGCTTGTAGGACACGAGACCGTCTTCCGAAAGTCGCTGACACATCTCCGTCACCGCTGCCGGAGACCGGTCGAGCATCTCTCCCAACTCCCCCGGCGAAACAGGCGGTTCGCTCCGGTGCTGTGCGATATAGATAGCCAACAGGTACTCCGGTGCCGTGCTCATCGCTCCGATGAATTCGTTCCGTCCCCGTCGTTTGCTGTGGGCGTATCGGTCGTCAGCTCCCCTGTCGACCGCTTACCGGCCTCGAAGACCACCGCGTAGGCCCATGCCCACAGTCGAGCGCGCGACCGTTGCGGGCGTTCATTCATCGTTTGGCTCCCCCCCCAGCCCCACCACCATTGCCACCCATCAGGCAGACGCCCCCCATGGTTCCGGCAGAGCACGGGCGGGCGAGCAACCGCTCGTCGGTGGGACCTCGGGATATCGCTCGCGGTATATGTTGGCACCACGCAGACGGTGTCGATGGGTCTGGACAATACGAAGCGTCCCGCCATCGTTCCTTGCGTGGGTCTCCCCCCGTTTGTGCCCCGCACTCAGTACCGTCGTCTGCCATATGATTTAGGGCTACCTAACAATATAAAACGTCTGTGGTTTTTAGGATGGCCTAATCCAATCTGCGGAGCGTCGGTACATCTGGAACATTCAAACCTGCTGTCCAACGAAGTGGGTCCGTCGCACAGCACTCAGCCCCGCTACCGGCAAAGACTCGCCTCCATCACCGCTGTCTCGAATCGACCCGGCCAGCACGGTTTTGTCTAATTCGATATCGCATTATAGGATTTATCCGAGCGACGATCGGCCCAGCTCCGAGTCGTCTGTGAACCGCCAGAAGAGAGCAATTAGCGGCCAAAACGCCGCTACTCAGTAAATTCGGTAATCGAATCGAACGCGTCGGTCGCCAGCCGTTCGGCGACTGCGTCCCTGTCGACGTTGCTGATTTCCTGCGGATATTTTCGTTCGAAGTAGCTCACGATGTTCTCGACATCGCGAGTTAGCAGTTCCCGGGCGTTTTCGTGGTCGGTCGGGACTGCCTGTGGCCAGTCGAAGACGACGACACCCTCGTTCGTGACGAAGACGTTGTACTCGCTCATGTCCGCGTGGACGTACCCCTCGCGGTAGGCCGTCTGCATCTCCTCAAGCACGAGATCCAGAATCGGTAGTACCTGTGCTGTTTCGAGTTTCGTTCGGGAGAGCTCGACGCCATCTATTTTCTCCATGACAATCGCATGGCGGTTCGTGTCGATTGGCTGTGGGACCGACACGTTCGGATACAGCGTCTCGAGGGCATCGTACTCCCGCTCGGCGGCCTTCCGGGCGGTGTAGAGCCAGGAGACATGGTCTCGGTCGGCGGTGTACTCTCGTTCTTTCATCACTTCGCGGAAATTGGTGTACCCCTCGCGGTGGTATTTCAGCGCCACCGGTTTGTACGACTGGGCCTCGTACACGTCGCTCTCCTTGCCGACGCCCAGCGGCGATCCCACTCCTTCAATTGTGTCTCGCTCAGCAAAGGTATGCAGCGCAAGCGTATCGTACCCTTCAAAAGTGAGTTTGAACCCTTCGTACTGGATGGTTTTTCGCTCGACCAGTCCCCGGTCCGCACACCGGTCAAGCCGGTAGTCGACATCTTCTGTCGTCAGCCGGGAGAACTCGGTCAACTTCTCGCGGGCGACGTACTCCGAGAACCGCATCCCCTGTTCGACGCCAGAGAGCAGATGGAAGTCCCCGGGTTCCAGCTCCACCATCACTGAAGCCACGTTCTGGACCATTAGGTCCCTCTACTCGGCGTACTCGTAAAAGGCCGACGCGTTCGGTGAATGGCGCCGATAAACTGGTAATTGCTATACTAAATTGAGCTTTGTCCTCGCCGCTCTTGGTTTGCTACCTGACTGCCGATGTGCCGATCAGTACCGTCTGTTGTGCAAGCGGGTCCAGTTCCGTGAAGTACTGGTACGGCTCCGTACGGTAGTTCTGTACCGATTGGCGTTTCAAACACAGTCGCCGTCGCCGTGTTTAATTAAATCCAAGAAGGCAGCGCGCTCGTAATAGACTGGAGTTCGCTTGGGCAAAATATACCAGTTCCAATATTCGGTATCTAACTACTCTGATACGACACTTGCTTTCGCTGCTTCGGGAGCGAAACAGTGCCTGCGACGCCATCACGCCGAGTAGGGGAAGTTTAACCCACATGAGTACACGTTCGATATAACAGTACTATTGACCGGGCATCACTGCTGTACCACCGTTCCGTACTCAAACTAGGACTGAGTACGCACGAAAGCGGTCTCTGAACGGTTGTAGCTATTCATACGAACTGTGTCTGAAATGGGTTGCGAGCTACACAGCAATCTACAAATACAATCCTAACCACGGTGACTGTATATGTAATGCGAACAGTGACTGCTTTCAGCTACTGCACATGTTCTAAATTAGTCTATACTTTTGGCCACCTGAACACAAACAAACCATGTGAGCAGACGAAACAAAGACCAGCTCAGGGATCTGCTTCGTTCGCTTGCTCTTCGACCCCACGATAGACGGCTCGCGTTTCCAGTGCTGTTCGCCGTTGGCACACAGTTGTACTTTTTCGTGACAATCACACTCGATTCTACTCGACCACCCATGGCACCCGACGCTGGAATCTTCGAGCATCTCGGCTGGTACCTGACACATGGTGGCCGGTTGTACGTCGATGCCTGGGAACCGAAGTTGCCGCTGTCCTACGAGACGGCGGGGGTACTGGCGTTGCTATCTGGCGGCGATATGTATCGCCTCCACCTCCTCAGCGTGGTGCTGATGAGCGGCGCGGTGTGTGCAATCGTTGCACTCGTTGTGATGCTCGTCTACGACATCACTGGCGACGATATCGTTGCGCCGCTGGCTGGTCTGTCGATGTTCCTGTTGCCGGGGTTTGCTGTCCGTCCGGCGTATGGGTTCAAAGCGAAATATCTTCTCGTTCTCTGTGGGCTACTAGCGATATATCTGTACACGCGTGGCTACCCGGCACTGAGCGGTGTGGCTGCGGCAGCCAGCGTGGGATACTGGCAGGCAGGAGCCATCTTCCCGCTGATTTTGGTCGGTTTAGCGGTCCAGCGGCGCGACATGCGGGCGCTTGAGCGTGTCGTCGCCGGTGGCCTCGGTTTTACCATCGTCATGTTGCTGCCGGTGTTTCTCCTGTGGCATTCGGCCTCGGAGATGGTCGTTCAGGTTTTCCTCGTCCCGTTACAGACGGAGGAACACGCGTCGTTGCTCGCTCGGTTTGTGGCCGGTGTTGTCCACTTCAAATGGGCGTCACCGTTCGTCGTGCTTGGTGGACTTGGCCTCGCTCACACCGCTCGACACTGTTTCACTGGTACTGACGGTGTTGTCGGACGCACCGAATGGTGGATTCCGGTCGGCACAGCGTGGTTTGTGTTTCTGATACTGTTCGTTGATTTCGAGACCGGTGGCTACACAGACCTCATTCCGGGGCTTGCGTTCGTCGCAATCGGGCTCGGGATGGTTGCGACAGTGTTTCGGGACCGGCAACAGACACAGTATCTCAGCGCCATCCTTGCGCTGGTCCTCGTTGTGAATGTCGTCTTCCTCGGTAGCGTTGGCGTTATCTTCACACCCGTCGAGACACCGGGCCCGGAACCGATGTCAGATCTCGAAACCCACGACCTCCCAGCGGCATACGACGAGGCCGAACCAGTACCCGACGTCCGGTACCTCTACTGGCAACAGGCCGAGCCATCGACGTGTCACTACCGCCTCTCGGTGATGGAGCTACGGTGGCTCGACCGAATCGATTCGTCGGTAGACAGTCGCTGTCTCGACTTCGGGACTGCCAGCGCCCGACTCAGGAACGGGTAGCAGTTACGACTCCCCGGAGTCGTATTCGGAGAGCGACGTCTGTGTCGTTTCGACTGTGCCCGTAATGATGTAGGGGACAATAATCCGGAAGAACTGGGCGGCAAGGACCAGCAGCATCGGACCCAAAAAGATGCCGTAGAAGCCAAAGGCGATGGGACCGAGGATGTACGCGAACATCAACAGGCCGACGTGGGTCAGGTCGCCACTGACGTACGGCCGAATCAGGAAATCCGGGATAGTGTCGACGACGACCAGTGTGACCACGAGGAAGAGGGCAACCCAGGCCAGGGCCGCCGTCTGCCCCGTGACGACCGCGGAGACCGCAAGCAGCACAGCGACGGGCAGGTAGACGATTTTCATCCCGACCACGGGAATGAGGCTGCCGATGCCGGTGAGTGCGCCGACAAGTGGCGCAAACGGAATCTGTACTGAGCCGGGAGCGACCAGATTGTACAGCGAGAACACGAAAATCCCGATGACGCCGGTCACCAGTGCGTTCAGGATGTTTCCGAAGAGAATTGAAGACAGTTCCTCGTCGACTGCCGCCGCGTACTCGCGAAGGACACCCGACCCGTCGAAGGTGTCGAGAAACCAGCCGACAAGCCGCGGTCCGTCGGTAAGCAGGTAGTACGTTCCAGCGAACATGATGAACACGCGAAGCAGTAGCGACGTGAGCAGACTCAACGATCCAATGAGCGTATCAGAGACTCGTCCCAGCCACGACTGGACTGTCGCGTTTCGCAACAGGTCGATCACCTCAGCCGGCCCCATTGCCAGCACCTCTGAGAAGCCGAGGTCAGCGAGCGGTCCCGGCGGCGAGCCACCCTGCAGCTCCTGAAACTGTGAGAGGTACGCCGCACCCAGGCCACCCTCGCCGAAGAACGACTGTAGCTCAGGGATAACGAGGACGAGCGTGTAGCCGACCAGAACCACAAACGGCAACAGAAAGAAGAAAATCGTGGCGGCCGCATGGACCTGCTTCTGGTAGGGGACGGCCCGCTTCAGGAACGACTTGGGCAGCGGAAGCCGTCCGAGCCGTCGATAAATCGGTCGGCTGGCATAGTACAGAAAGACGGTAAACACGAGCGTCGGAAGGAACTGGGACAGGACGAGCCCGACCACGAGGAGGAGTGCGACGCCCGCGAGGGTGAGGAGGACGCGCCGTCCGAGGTCGGTACTGTATTCCATATGTTTTCAGTACAACATCTGGATAAAAAGTAAAACCACCGGTCGGCCCGACGGTTTCTACGTTGGACGGAGCAAAATGGATGGTTCTCGCTATCGGCTGTGGCTACAGCCCCTCGAATTTCGTGATCGCGTCCCGCCAGTCTTCGGGAATCGGGCGCGAGGATTCCGTGTCGCGATCGTATGTGACGACGGTTGTTTCCCCGGTCGCAGCAACCCCATCTTCGGTCCGGACCTCATACTCGAAGGGGAAGCTCTTCTCACCCAGTCGTGGAACCCGGACGGCAACGGCGACTGAGTCACTGATCTGGACCGGCTGGATGTAATCGACTTCGAGGTTTGCGATGACCATTCCGGTGCCCGACTCGCTGCCCGAGAGCAGCGCTTCGCCACAGTTGACCACGTCGTGCAGGTAGTCGATGCGAGCCTCCTCGAAGTAGGTCGCATACGTCGCGTTGTTGACGTGGCCGTACGTGTCGATGTCCGTGTACCGGACCTCGACTTCCGTCGTGTACTCGAAGCTCATGCCAGCAATTCCGCGTGTTTCTGTTTGAGCTTCTCGATTTTCGGCGGGATGGTCAACTGACAGTAACTCTGGTCCGGGTTCTTTTCGAAGTAGTCCTGGTGATACTCCTCGGCGGGATAGAATGTCTCCAGCGGCTCGACTTCGGTGACGATATCGCTGTCGTAGCCCGGCTCTATCTCCTCGATGAGGGCTTCGACAGTTTCGCGCTGAGCCTCGTCGTGGTAGAACACAGCCGAGCGGTACTGCGTGCCAACGTCGTTGCCTTCCCGGTCTTTCGTCGTCGGGGTATGCGTTGTGAAGTGGACCGCGAGCAGGTCCTCGTAGCTCACCTCCTCGGGGTCGTAGGTGAGCTGTACGCACTCGGCATGGCCCGTTTCCTCGCGGCAGACCGCCTCGTAGCTGGGGTCAGCGACGTGGCCGCCGGCATAGCCCGAAACCACATCGGTCACCCCGTTGATCTGCTTGAACACCGATTCCGTACACCAGAAGCAACCGCCCGCGAATGTCGCTTGTTCAGTCATCATCGGTCGTACGTGCCCGGCGTACAAAACTCACTGGCTGTGGTCGTCGCAGATGGGTGCCGGCCTATCGGTCGACCTCGCCCATGATTGTGTCCAGACTGCCGATTGTCGCGACGAGGTCTGGCACGTATTCACCGCGAGCCATCTCGGACAGTGCCTGCACGTGTGAGAAGGAGGGGCCGCGAATCTTGAACCGCGCCGGCGTCTCCGTCCCATCAGAACGGATGTAGATGCCAAGTTCGCCTTTCGCGGCCTCGACGGCGCGGTAGATTTCGGTGTCAGGGTCTGGCCGGAGCGTGCGGGGGACGTTTGCCTGTATCTCGCGGTCGTCCTCGGGCCAGTCCTCCAGCAGGTCGACGCACTGGCCGATAATCTTCGCCGATTCCTCTACTTCGCGCAGGCGCACGAGCAGGCGCGAGAAGTTGTCGCCGCCCTGTTCGGTGACGACCGACCAGTCAAGTTCGTCGTAGTAGCCGTATGGGTCGTCCCGACGAAGGTCGTAGTCGACGCCGGACGCTCGGGCGACCGGGCCGGTACAGCCGTAGGCCTTCGCGGTCTCGGCCGAGAGGTGGCCCGTGTCAATCGTCCGTAGCTGAAGGATCTCGTTGCTGGTGAGCATGTCGTGGTACTCAGTGAGCTTATGGGGCAGATCGTCGAGGAACGCACGTATCTTCTCGAAGAACGCATCGCGAGGTTCGGGCAAGTCCCAGGCGACACCACCCAGCCGCAAGTAGTTGAACATCAGCCGCTGGCCGGTCAGGTCTTCGAGGATATCCTGCACGAGTTCGCGGTCCCGGACCCCCCACTGGAAGGTGGCGGTGAACTCCCCGACCACGTCCAGCGCGTAGGTCGCGACCGCAAGCATGTGCGAGAGAATTCGCGAGAGTTCGCCGCCCATCGTCCGGATGACCTGGGCATACGCCGGCACCTCGATGTCGGCGAGGGCCTCGGCCGCACGGGCGTACGCCCACTCGTTCAGCAGCCCGGCCCCGCCCCAGTCCCAACGGTCCGGGTAGGGCATGATCTGGTGGCGGTAGGCCCCCTGCTGGCACATCTGTTCTTCACAGCGATGGATGTAGCCGATGTCAGGGTCGACGGCCGCTACCTGTTCGCCATCGAGCTGGACGTTCAAGTGCAAGACGCCGTGTGTCGAGGGATGGTGTGGTCCCATGTTGATGTGCATCGTCTCCGGTCCCGCACGGTGGTCTTCGAGCAGGCGCTCGTGTTCGCGGAAGGAGACGATTTGTGGCTGGTCTTGATTGTAGTCCCGGCTCAGTGGGTGGCCCTGCCAGGTCTCGGGCAGGAGAATCCGCCGGAGGTCGGGATGGTCTTCGTACTCGATACCGACCAAATCGTACGCCTCCCGCTCGTGCCACGCTGCCGTCGGATACACGGGCACGGCTGACTCGCTGGTCGGCGACTCTCTGGCCGTCGGGACGACGACCGAGAGTTCCTGTGTCGGGTCGGCGTAGCGTCGCAGGTGATAGATCGTCTCGAACCGGTCGGCGTACTCCTGGGCTGTGACGCAGGCGCAGTGGTCCAGACCGGCCTCGGTTCGAAGCGTCGAGAGGACGGTCTGGACCTCGTCAGCACGGATGACAGCAGCCGGGGCGTTCTCGTGGCGTTCGGTGGAAAGGATGTGGTCGGCGATCGGCTCGATAAGCGGATGGACATCGTCGGTTCGGTGGACTGTCTGGGCCATCTCCGTGACCGTGCGTTCGGCGTTTGCGTCCCTCGACCTGTCCCCTCATGCCCGAGGTTATTTTAAATACTGCTCGGAACAGCCAGGTATGAAATACGTCACGCTCTCGCTGTGGATGGCCCCTGAGGTCCGCCACTCGATGCACCAGTTCGTCGTTGAGCACGACGGCTACGAGGCGAGCTATCTCCTCCGGGGCAACGACATCGGTTCCGACCTCCAGACGCTGCTGTTTCACGTCGACGGCTTCCCGCCGGAGCCTTACCGAGTGGCGCTGGAACAGGCCGAAACCGTCCGGGAATATGCTATCTCGACGTGTCCCGACGAGACGTTCTTCCTCTACGTACAGGATTCGCCGTCGGCGACCGGTCACGACCTCGTCGACGCCCTCACGCGGGCCGGTCTAGTCATCGTCTCGCCGGTCGCATACCGCACCGATGGCACTGTCGGACTCACGCTGGTCGGTCCGGGCGGGACGGTCCAGCAGGCAGTCGAGACGGTGCCAGACGGCGTCTCCGTCGACGTTCGGGAGGTGGGGGAGTACGACAGCCGGCGGCTCGACACCGGCGCGGCGCTCACCGACCGGCAGTTCGAGGCCGTCGCCGCCGCCGTCGACTGTGGGTACTACGGCGACACTCGCGAAGGCGGCGTCGACGATGTCGCCGATGAACTCGGCTGTGCACCCGGAACTGCCGCTGAACACCTCCGGAAAGCTGAGGCCCGCGTGATGGCTGACATACTCGAACAGCGTCCCGCATCGACGGCGTAGTCCGTTCTGCCCGGGAACTGTCGGAGCGGTTGCCCACCGTATGCTGTCCCGAAAAACTATAAACTCCGGAACAGTGCCTTCTAATGCTGGATTGCGAACGCATCACAGGGGCCAGCGGTAGCCCGACTCAGGACAACACCGATCATGAACACAGTAACTATCGACGACGTACCGGTCGAACGGAATCCGATGCAGGTACACGACATCCGCAAGCCTGTCTCCCGGACACTCGGGACCGAGCATTTCGCGGCAAACTACTTCGAACTCGAACCCGGCGACTCCTTCTCGGGGAGCCTCCACCGCCATCACGACCAGGAAGAGGTGTTCTACATCGAACAGGGACAGACCACCTTCGAGGTCGGCCTCGACCGCGAGGAAGTCGATGTTTCGGGCGGCGAACTGATTCGCTTCGAGCCCGGCGAGTTTCAGGAAGGGTACAACTCCGGCGACGAGCGCGTCATCGGCTGGGCCTTTGGCGCGCCCGGCGCGACCCACGACTGGGACGCCATCGAATCGAGAGCGCACTGTCCAGAGTGCGACACGGAAACCACCCAGAGCGTCGCCCTCGCCGACGGTCGGTTCGAACTGACCTGTACCGAGTGCGGGAACGTTCAGGGCTAGGACCCACTTCTGTCGCTCTCGTGATTGGTAACGGGTGTTTGTACAGCCAGAAAGCCCCCGCTCGCTCAACTCCTGCGACTCGCTGCGCGCTTCCTCGCTCCTCAACGTCGCTCGTCAGTGCTTGCATCGCCTCGAACGTCGAGCGAGCGGCCCCTTTCAGTCCCACCCGTAGCCGGTTGGACAAAGAATGCTGGGCGGGACTGAAAGGGGCGTTGTCGGCGCTGTGCGCCGACTGCTCGGGAGACCGCAGGTCTCCCGGTGGGCGGCTGGACGAAGGCGGGCGATGTAAGCACCACAGGAACGACCGGAGGGAGTGACAAGGAGCGCAGCGAGCCCCCCGAGTTCAGCCGGCCGGGGCTTTCTGGCTCTTTGCATAAACAACGACCCCGTCAGTCATTCCACCCGCTGCTAGCCCGCAATTCATATCGCATCGCGTCACGAAGCCCGGGTATGTCACTGGCCGACCTGGAGTGGCGCGTCATCGGCGAGGAAACACGACCCGGACCGATGACGATGGCACTGGAAGCGGCCGCTGCCGAAACCGTCGCCGCGGGCGGTCCGGCAACGGTGCGAGTGTACACCTGGCCCGATACGCTGTCGCTGGGCTACGGGCAGGACCCCGACACCATCGACTGGGAGTTCTGCGAGCGCGAGGACGTTGGTGTAACGCGACGGCCCACCGGTGGCGGCGCAATTTATCACGACAGCGTGGCGGACATCTCCTATGGCATCATCGCGCCGGCCGAGGCCGTGCCGGGCGACCTGATGGCGTGCTACGAGCAGTTCTGTGAGCCGGTGCTCGAAGCGTTCGAGCGCATGGGCGTCGACGCGTCGTTTGCCGACGACGAGCGGTCGGCGGTCCACCAGCCGGCCTGTTACCTGCGGCAACTCCATCCGGCCCACGATATCGTCGGTCCCGATGGCCGCAAACTCAGCGGGAACGCGCAGTACCGCCAGAAAGACGCCGTCATCCAGCACGGCTCTCTGTCCGTCTCGCTGCGCCCCGACCGCCACTGCGGCTGTTTCACCGCCGACCCCGACTCGGAGCGGTTCACCGAGCGCGTCGGAGCGATAGACGAATACGCCGACATCGACCGTGCCGAGGCTGTCGAGACGCTCCGCTCGACGCTGGCCGAGTGGGTCGACGCGACGGCGGGGTCGTGGACGGACGACGAACTGGCACGCACACGCGAGCACGCGAAAGAGAAGTTTGACGCAGACGAGTGGATTCGACGGTCCCCATGATACCACTCCGGAACGGTCGGGGGTTGTGGTTCCACAGCGACGAGTCCGCTGACTCCGTTGCCGTAGTCACGAGGTGAGGCCACGTCGTGAAACGAATTGGCCATCGTATCAAAGTCGCTTTATAACTCTCACTGGACGGTCGAACCGTGCAGCAGAAGCTAGCATACGCTAACACTTTGGGCGGCCCACGGAGAGCTATTTGGAGATTTCAGCAGTGAACGGCGGCTCGCAGGTTTCGCTTAATTACGTTTTGAGCGCTTTGGGAGCGGTATACTGGACTAACTCTCTCAGTGCAAGAACCCCAATCGAATCGTACGCTGGCAAGATCTTGTCTAATGCTAAAAACAGTGCTAATGCCTTCACCCAGCAAGTGTTCGTTGATGGCTAAACGAGACCAAGATTGGTCGCCAAACCAGCTGCGTCTAGATATTCTCGACCAGAACGCGCGTGACGCTGACCCGCGGGGGACAGGGTTCGACTACGCTGAAGAATTTCAGGAACTCGACCTCGACGCGGTGAAAGCTGACCTCGAAGAGCTGATGACATCGTCACAGGACTGGTGGCCGGCTGACTACGGCCACTACGGGCCGCTGTTCATTCGGATGGCTTGGCACAGCGCCGGGACATACCGCACCACCGACGGCCGCGGTGGTGCGTCCGGTGGCCGCCAGCGCTTTGCACCGCTCAATAGCTGGCCGGACAACGCGAACCTGGATAAGGCGCGTCGGTTGCTCTGGCCAATCAAAAAGAAGTACGGCCGCAAGCTCTCGTGGGCCGACCTGATCGTGCTGGCTGGCAACCACGCCATCGAATCGATGGGGCTCAAGACGTTCGGCTGGGCCGGCGGGCGCGAAGATGCGTTCGAACCCGACGAAGCAGTCGACTGGGGGCCCGAAGACGAGATGGAAGCCCATCAGTCCGAGCGGCGTACTGACGACGGCGAACTCAAAGAGCCTCTGGGTGCTGCGGTGATGGGGCTGATTTACGTGGACCCAGAGGGGCCAAACGGCAACCCGGACCCGCTCGCGTCCGCGGAAAATATCCGCGAGTCGTTCGGTCGGATGGCGATGAACGACGAGGAAACGGCGGCACTCATCGCTGGCGGCCACACGTTCGGGAAGGTCCACGGTGCCGACGACCCCGAGGAGAACCTCGGCGACGTTCCCGAGGACGCGCCAATCGAACAGATGGGGCTGGGCTGGGAGAACGACTACGGCTCCGGGAAGGCCGGCGATACAATCACCAGTGGTATCGAAGGCCCCTGGACGCAGGCACCGATAGAGTGGGACAACGGATACATCGACAATCTCCTCGACTACGAGTGGGAACCCGAGAAAGGACCCGGCGGGGCGTGGCAGTGGACGCCGACGGACGAGGCACTTGCGAATACAGTCCCAGATGCCCATGACCCATCCGAAAAGCAGACGCCGATGATGCTCACGACCGATATCGCGCTCAAGCGGGACCCGGACTACCGCGAGGTGATGGAGCGATTCCAGGAGAACCCGATGGAGTTCGGCATCAACTTCGCGCGGGCGTGGTACAAACTTATCCACCGCGACATGGGCCCGCCCGAGCGGTTCCTCGGTCCGGACGCCCCCGACGAAGAGATGATCTGGCAGGACCCCGTACCCGATGTCGACCACGACCTGATCGGGGACGAGGAAGTCGCCGAGCTCAAGACGGACATCCTCGAAACGGACCTCACCGTTTCCCAGCTCGTGAAGACTGCCTGGGCGTCGGCATCGACCTACCGCGACAGCGACAAGCGCGGCGGCGCGAACGGGGCACGCATCCGACTCGAACCCCAGAAAAACTGGGAGGTCAACGAACCGGCCCAACTCGAAACGGTCCTCGCCACGCTCGAAGAGATTCAGGCGGAATTCAATAGCGCCCGGACCGATGACACGCGTGTCTCGCTCGCAGACCTGATTGTGCTGGGCGGCAACGCGGCCGTCGAGCAGGCGGCGGCCGACGCCGGCTACGATGTGACGGTGCCGTTTGAACCGGGCCGGACAGACGCGACGCCGGAACAGACCGATGTCGATTCCTTCGAGGCGCTCAAGCCGAGGGCCGATGGGTTCCGGAACTACGCCCGTGACGACGTTGACGTGCCGGCCGAAGAGCTACTCGTGGACAGAGCGGACCTGCTGGACCTGACTCCAGAGGAGATGACCGTGCTGGTTGGCGGGCTCCGCTCGCTGGGTGCGACGTATCAGGACTCCGACCTTGGCGTGTTCACCGACGAACCGGGAACGTTGACAAACGACTTCTTCGAGGTCGTTCTCGGTATGGATACAGAGTGGGAGCCCGTCTCGGAGTCGAAAGATGTCTTCGAGGGGTACGACCGAGAAACGGGCGAACAGACGTGGGCGGCGTCCCGCGTCGACCTGATATTCGGGTCACACTCTCGCCTGCGCGCCATTGCGGAAGTCTACGGCGCTGACGGCGCCGAGGCCGAACTCGTCGATGACTTCGTCGACGCGTGGCACAAGGTGATGCGCCTCGACCGCTTCGACCTCGAATAGGGTCCCAGCGAGTAGCGTTTCTGCTCGCGCAATCCGCTCTCAGAGGGTTTCCTCGACAAACTGCGAGACGATGCGGTCCTCGGCAGTCCGGAGCTGGTACTGCACGGTCGACCGGGGCTCGTCAAGTATCGATGCGAGGTCCTTGACAGAGACTTCCCGCGGTCGCTCGTAGTAGCCGTGGGTCACGGCGGCCTTGAGCACCCGCCACTGCTGGGGCGAGAAGTTCGTTGCGACTCGCTCAGTGGCCTTCCAGTTTCCGGCACTGGTGATATGGGACACTGAGAGTGTGACGCCATCGCGGAGGCTCGATTCGATTTTGTCGTACACCTCGCCGATGGGGTTGGACCCCGGATAGAGAACGCGCCAGCGGTACTCGTTGCCCGTCCGTCGGGATTCGAAGATAGTGCCTTCGCTGACGTGCCGGTGCAGGAAACTCGGCAGCGACTGACAGCCGCTGAGTTCACGACGCAACGTGTACACTGTCCGTGACGACTCCCCGCGGTCCAGCATGTGGTAGGTTCGCGTCGTATCACAGCTCACGACGTCGAAACACTCGTTACAGCGGTCTTCGTCCAGAAAGACCTCGTCGAACGCGTTCAGGGCCTCCGGCGTCCCTTTCGCGTGGTCGAGTCGCCACATATGGTCGTCACCGACGAAGATGGCCGAGGACCACACAGAGAGGCTCTCGTGTTGCCGAAACACGTCCATCAGCTTATCAGCTCCTGCGTCGAACTGCAAGACGAACTCGAACTCGCGTGTATCCGCGACTGCGGCCTGTGATTCGGTCATCTGGCTATTACTAAATTAGGTGTGTTGCTATAAGTCGGTTACTGGTCCATCGAACTCCTTTCACTCTGTTTAGTTGGCTATTGATAAGACTATACAGTCACGCCACTGCGGACCGTACGTCTGCAATGACGGGGCTACAGGGATGGACTGGTCACCGGTCGTGACAACAGCCCTACGTCACCGTTTTGTGACATCCCGGCCAAGCGGTGGTATGGTCTCGTCCCCCGCTGATGACGACCCTGTCGACACCTCCACCGACCCTCCAGCAACTGACGGCACCGTCGCAGCGCTTTCTGAGGAAGAACTGTACGCGATTGTCCGTGTCGCAGCCGAGGACGCGGTGCTCGGCGCGCTCGGGACGCTCATGCTGGTCGGCATCGGAATCGTCCTGATTGCTACCGGCGTGTCCGCACTGCTTGCAGATGTAACACCGATTTCGTTGCTCGTCTCCGCCGTTTTCATCGGCTTTGGCGTCTACCTCGTTACGTCGAGTCTCGGCGTGATTCCGCCCGCCCGCGAGTGGCTCTGACTCCGGAACCTCTTTTGTCGGGCATCACTGACCGGTGTGCATGGTACGAGTCGGGGCACACACCTCTATCGCCGGCGGTGTCTACAACGCCGTCGAGGAACAGGTCGAGTACAGCGGCAACTGCGGGCAGATATTCTCCCATTCGCCGCAGGTCTGGCAGGACCCGAACATCGACGACGACGAGGCCGAGCAGTTCCGCGACCTCGCAGCCGACCACGGCGTCGGCCCGTGGGTCATCCACTCGTCGTATCTGGTCAATCTCTGTACGCCCAAAGACGATCTCCGGGAGAAGTCACTGGACTCCATGCAGAAGGAGGTCGACGCCGCCGCGAAATTGGGCATCGAGTACGTCAACGTCCACCTCGGCGCCCACACCGGCGCGGGTGTCGACGGCGGCCTCGACAACGCCGCGAGCGTGCTGGACGACCTCGACATCCCCGAGGGCGTCACGGTGCTGGTCGAGTCTGATGCGGGTAGCGGGACGAAACTCGGCGGCCAGTTCGAGCATCTGGCGACGGTCCGTGAACGCACGGACCAGGATATCGAGTTCTGTCTCGACACGGCCCACATGTTCGCCGCGGGCTACGACCTCTCGACACCCGAGGCTGTCGACGAGACGCTCGCGGAGTTCGACGAGGTCGTCGGTGTTGAGGACCTCGCCTGTGTCCACCTCAACGACTCGAAACACGAGTGCGGGACGAACAAGGACGAACACGCCCACATCGGTGAGGGCCACATCGGCGAGGACGGCATGCGCGCGTTCGTCAACCACGACGCCATCCGCGACGTACCGCTGGTGCTTGAGACGCCGACCGAGAACGGCAAGAGCTTCGCCTGGAACATCGAGCGCGTCAAGGAACTACGCGGCGAATAAGGCCCTTCGACCGCGGTACTTTTGAGGGCGACTCGACTCTGCGGAACTGTGCGCAGGTTCTCCGCCGACTACCTCGAAACCACCCGCCGGGGGATGTGGACCGACTCCCGCGAGGCGCTCTCAGACCTGCAGTTGGGCGAGTGCGAGCGCGTCCTCGACGTGGGCTGTGGGACCGGCGAACTGACCCGTGTCCTCCGCGAGGAGACCGACGGCACGGTCGTCGGCCTCGACGCCGATACGGACTTACTGGCCGCCGCCGGCGACCCGACCGTCTGCGGGGACGCGACGCAACTCCCTTTCGACGACGACAGCTTCGACCTGGTTGTGTGCCAGGCGCTGCTCATCAACCTCCCCGACCCCGAGGTCGCGGTCCGGGAGTTCGCCCGCGTCGCCACCGACCGGGTGGCTGCCATCGAGCCGAACAACGCTGCCGTCACCGTTGAGTCGACCGTCGACGCGGAGCCCATGCTGGCCCGCCGCGCTCGCCGGCTTTTTCTCGATGGAGTGCGGACAGACGTGACCCTCGGTAGTGACGCCGCCGACGTGTTCAGCGATGCGGAGCTGACCGTCGTTTCGACGACACAGTACGACCAGGAGCAGCAAATCGAACCACCCTACGACGACGCGGCGATGCAGGCCGCCCGGCGGAAGGCGACCGGGACCGGGCTGGCTCACGACCGCGAGACGATTCTCAACGGCGATGCGACGCCCGCCGAGTACGACGCGCTCCGCGAGCGCTGGCGGTCGATGGGCCGCGACGTGGTCGAGCAGATGCAGGACGAGGCCTACGAGCGCCACGAGACCGTGCCGTTCTTCGTCACCGTCGGCGAGATTCCGTGACCCGCTCGCCCCCGGCTTCGGGGAGCAGAGAGCCTGCCAGTCCGTAGACTGCGATATCCAGCAGGCTGGCGAGCAGGCCGACGACGCCGCCGACGATAGCGGCGACACCGGCTCCGATGAGCAGGACCAGTACCACGGTCTGGAGGCTGACCCCGCCGCTCTGTATTGTTGGGACGAGTGCCACCGCGAGCAGTCCCAGCAAGAACGCGACGCCTGCGACACTCCCGGCCGCAACTCCGTGGAGGACGAGGGTTTGCAGCGGGACATCCACAAGTGCCACCCGGCTGTGGACCCACCGAACGGCCAGGACGAACAGCGCCCAGAGATAGCAGAAGACGGCGACGCCGACGAGGGTGTTCAGCCCGGCGAGCAGGTCGGCGAGGCCACCGCTCGCGTGGGCGGCGAGGACGCCGAGCAGGACGAACAGGGCGGTGTCGAACGTGGCGAGCGTCCACGTCACGAGTGACACCGGTCGCGTAGAACGCTGTCTGGCGTCGCGCGCTGGCTTGGTCTCACTCGCTCGTTCCGCCATAGCTTCCCGCTCACGCTGGTTCTCACCCATGCGCGAGGACCTCCGCGAGGACGACGATGCTCAAGAGGACGGCCGCCGTCGCGCCGTAGGCCCGCGAGAGCGTTTGCTGAATGGCCGGGGGTAGGTCGTCGAACGTGCCCTCGCGGTCACTGGCTCGGACGAGCAAAAGCGTACGGACGACCGACCCGCCGATGAGGACAACGACGATGGCGAGTTTCGCCAGCAATGTTCGTCCCCAGTCGGTTCCGGGACCCGGCGGCCCGAGCGCGCCGAGGTTCCCGATGCCGGTGAACACGAGTACGCCGACACCGCCCCAGAACAGCCACTCAAACTGTTGCGCGGGCGCGAGCGAGGCAATAGCGCCGCTCCGATAGCTGTACCAGAGAACGGTCGTGCCGCCGACGAGGGCCGCCATCGCGAGCACGTGGAGGGTTCGAATCAGGAGGGCTGCCATAGCTGTCGCTTCACCGGCAGGTCGCAAAGAACACGGGGTCAGTTCGACTGGTCGATTGTTACCACGTCCTCGCCCGTCGCCACGTTGTACCGCGTCGACGGGTCGACGGTCAGGCTGACGACGCCGCTGTCAAGTGCGTCTGGGCGCTCGAACCGTGCCACCGTTGTGCGGGCGGTGTAATCGGCGGTGTAGACGCAGGGCCGGGTGTAACAGCCGAAGGCGCGGATTCCGGTGTCGGTCGCCTCGATGCGTTTCAGATGGGGCAGTATCGACCCCGATCCCCAGCCGGTCTGGACGACAAGGACGGCCCGGCGCTCGAAGTCCGTCTCCGAAACGAACGCGTGAATTTCGTCCCTCTCGTCGTCGAGTCGGTCGACATCGTCGGGCCCGGTCAACAGCGTCGCATAGAGCTGTTTGCCGTTTCCGCCGCTGTCGTCGCCGGGAGAGAACTGTAGCCCTTCCTCGCGAAACACCGTTCCCCGCGCCGGCCGCTGGTCGAACGCCAGCGACGGCTCGGCCGGCATGTTGGCACAGAGGTACAGCGGGTCGTAGTCCTCGTTCTGCCCGTCTCCCGAGCACCTGGGCTCCTCAGTGTCGTACGGCGGCGCGTCGACCCGCTTGACGCCAGCGGGGAGTCTGTTTGGCGTCCGGGTTGGGGTTTCGTTCTCGGTGTCGGTCGGTGTGCCTTGGTCGGTGCCGTTTCGCGGCGTTGGCGTCGTCGCGCCGCCGTCGCCGCCAGCCCCGGGAGCGAGACAGCCGCCGAGGACGGTCGCCGCGAGGCCCCCGACCAGCCCCAGTGTCTCGCGTCTCGTTCGGTTCATACGAGACGCTCCGATCGGCGCGGATGTATCCTTTCTGTACGCTCAAACTCGCGTTGTAGTTGTCATGGACTGTGTCCATGCCCGTGACCTCGCCCAGAGCGATGTCGACCGCCGACAGACCCTTGCAAGGCGAACGGCTACGAACGACACGTGTCGATTCGCGCCTTCCCATGATACCACCGCTCGTCCGCCGCTGTCCGGAGTGCCGTCACGTGACCTGGAGCCGCCGGTTCACTGCGGTCGCCGACGGCGGGAGCGGTTCGCGGGTCGTTGAATGCCCCGCCTGCGGACATCAGTTTTCAACAGTCGACACCCCGTGGTTGCAGTAATCGGTCTGCCAAAGCCGGCTGTGACTGCCTACTGCCTACACCACGTCGCCCCGAACCGTCGCTCCCTCCTGCTGTGCTCGGTACTCTTTGACCGCGTCGGCAGCGTCGCCAGCTTCCGTCTCGTCCATCCCGAGCATCGACAGCGACTGCGTTAGTGTGGGGAAGACGAACTCGTTGTCCCGGAGCTTCTGGAACGCGTCGGGAGACCGTTCGCCGTCGAGCCACAGGCAGGCTCCGCGCGGGTCCAGAATCTGCTCGTAGTCGTTTCGCATCTTGGCCCCTTTGAGCCGCTGGGTGACGTTGTCCTCGAAGGAGGCGTTACACACTTCCAGATGGACCGGTTCGTCGTCGTTCAGGAGGTGGGCGGCGAGGCACTTCTCGGGGGCGGCGTGGCCGTTGGCGTTCGCGCGAATGTACTCGGGGTGCTCGTCGGCCCACGCGGCCCGGACGGTCTTGCCGACGCCGTCGACGCCGTGACTGCGCTGGAACTCCTCGGCGCGCTCGGGCGCGTCTTTGAACAGAATGTCTTTGGTGACGTACACGTCCAACCGCTCGACCGGGTCCAACCCGAGCGCTACGTCGCCGTACACCCACACCTCGCGGACCGGGACCGGCATCGTCTCGTCCTCGACTGTGGCGACGATTTCTTCGACCCGCTCGACGGCCTCCGGACGGTCCAGACTCATTGCCTGCTCTACCAGTTGCGCGGCCTAAACGCTGACTCTCCGGAGGCGAACACTGATACCACTGTGCTGTCTCCACGAGGATATGTCAGCGCTTCAGGCACAGTTTCGGGACCTGGCTGAGTGGGCCACCGACTCCTCCCCGCTGTACGCTCACCTCTGCCGCGAGGCGGCGGAAGACAGCGATATCCTCGACATCGCAGCGACCGTTCCCGAGGGTCGCCAGGCCCCGCACCTCCTGCTGGCCGCAGTGCATTACCTGCTCGACCGGCATCCTGACCATCGGCTGGCCGAGTACTACCCGAGCATCTCTCCGGAATCTCGGGCCCCTGACGACGGGTGCTTTCCAGCCTTCCGCGAGTTCTGTCTCGACCATGCCGACGCCATCCGGCCGCTCCTGCGGACCCGGCGCACGCAGACGAACGCGGTACGGCGCAGTGCGGTCCTCTACCCGGCCATCGCACAGGTGGCAAGCGCCGCCGACGGGCCGCTCGCGCTGGTGGAACTCGGTCCGAGCGCCGGCCTGAACCTGCTGTTTGACCGCTACCGCTACGACTACGACGGTCGTGTGGTCGGCAACAGCGACTCGCCAGTCACCATCGGGAGTCGCGTCCGACGTGGCGACCCGCCGCTCCCGGAAACGCCGCCCGCTATCCGCTCCCGGGTCGGTCTCGACCGCAATCCGCTCGACGTGACCGACGAGGCCGACAGGGACTGGCTCCGCGCACTTGTCTGGCCCGAACACGAGGAACGGCGCGCCGTCTTAGACGGTGCGCTGACGGTTGCACACGACGACCCACCCGAGCTTATCGAGGGCGACATGCTCGATGACCTGCCGCCGGTCCTCGACGAGATTCCGTCCGACGTCCCGGTCTGTGTCGTCAACACACTCGTGCTGTATCAGGTCCCGGCGGAACTGAGCGAGGCGCTGACGGCGTTGCTCGAAGCGCAAATGGCCGAGCGCCAGCTTCACTGGCTCACCGGTCGGCGGGACCTGTCAGGCGGCGAGTCGGTGGAACTGGACTGGAAGCGCTGGAGTGGTGACGGCGTCAAGACGACCCACCTCGTCGACTACGAGCCACACGGCGCGTGGCTGTCGTGGCGGCCGTGAGCGCGCACGGGCGATCCATATCGACAACGCGACGGACGGCTGTCAGGCGTTCACCCGGGCTTATGTCCTCGCCGCGGGAACGTCGGGTATGCAGATTCGCGTGTACGACGAGGGGGCTGTACAGGATTGCCTGTTCGTCCTCGGCTGGGGGAACCGGTGTCGACACCGGACTGTCCAGTGGCTCATCGACCAGCTTACCACGGCGTACCGCGTTCACGCCGTCGAACTGCCGACACACATCACCGACTACCGGCGGGAGTGGGTCGGTCCGGTTCAGGAGTACGCCGCCGACCTCGGCAGATTCGACCTGCTTGGACACAGCGCGGGCGGACTGACAGCAGCCCATCTCGACGCCGACGGTATTGGGAATCGAGTGTACCTGAGCCCCTGGTGGGACAGTGACTTTCCGGTTCCGGGGCCGGTACTCGACGCTATCGCATCGCTCCCGATTACGAAACCGTTCATCCCTATCGATACCTTGGACGCCGATGCTATCGGCGACCTGGCGACGGCCCAGCAACTCGCGGAGGCTCCGTCGTCGGTTTCGCCCGCCTTCCTTCGGACGGTGTTTCGTGCCCAGCGGTCGCTGCCGCCGGCCCGGGACACTGCCGCGGTGTTTTGCTCACTTACGGACACAGTTGTCGACCCGCGTGCCGTCGGGGAGCGCCTGCCGGCCGACCGCATCCGGCTGTATGACGGCGGCCACGAACTGTTCTCCTTGAGCGGCCGCGAGGACACCGCCGAGACAGTCATCGACACGTTACAGCACGGCCCCGACGCGCTGTGAGGTGTGGCTGCGACCGGTTCGGTGCGACCCTGTCCGTCGAGGCCGAGACGAAACCCTCTCACCATTGCGGCCACGATTACTCGCTACGATGGAGTGCGACAAATGCGGCGAGAATGCGGTGTTACACGCGGCCTATTCCGGGCTTCACCTCTGTGAGTCTCATCTCTGCCGAGCGGTCACGAAACGGGTCCGCCGTCGCATCCGCGAGGACGGCCTCGTGTCCGACGACGCCACGGTTGAGGACCCCGAGACGTGGGTCATCGGCCTCTCGGGCGGCAAAGACAGCGTCGTTCTCACGCAGATTCTGCACGACACGTTCGCCGAAGACCCCCGCATCGAACTGGTTGCGCTTTCTATCCACGAGGGCATTGAGGGCTATCGCGACGCGAGCTTAGAGGCCTGTGAAGAACTGACCGACGATCTGGGCATCGAACACGTCACCGTCTCCTACGCCGAGGAGTTCGGCGTCCAGATGGACGATGTCGTCGAGGACGACCCCGAAGGGATGGCCGCCTGTGCCTACTGTGGTGTGTTCCGCCGTGACCTCCTCTCGAAGTACGCCGAGGAACTCGACGCCGATAAACTCCTGACCGGCCACAACCTCGACGACGAGGCCGAGACGGCACTGATGAACTTCCTCGAAGGCGATATCTCACAGATCGCCAAGCATTTCGAAGCGTCGCTGGGACCGTTCGACTCGTCCGCCGACGCGCCGACGGAGCAGACGCGTGAGGCGCAAGACCACCATATCCCACGGGCCAAGCCGCTCCGTGACATCCCGGAGAAGGAAGTCGCGCTGTACGCCCGGTTCGAAGATCTCCCGGCGCACATCACCGAATGTCCCCACGCCGAGGAGGCTTACCGCGGCGAGATACAGGAGCTCATGCTTGGCCTCGAAGAGAACCACCCCGGAACCCGCCACTCGATCATGGCCGGCTACGAGAAGCTCGCTGCACTGGCTGCCGACACCTACGGCGGCGAGAACAGCGACACCGACTACGGCGAGTGTGACAACTGCGGCGCACCGACGGCGCGGGACCTCTGCCGGAAGTGCAATCTGCTGGACGCGCTGGAAGCGGTCTGAGCGAGAGACCGCGACTGACGCGACAAAGAACTTTTCAATCGAACCTTCTAAACCACGCCGAATGCGTCGGCTCGTGCCCGGCCCTCGCACTGGACGGGGTGTCTCGCCCGTCATCGGGACGGTCCTACTGGTGGCAATTCTCGTCGTCCTGTCTGCCGTCTCAGCAGCGTTCGTCCTCGGGCTCACCGGAGAACAGGACCCCGTGCCACAGGCCAAGCTCGCGCTGGAGCAAACGGAAGCGGCGGGCGAGTACCACCTCGTTCACGAATCCGGTGACACCATTGACGGCGACCGGCTCACGCTTCGTGGCGTGGCTAATCCCGATATCCTCGCCGGTACGGAACTCGCTGCTGGCAAGGCAGTCACTATCGAACCACAGGCTGACACCGTTCGCGTCGTCTGGACCGAACGCGAGGGCGCACCCTCGTCATACGTGCTGACGACGTTCAATCCAGACTTCGTCGCGGGTGCCCTTCCCACCGGAACGGTGTTCACCGGTTCCAGCGGCGGTGTCCGACAGATAATCGGGGCTACGGGGGACACGATGGTTCTTTCGACGTCAAGCGAGCCAACGGCGCTCGGCCCAGCGACGGACATCGACAACGACGGTACCATCGAGGTCCCGTACACCACGAGCGGCGGCGCTGTCAAGATCGTCGATACTGACGGCACCGTCGAAACTGTCACCACCAGTATCCCCTCCGGTAGCGGCATCGACACAGACAAGACCCGCCTCGCCAGCGGGACATGGGGCGGCTGTACGGGCGTCTTCTTCGCGGGCGACGACGATGACATATACTGTTCGACCGTCGGTGGATCGACCACGCACATTGCTGACCCCGGCGACGGCGGCACGGCGATACTGGGTGTCGGCGATATCGACGCTGACGGGGACGACGAGTTCGTCTTCGCCGACGCGAGCGCACAGCTCCAGTACTACGACTCACCGGGTGGATCGCCGACCGCAATCGGTCCTACGCTCGGCGCGAGCACCGGTATGGGAGCTGGCACGCTGGGCGACTTCGACGGTGACGGCCAGTCCCGCGTTGCGGTCGTTGATGGCGGCAACGACATCCACATGGTCGACGCCGGTAGCGACAAAAAAATCGAAAGCGGTGATACCGTCAGCGGCACCGCACCGAGCGCGAAACAGTCATCGGCTGCCGCGGCGGACATCGACGACGATGGCGTCGGCGAACTCGTCTACATCGGTGACAGTAGTGGGAACCTGAAATACATCGACAATATCGACCAGCCGTCCGGGAACTGGGAGCGGAAGTTCCTGACTGATGATGGCGGCTCACAGATCGACGGCGACGTCGAGACTGGTGCTGTCTGACGGTGTGTCTGACCGCAAAAACGGAAAACGAAACGCCGCTACTTGTTCGTCCGGATGACGTCGAGTCCGTTGTTCTTCTCCCGCTGGTCCTGCCCGCCGTCGGTCTCGCTGTAGCCGGTGGTTCGACCGCCGCTGTTCTGACTCCCGCTGTTCGGGGCGGGGCTGTCGAAGCTTTCGACGTTGTCTGACGCGTCGAAGGACGTGTCGTCGCCGACTTCCTGAATCGCCTCGCGGGACTTGTTGGCCTGCTTCTGGGTCGTTGGGCCGAGCACCTGGGCGGACTGGACGCCGGTCATGATGGCCATGACCCGCACCTTACCCTTGTACTCTTCCTGAATCCGTGCGCCCCAGATGACGTTGGCGTCGGCCTCGAGCCGCTCGGTGATGTTCTGTGCGATGCCCTCGGCCTCCTTCAGCGTGAGGTCCGGGCCGCCGGTGATGTGGACCAGGCCACCGCTCGCGCCGCGGTAGTCCACGTCAAGCAGCGGATGGTTCATCGCGTCCTTGACGACCTCTTCGGTCTTATTCTTGTCCTGAGTCTCGCCGACAAGCATCACCGCGACGCCGCCCTGATTCATGATGGATGTCATGTCGGCGTAGTCGAGGTTGATGAGGCTCGGCTGTGTGATGGTCTCCGAGATACCCTTGACAGTCTCGGCGATGATCTGGTCCATCACGGAGAACGCCTTTCCGATCGGCAGGTTCGGGACGTAATCGAGCAGACGGTTGTTGTCCAGCACGATGATGGAGTCCGCTTCGTTGCGGAGCTTCTCTAGGCCTTCCTCGGCCTTGACCGTCCGTGCTCGCTCGACGTTGAACGGCGTCGACACCATGCCGACGACGATTGCGCCCTGTTCCTTGGCGATCTTCGAGACGACGGGGGCGGCCCCGGTCCCGGTTCCGCCACCCATGCCGGCGGTAACGAACACGAGGTCAGCGTCGCCCAGCACTTCCTTGATAGTCCCCTGTGCCATCTCCGTCGCGCGCTCGCCCATCGACGGGTCGCCACCGGCACCGAGGCCGTTGGTGAGAGACTTGCCGACCAGAATCTTCGTGTCGGCTTCGATCATCTTGAGGTGCTGTTTGTCCGTGTTGATGGCCACGGTGTCAGCGCCCTCGACGCCGATGTTGTACAGGCGGTTGACCGTGTTGTTGCCGGCGCCACCACAGCCGACGATGACGATGCGCGGGTCGCCGAAGCCGTCGACATCACTGTCGGACAGCTGTTTCTGCTCCTGCTCGTCGCGTTCGAGGGCCTCATTAACGATATCCTGCATCGTTACACCTTGGCCCAGGACCGCTTCTTTTCGGAGGCTTTCTCGGAGCCTTCCTCGGCGAGCATCTCCCGAACCGCCGAGCGAATCGCTTCGCTCCGATTGGGGTACTCGCCCGTCTCGACCATTTGTTCGACCTCTTCAATCTGCTGCTTCGGAATCCGTAGTGTCACACGCTCCATGTTTGGTAGTTTCCCCTTGGGTAAGACGGCCCGGACGGGATCTGTTTACGACCCGCACGAGTGTTTACACAGCGAAACCGCAGTACGAGGGCGGCATCCCCTCGCGTTCGCCGCTGTGTAAGACGACCGTCTTACGCAGAATAAACCACTGACCCTGATGTATTAAAACTTACGGGCAGTGTCATACACTTTCCCGTTTACGGCGTTTAGAGGGCGTGTACTGCGTGCAAACGCTGGTTTAGGTCTGGTCAAGCACATCCGCCGCAGGCGTGCGTCTTCCGCACCCCGGACAGAAACCCCAGTCCGACCGGAGTTCATCGCCGCAATCACAGAACACCCGACGGGATGCCTTCTCACCGCAGTTCGGGCAGTAAACGTGGTCAGAGCCCAGATTTTCACCGCATTGCGCGCATGTCTTACGTTCCTCTGTGTCGGACCTCTCCCGTGTTTCCGGTTCTGTCTTACGCCCGCTCGTGTCGGACGCCTGACTTTCACTGTGAGACCGCCCGTCCTCGGCGCTTGCACCCCGGTCAGCGGTGCGCCGTTGTTCGGTTTCGGCGTTCGCTGCCCCTGCGCTGACGCCGTCTAACGAGATGTTTACGTTGACATCCTGTGGCTGCGGGTGGTGGTGTCGCGTTTGCAGTCGGTCGGCGATGATACTGTCAACACGTTCTTCGATGAGTTCGTCGATCGTCTCGGCGTCGGTCACGGACTCCGACGCCGACGACGGTGGGTCCGACGCTGACGGAGACGCGTCTCCGAGGTACTCCCGGAGCGCCTCGCGCATGACCTCGCTCTTCGAGGCATCGAACGCCTCGAGTTGGTCGATGAGGTCATCGTCAGCACGGAACGTTATTTTACTCATCGGACTCGGTGAGAGTATTATACATGATGGTATTTTAATCTTCCCGCACTGTCTGACGCCCGTCAGCTACCGGAATGACGCGATACACCGCCTTGCTCAGATTCCCTTGGCGACTGCTTTGACCCGTCTGTCAGAACATCGGCAAGCGGGTCAGACGTGTCTGACATTGGCCAGTGTGTCACTCCGCGTCGTGTGACCGTTCGGCGAACCCTCCGCGAATAACAACCCTTAAGTCCAGACGGCGGGGTATTTTCGGGTGTCGACCGCCCTTAGCTCAGACTGGTAGAGCAGTCGACTGTAGATCGACTTGTCCCCCGTTCAAATCGGGGAGGGCGGATTTTCTCACCAGACGATTCAGAGCCGAGCGGAGCCGCGCCATCGTGCGATTCCATCTCGGCGTGTTTGTGTTGAACAGGTCACCTGACTCGGGTGACCGCCGTCGTGCGTTCGCGTATAGCCGAACGTATCGGGGAACCTAGAAACTTTCGGCCCAAAATCGCGTACTGCTCTCAGTCGAACGTACAAGTCTTGAGCGGGGTGTTTTCTTTTTAAAAGCGCGTCGAACTCGCTCCACAGAAGGAGGCCACCCTGACTCCAAAAATATCCCTGCTCTGCAACCAGACATATGCGCTCGGTGGTCTGTGAGATTTCGCTAAGTGTGACTTGTATCTCAGAAACAACTTCGTGGAACTTGCCCAATTGTCATATGATAGTATGGAGAAGTGGAAGACAACGAAATAGCACAGTAGGGGGATGACTCCTCTTGTGGGCTATCTATGTCAGGTTGAGGGTTCTCTCCTCCTACAATCAGGCTTGTGATGGGGGCCTGCTATGAAAGGTGTTGCATCACAGTACCTGCACTCCTTGCTCATAGCCAAGTCGCTGGTAGTCGCCCGACTCGGTTGCCATCGCTCGCACTTTTTCTCGTGATGTGGCCCTTCACTAAACGGCTTTGCTCCACAGTGCTTGCACTTGGACTTGTAGTTGTACATCCCCATACTCAAGAGTTCAATCGGATATCACATAATTGTTACCCCCTCTAAATCGTTGTCTCTCTCAAGCAGAGATTGACTACCGTTATTTTCGCATACCGTATATGGGAAACACCCCGTGTACCTCAGTTGATGACCGAGGAAATAACACGGGAGTTGGAAGATACCAACACTCTCCAACACCTATCCTCTCTCTACGTACCTCCCTCCGAAGGTGTCGCTGTTAGTTCGACAGACCTTATCGATGATTTGCTCGCCGTAGGTGTCACCGTTGGAGTAGTGAACCTCGTCCCACTTCGGAGTCTGTCGAGGACGCATCCCGTATCGACCCGAGACTCGGAAGCAGTCGTCCATCAACTGCTGGTCGCCTTTGCACCAGTAGTAGAGTTGCTTCACGAAGGCCATATCTGCCTCCGATGCAGACGGTCGGCTCTCGTCACTCCCTCGCCACAGACGGAGTACCTCTCCGTCGACGTCGTGGCTGTCGGTCTTGACGTAGGCTCGTATCGTCTGACGTACCTGCTCAGGAGTCGCATCCGTCTGTCGTCCGTCGAACTCCTGTTCGCTCACAGGCTTCTGGTGGCCTGTGAACGAGAACTTCTGGCGCTCGGGGAGATAGTCGTCCTGCACCTCTCGGACGACTGTAGGCCTGCTCTCGACCGATGTGAAGCCGTCGTACACGTATCCCGTTAGGACGAAGTACCGGCTCTCGTCGTACACTTCGAGGTGACCGCTCTCGGACAGGTCGCCTCGGTGCTTGTAGTCGTCCGATTGGTTGCCTTCCGCGATGACGTGCAGGCCTGTCCCCGAACTCGAAACCTCGGTGTAAGAGTCGAGCCGTTCCACGATACCGAGTGCCTCGTCCGTGAACTCGCCGTCTGGCTTCACATCGTCGAGGTCGAATCCGACGAAGGGGCCACTCTCGGTGAAGACGAAGGCTACCTCTCCACTGAGTTGTTCGGCCTTGTCCTGTGCCTCGGTGAAGGGGAGTTGGTTCACCGACTCCTCCCATCCCGTTGATGGAGCGACTGGCTTCTTGTCCTGAGTCACGAGCCACTGGTCGTGTTCCTTCAGGCAACTCGGAATACCATCACCACCCGTGTTATTCTCGCTGTCCTGCTGGAAGGTGAACTCGAATCGACTCATCATACGTCACCTCCGTACTTCCGCCAGACGTACTCCACCAACTTCTCACCATCTACACCGAGCATCGCCTCGGCCTCATCCACCAGATAGGAGTCCTCCGAGCATCGCCTCGGCCTCATCCACCAGATAGGAGTCCTTGGCCATCTCGACGTCGTCGTACTTGCAGAGAGTGGCGAATCCGAGAGCGGCTCCATCGATGCCCTCGTAGTACCGACTGAATCCTTGCAGGTCTTTTTCCATCACCTTCTGGACTGCCCACTCCTCGACTGGGGCAGTGACACCGGCTTGCGAGAGGATGATGTGCGCTCGACAGAACTTCCAGACGTCTTCCTGTCGTACCTTCTGGCCATCCCATCCCTCGCTATAGCCGTTTGCACGCCTCTCCGCAGGGTGCTGTCGTCCGTGTTGCAGGAGGAAGAACACCTCGTACCGTTCCTCCTTGTCGCCGTCTGCGTCTCGTGCGTAGAGGGTCGTGCGAGCCGTCGAACACGGTGGGAAACTCGACTGATGGTCGTACTGGTGCTTGTCCTTCTGCACCTCCTCCCACGACTTCGAGCCTGTGTCGAGACGCTCCTCTAAGGCGAGCGGTTGCCCGCCATCGGTTACGGCTTCCCCTGTGTCTGTATTCGCGTCCTTCTCGGACGCTTCCCTGTCCTCTTGATTACCAGAGTCGTTGCTGTTAGTTGGCATATTTGGTCACCACGCAAGCCAGACTCATCGCTCAAGAGTCGCCCTGAACAGTCCCGCGACTGCCAGACCCACTGCTCAAACCCCTGTCTGCACAGGCACCCTCAGCAGAAGAAGTGGCTACTCAGCGAGCGATACGTTTCTGACTTCCTTACACTACTATTCGGGAGATTACTACTTAAAGGTGGCGACGAGTTTTCTCCCGTTTTTCTGGACACAGAGGCCCCATTAGCCTGTCTTTCTAGACGAACGTGGACACCAAACTACTCTTAATCCCCACTGTGTTATCTCTGTTGTCTGTCATTCAAAGAGGGGTAGTCTACCCTCCCTTCACTCCTCCATATATGGCCTATGACAATCGGGCGGTCACATCGAGTCGAGGTACTCCCTCCGTTGCTCCATCTTCTCCTGTTCGGTCATCTTGTTGTAGTGCTTGTCCAGTACATCGGGCGAGACGTCTGCCCTGTCAGAGACGACTTGCTTCGGCACGTCGTTCTTCAGGAGGTGAGTGAGGCTCCCCTTCCGCAAGCAGTGGGGACTCCGTGATTGCTCGCACTTGCTGGCGTAGGAGTAGGGGTACTGCTCGTCACAACAGCAGGACTCCCCGTAGTAACAGGGTCGGGTGATGTGGTACACGAGGGCACGGATGTTGCTCTGACTGACACGCCCCTGCTCCGTGGTGATAAGCGGCTCTCGTCCGTTGTCGTCAGTCACGTCGGGACGAGTGTGGGAAATCCAGTCACTCACGACTTCACAGGTACGCTCTGGCAAGGCGATGATTCGCTCTGCCCTCTCGCCGTTTTTGAGGGACGTCCCTTCATCGGGACGATGACGGATGGCGAGTGCCTGCTCGTCCGAGCGGAAGTCTTCAAGGTCGAGCGAGTGCAGGGTTCCCATCCGTATCGAGGTCGACCAGAAAATCTCGAAGAGGACGTGCTTTCGGGAGGCGTACTCGAAGCGTTCGAGGTACTCCCGAATCTTCTCTGCCCGCTCTCCGTCCAGCATCTCGTCCTTCACGTCGTCGTTGGCATCGAGGGTCGGGAGCAGGATTTCTTCGTGCGTGCCTGACTCGACGGCGTCGATGCTCTCGCAGAATCGCACGAAGGCACGGAGCGTCGAGAGTTGGGTTCGGAGTGAGACGGGATTGAGGTCGCCGTCGTCCTTCCGCCAGAGCCGGTACTCGTAGAGCCTGCGGCCAGTGAGGCCGTTGAGGTTGGTGAGGTCTCCTGCCCACACCAGCGCACGAAGTGCTTGAGACGGTATCTGTGAGCCTGTACGGTTCTCTCAGATGCGTCGTCTTCCCGTTGTGCGAGGTAGAGGTCTACCGCTTTCTGTGGTGCGATGGGTTCGAGGTTTTGGGTCATCGGTTGTCATCTCCGCGAACCCACGCCAGCGGTCGGGGGAACCGAGCAGATGGCCCGATGCAACCCTGTTATCCCGCCGCAGTCTCCCGTTCAAATCGGGGAGGGCGGACTTGGTTTTCCGTTGATTCGCAATCGGCTGTAGATCGACTTGTCCCCCGTCCTCGTGAGCGAAGCGAGCGAGGGCTCGGAAGACGCGCAGCGAAGTGAGCACGTCTTCCGGCGTTCAAATCGGGGAGGGCGGACTTGGTTTTCCGCGAATCATCGAACGTGAGACTGTGAGCGGCAAGTACGCCTACCGGGGCGATTTGAGCACGAGTCAGGCGTTCAAATAACAACGGGCTTGCGTTTCAACCTTGCACCACCCGGCCACTGAAGGCGGTCAGCCGGTGAGCGTAACCGGGCGTTCGGCAGCGAGCATGATGTCCTGCGTGGTGCTCCCGAGGAGGACGTTCGCGATCCCCGACCGTTTGCGTCCGCCTATGACGATGCTGTCGGCGTCCCGGTCCGTTGCGGCGTCGAGTATCTTCCGTCCGACCTCGCCGCCGACGGCGACTCGTTCGACGGAGATGCCCTTCGCTTCCAGATGCTCCGCAGCAGTGACAGCGGCGTCGACCTCCTCAAAGTCGTGGGATGGAGCGCCCTTGTAATCCTGATGTGGGAATACGAAGAGGACCGTTGCTTCGACTGAATCGGGAATGTTGGGAAGGGAAGTCAGGTACTTAGCCTGGTTCCGTGCTCGCTCTTCGCTCGTATCGACTGGGACGAGGACTCGCCGTATTCCGTCGCCGAGGACAACGCTCTCGCCCGTGATTGTGACCGGCCGCTCAGCTGAGAGCAGGACGTCCTGTGCAGTACTACCGAGCAAGACTTTCGAGACGCCCGATCGCTTGCGTCCGCCGACGACGATCTCATCGCTGTCCAGTTCGGTCGCGGTACGGACGATCTGTTGGGCAACGCCGCCGTCATCAACCATTCGAGTTACCGAGACGCCAGCCGCTTCCAGTTGGTTGGCCGCCTGGACAGCAGCGTCTATGTCGTCGAACGCCACCTCAGCAGCGTCGGCGAATTCGTCGGGGGGCACCACGTAGAGCACTGTCGCCTCGACGGTGTCAGTGGCATCCGGGAGCTGTGAAACATAGCTCGCTTGATTCGACGCGCGCGCTTCGTCTCTGTCGACGGGTATGAGTACACTGTACATCACACGTAGATATGTTAGTGCAACTGAATTAAATCATGACATATGTTCCCGCAGGGTAAGAAAGCCAGTCTGCGTGACCAGCTCGACCGGGTGATATGAACCGTACTGCTGTGATGCGCTCGAAGCAGTAGACGCAGGTCTCGAAACAAAGCAAAAACCGAGGGGCTACAAGGTGCTGAATATAGACCTGCAGAATCTCGAATCGAACTGCGGGTGTCGGCTTGGCGTGGCGTTAGAAGCGCTCGCTCATCGCCGCCAGTCCAGCGTCCACGTCTATGGCCGCGCCCTGCTCACCGAGCGCGTTACCCAGCGCTGCAAGCAGATAGCTGACGTTCTGCCGTCGGGCCGAATGGCCCATGCAGCCGATACGCCAGATGTCGCCTTCCAGTGCACCCAGTCCGCTGGCGATTTCGAGGTCGTACTCGTCTAGCAGGTACTGGATGACCGCGCCGTCGTCAACGCCGTCGGGCACGCGGACGGTGTTCAGACTCGGGAGCCAGAAGTCGTCGGGGGCGTTCATCTCCAGCCCCATGCCCTCGACGCCGGCCTTCAGCGCGCCAGCGACGCGCAGGTGGCGGTCCCAGCGTTCTTCGATGCCTTCCTCGGCGACGAGTCGGAGCGCCTCACGGAGTGCATACACGTTCGTGATCGGGGCCGTGTGGTGGTAGGCGCGCTCATCGCCCCAGTACCCTTCCAGCAGGGAGATGTCCAGATACCATGAGCGGGCCTCGGACTCGCGGGAAAGGACTTTGTCCATCGCGTCGTCGTTGAGCGTGAGCGGACTCGCGCCCGGTGGACAGGAGAGGCATTTCTGCGGGCCGGAGTACGCCACATCGATGCCCCACTCGTCGACGCGGAGTTCGACGCCGCCCAGCGAGGTCACGCTGTCAGCGATGACCAGCGCGTCGTTTGCGTGGGCGATGTCAGTGAGTTCAGGCACCGACGGCTGGAGAACGCCAGTGCTGGTCTCGGCGTGGACGAACCCGAACACGTCCGGGCTGTGTTCGTCGAATGCCGCTTCGACCGCTGCCGGGTCGAGCGGCTGGCCCCAGGGTGCGTCGACGGTGACGACGTCGCCGCCCGCGCGCTCGGCCATGCTTGCCATCCGGTCGCCGAAGTAGCCGTTCGTCGGGACGAGCATCGTATCGCCCGGCTCGACGACGTTGCCGATGGCCGCCTCCATCGCCGCGGAACCGGTCCCGGAGACCGGAATCGTCCACTTGTTGTCCGTCCGGAACGTATACCGGAGGAGGTTCTGGACCTCGTCCATGATCTCGATGAACGAGGGGTCAAGATGGCCGACCAGCGGCGTACTCATCGCCTTGAGCACGCGCGGGTGGACGTCGCTCGGGCCGGGACCCATTAGCGTTCGATCCGGCGGTGTCAACTCCCCGACAGTGGGTGCCGCATCCATACCCTGGGGTACCCGGTGACTGGGCATTAAAATCAGTGGTCACGACCCCTTAGTCAGGGGGCGGCCTCACATTTCTGCTGGGATCGTCTCTCTCCTGCAAAAGTATAGACTAGTTATCACTTCTACGCTGCCAGTCACCGGCTGCCACTACCCTACTCCATAATCACAATCGCCAGACGCCACTGGTGTGAAAGGTGTGAACAATCTACCCTGTTTTTAGTCTCGTACTGCTAAGGTGGCGTGTGGTCGTCGATGGGATTGTTCGATAACGCTGCGTCCCCTGGGGAGGAACCGAGACGCCGGTACACCTGTTTGGTGTGCCGGGCGTCGTTCGACGTTCAGTACCACTCGTGTCCGGACTGCGGTGGGTACGACATCCGCCGGACGAAGTGGCTCACGTAGCCCCCGGCGTCCACGTTGGCACGTCCACCGGACTGCCTGCTATCGGGCTACACTGCCCTTTTTTGCTCAGCGTGTCTCCGTGTACCACAGCCACCAAGTGACTGTCGACGGTACGGTCGTACGTGAACCGACGACAGTTAGGAACGACGGGGTACGACGTGACGGATGTCGGACTTGGTACCTGGAACATCGGTGGTGACTGGGGTGATGTCTCAGCGGAGGAGGGCCGGGAAACGATTCGTTCGGCGCTTGACGCCGGCGTCGACTTCATCGACACCGCCGACGTGTACGGCGACGGCTTCAGCGAGCAGCGTATCGCCGACGTGCTGGACGAACGCGGGGTCCGCGACGAGGTGACCGTCGCGACGAAGGCCGGCCGCCGGCTCGACCCACATACAGCCGACCGCTACAACTACCACAACCTCTCCGAGCACGTCGACCGCTCGCGTGAGTACCTCGGGACCGAAACGCTGGAACTGTTACAACTCCACTGTCCGCCGACCGACGCCTACTATCAGCCCGAGACGTTCGACGCCCTCTCGCGGCTGCAAGACGAAGGGAAGGTCGCTCACTGCGGCGTCAGCGTCGAACGTGTTGAGGAAGCGCTGAAAGCCATCGAGTACCCGGAAATCGAAACGGTCCAGATCATCTTCAATATGTTCCGCCAGCGGCCTGCGGAGCGGTTCTTCGAGGAAGCCAAGCGCCGCGACATCGGCGTCATCGTCCGCGTCCCACTGGCTTCCGGGCTCCTGACTGGCAAACTCTCCCGGGACATGGAGTTCCCCGAGAGCGACCATCGGAACTTCAACATTGAGGGCGAGGCGTTCGACCGCGGTGAGACCTTTGCCGGGCTCCCGGTCGACGCGGGCTTCGACGCTGTCGACGAACTCCGCGAGCACGTCCCCGAGCGAATGACGATGGCCCAGATGGCGCTACGCTGGATTCTGGACCACGACGCAGTGTCGACTGTCATCCCCGGCTCCACCTCACCGGACCACGTCCGGGCGAACGCGGCGGTCAGTGAGATGGCCCCACTCTCGAATCAGGTCCACGGCGCGGTGCGTGATATCTACGAGGAGTACGTCTTTGAGGACGTTCACCATCGCTGGTAGTCGCCGCTCGGTAAACGTTTACGATTGCGTACACTTTTCACGGCGGTAAACAACGACTGACGCAACGAAATCTGTCTTAGATTTCTATCTGGAGTACCGCTTGTGTCCCCGAAATCATATACCAAATCTGACCATTCTGGCCACAGAAAACATATGAATACAGACATTTCACGGCTATCGTCGTGTCAGAATCTGAGAATTCGTCAGACAATTATCTGCCCTGTAGTCCACACCCCGAACTGCCCATCAGTCGTCGGCGGACACCGGGTCACACAATGCCTGCCATCGCAGGCGGACGTTCTATTCCCGTGGCTCGCGACCCGTGTACTGTGAGTACCGCTCAGCTATCGATCACAGTCACCATCACCGGAACGCGCCCCAGACACCGATGAGTGGTCTCGTGACCGGACGCGAGATCGTTCAGACGGCCCGTGATGAGAACGTCCCATTCATGGGGGCCAGCATTGCCTACTATGCGATTGCATCGATCGTTCCACTGCTTGCGCTCTTGCTCGCTGCGCTCTCTACGTTTGGAGGCACTGTTACGCTGCTGGAACTGCTTCGAACGGTCCTCTCCGAGAACGGCCAAGTGATTCTGACGGAACTGCTTGAGAACACGCGCGGCCATGGGGCGACCGGAACCCTGAGTCTGGTGTTGGTCGTCTGGAGCGGCAGCAAGGTGTTTCGCAGCCTCTCCGTTGCCTTTACCGAGGTGTACGGCGAGGTCACGGACATATCGCTGCCGGCCCAGCTTGTCCGTAGCGCAGTCGTGATGGGCGTGCTCCTCGGTGCTGTCGTCTTTCTGTCGGCCACTAGCGTCGCACTTACGTACGTCAAGTTTCAGGTCCCGTATCCGACGCTGGTCGGCAACGTCGCTGCGTTTGCCGCCCTCGGTGTCGCGTTCGTCCCGATATACTACGTTCTGCCACCCGTCAAAACCTCGCTTACACACGTCGCCCCGGGAGCGCTGTTTGCCGCGGCGGGCTGGATCACCATCCAAGTCGGATTTTTCTATTACGCCGGGACTGCCGGTCGGTACGCGGCATACGGCTACCTCGGTGCGCTGCTCCTGTTCGTCACGGCGCTGTATCTGGCCGCTATCGTGTTGCTGCTCGGTGTCGTCGTTAACGCGACGCTGGACTGGTAGCACCTGTGGACAGCCACGTCGGGTCTTGCATTGGCAGGCAGTAGCTTCCTCCTGTTTCCCCCGGTCTATTCAGTCGCCACATGAGCGAATCATCGTCACTGCGGCCTCGGATCGCCGGGCGTCTGCAGTCCAGGGCGGAACAAGCCATCAAACGCCCAGTCAGAGAAGCCGTCCAGGAGGCGCTCGCAAACGCGGCTCAGACCGGGGGCGGAAACGTCGAACCTGGAAAAGCGGCCACGACTGCGTCGAGACGCGCCAAAACGGACCTGTCGGACAGCACGGACGCTGACCAGTCGATGTCGTCCGCCGGGGACAACAAACCAGTCGGCTCGCGTTCAGGCTCCAGCAGTCGACTCCGGTCTCGCCGGACGCTGGCCTTCGGGCTCGTTGCACTCGGTGCCTACCTCTCCCGCCGCCGTCGGTCTGCAAGCGGGGAAACGTAGCACCGGTAACGACGCACAGTCCGGGCCATCAGTCAAAGTCGACAAACAGTACGTCCTCGACGAGGGCGTCGGTCGCGCGTCTGAGCCGCTCGGAGGCTGCCTGGTGTGTTATACCCAGCGCGTCGGCGAGTTCCGCTAAATCCACCTCGCGGGGCACCTCGAAGTAGCCGCGGTCGGACGCCTCGGCGAGGATCTCGTACTGGGCTGAGGTAAGTCCGTAGCGGCCGGCCGGGTCTTCGTCGAGTTCCCGGATCGAGGAGACCTCGAATGCGAGGTTGTGCTCTGCACAGAAGTCGTGAGTCTTGGAGAACAGCGACCGACGCGGATACAGCACGCGCAGCTTCCAGGCGGTCCCATGGCCCACGGCATCGAGAATCGTCGCCTCCGAGTTCGTGAGCATCTGGACGATGAGGTCGACGTGGTCGACCCATTCCATCCTGAACAGCCACTCGTCCTCAAAGTCGCCCAGCAGTTCGACGTTGTCAACGGAGGGGTCCGCTTCGAGTGTCTGCTCGATGTCCTCGCGCTGACTCCCGCGGACCCACAGCATCGGCATGAGTGCATCGTCACCGCTCGTGACGATCCGCTCGATTTCGAACTGCAGCTCCGGTAACTGTTCCAGCGAGTGATTGAGCGCCAAATCGCTGGCCGGAACCGTCCCGGAGACGATGGTGGGCATAGATACCCGAACTGGGAGTGGCACGCTGGTATGTCTTTTCGTTGACTATTACGGGTCGGTAGCCACATGAGCGTCTCATCGCCCGGCCAGCGGCTGCATGTGCAAGCACGTCGGTGATGCGCGTCCCGCCGGTAGCGACGACTGCAATGTCTACGATCCAACTGACCGACGACGACGTCGGCAAGACAGTTGTCACGAGTACCGGCAACGAAATCGGCATCGTTAGCGGGTACAGATACGGCACCGCCTACGTTGACCCGGACCCCGGGCTAAAAACGACGCTCCTGACGAAGCTCGGCTGGGAGGACACCGACGCCGATGACGGCTACCCGCTGCAGACCGACGCCGTCGACACTATCACCGAAGACCAGATCCGTCTCAGCACGGACCTGTAAGGGGTCTGTAACTGTCGGACAGACGTATCACGGACCAACGCCGGGTGGGCAAACCCGGCGTGAAACCGTCCCGTACAGGGGAGCATGAGACGGTGGGCGTCGGGAGAGTACGAGCACCCAATGTGCTCGCATACAGTGGTCTGCGCTATCCGATGTTTGTTATACGGCTCTTTATCTGGCGACCATCGGTGAACTGGGCAGCAGGAAGCCGCTACTGAACTTCCTCCACGGCGACCGGACCTACTCCGTTGAACATCGCAACCGGTACTCCGGTGGGCGTTATAGCCGTCGACTTCGGCCGTTACTGTCCGTTTGCGACGGACTAGCCAACCGCTACCGGCCGGACTGTGGTACGTCACACGCCGTCCCGGTGTGAGACAAGCCGGCCCATGTCGGACCCGCCGTGATGGCTCTTATTCCTCGGTGGTAAGTTTCGGGCCTGGCTTCCAGGTGTTGCCTTCGAGGACAACAAGGTCGTAGCGTTCGAGCACCTGAAGCGTATCGACGACCGCCTGGGCATCGAAGGAGACGGTCATATCCTCGGGCAGTTGCTGGGCGATTGCGCTGCGTGTCCCACCGTCCATCCGGACCACTGTGTCGAGCAACTGTTCGAGGTCGTCGAGCAGCGAGACGAGCGACGTCGAGCCTTCGTCTTCTGTCGCCAGTTTCGACATGACTTCGTCGTAATTCCCCGATATCTCCATCGATACGGACACGGCCTCGTCTTCGATGTCTTCTTCGTCTCCCATAGGAGTGAATATATGCACACTTGCAGAAATACGTTTCTATATTCGGAACAACGTGTGTATCTTCTACCCGTTTCTCTGCAAAACAGTTGTGACTCTGCATTTTCGCATTAGACGTAGTCCATCTAAATAATATGTTTATGAATTTTTATTCCACAAGGTAGAATAGTACTGTGATATTTGTGTCCTTACTTGCTCTATTCAAAAACAAGGTAGACTCATCTGAATATATATCCCCATATCCAAGGATACTCGTAGGGTTTTGCAACTATCTTTCCTGCGTCAGAGGACAGTGTTCCCCGTATGCCTGTTTCAGTAAACAGAACGATACCGATAGCTCCGCTGTGGTGCGACCAGACACACGGCATCTATACCAATACCACAGAGTAATTCAACGGGATGCCGACTTAGCGACTTAGTCTGGCTGTCCAGTCGGGGTAGTTCCCACCCGTACTGCTGGCTACCGGATAACAAAAGTACGGCTATTATTCTTCTCATTCCGATTCTCGCGAAAACGAACTGAAAGGCCGTGAGTGGCCGACTGTGTCGCACTACAGCGATTGTTCCAGTATATGGAACTCCGCATCGCAGAACGTTCCGTTTACAGACGACAGCCATTGGGAGAACGATGCCTGTTGGGTCACGACAGTGGGGGCTTGTGTGGCAATCCTTCTGTTATTGCTGCTACTGTACGGGGTCTTTCAGCGGTCAGACCACGTTCCACGGGAGTACCTGCTGTGATGGCACACGGCCAAATCTATATTTGGGTGGCCGTCACACATCGAATATGGCGTTTAGCTTGACGGCCGAGCAGACGGCAGTCCGAGAAGCGGTGCGCGAATTCGGCGAGAACGAAATCGAGCCGCTCGGAAAGGAATGCGATAGGGAGAAACGCTACCCGGCGGAACTGATGGAGCAGGCGGCACAGTACGACCTCATCGCGCCGGAAGTCCCCGAGAAGTACGGCGGCGCGGGGATGGACAGCCTCACTGGCGTCGTCGTCACCGAGGAACTCTGGCGGGCCGACCCGGGCATCGGGAGCGCCATCGGCTCCCGTGGCTTCGGGTCGAGCATGATTCAGAAGTACGGCGACGAGTGGATGAAAGAGAAGTGGCTGCCGAAGATCACCAGCGGCGAGTCGGCGTGTGCCAGCGCCATCAGCGAACCCGCCCATGGCTCGAACGTGGCTGGTATCGAGACCTACGCCGAACGCGACAGCGACGGCTGGGTCCTTAACGGCAATAAGATGTGGATTACGAACGGAACTGTCGCCGACGTGATGGTCGTGATGGCCAAGACTGACCCCGACGCCGGCCACGAGGGCATCAGCGCGTTCCTCGTGCCGACGGACACCGACGGCCTGCAGGCCGAGAAAATCGACAACAAGCTCGGCATCCGCGCGTCGGATCTGGCCGAAATCATCATCGACGACGTTCGCGTGCCCGAGGAGAACCTCATCGGAGAAGCGGGCGCTGGCTTCTACCAACTGATGGACTTCTTCGCGAGCGGGCGAGCGAATGTCGCCGCGCAAGCCGTCGGCACCGCTCAGGCCGCCATCGACGACTCTATCGAGTACGCGAACGAGCGCGAGCAGTTCGGCCAGCCGATCAGCGAGTTCCAGGCCATCGAACACAAGGTTGCGGAGATGGCCACCAACGTCGAGGCTGCGCGGTCGCTTACCTATCGTGCCGCCAGCGCCATCGATTCGGGCAACCTCGATGTGGCGACAAAGCTGGCCAGCATGGCAAAGCTGTTCGCCAGCGAACACGCCGTCGACGTGGCTGACGAGGCGATTCAGGTCCACGGTGGGGCCGGCTACGTCACCGACCACAACGTCGAGCGGTACTATCGGGATGCCCGAATCACCAAGATATACGAGGGGACCAGCGAGATACAGAAGAACATCATCGCCGACCGCGTGCTGTGAGGCCACGATAGACGGACTGCCGACGCTGCCACTGATTCGACAGTCGGCCTACCGCCGGAGCGTCAGGAACTCGGCCGAAAAGACAGCGTCGTCGGCCTGATTCACGGCGGTGACTTCGGTTCGGACGACACCCGTCGCAACCGGGTGGTCCCGCCGTTCGGTGTCGACAATCTCGGCCTCGACGTGAATGGTCTCTCCCAGGAACACCGGCTTGATGAACCGAAGCCGGTCGATACCGTAGAACGCGACCATGTGCCGCTTTTCGGCCTCGTCACGGGCCTGCCACAGGAGGCCAGTGACGACTGAAAACACCAGTGCGCCGTGGGCGATACGCTCACCGTACCCCGAGTCGGCCATCCGCTCTGCGTTCGTGTGGAGGTGGTTGAAGTCCCCGCTGACACCCGCGAAGTTGACCACGTCGGCCTCGGTGATGGTTCGTCCTGAGGTGGTGAAGCTATCGCCAACATCGACCGTGTCGAACTCGCCGGCCATCTTACCGGCTCCCGCAGGTGCTCGTGGGACAGCGCTTCGGTTGCTGGTCGAGTCGCCACTGCCGCGTTCGCACCCGCTGGCCCCGGGACTGCAGTCTGCTACTGTTGCTGGACATACACATTGTCACCGTGTCCCGCACCGGTGTTAATGCTATCGGGGCTCGCCGGTTACTCTCGGCACTGCCACAGGGAGACGTAGCGGTTACAGGCTGCTCTGACTGTTCAACTATATTCAACGGAACCCGGCAGAGAGCACGCAGGACGTAGCTTTATTGCGGATGCCCGAGATGTCTGATGCGATGTCAAAGCCACACACGGAGCGGTTTCGCCTGGAGAATCAGCGGGCGATTATCACGGGTGCATCGAGCGGCATCGGCCGGGCAATCGCAGAGGAGTTCGCGGCCGACGGGGCCGACGTGGTTGTCTGCTCGCGCGAGCAGGACAACGTCGGACCGGTGGCCGACGAAATCAACGATAGCGACCGGCCCGGTGAGGCGGTCGCTATCGAATGCGACGTGACAGACCGCGAGGCCGTCGAGGCGCTGGTGGAAGCGACCGTCGACGAGTTCGGCGGACTGGACGTGCTCGTGAACAACGCCGGCGCGAGCTTCATGTCTGGGTTCGACGACATCAGCGAGAACGGCTGGAAAACCATCGTCGACATCAACCTTCACGGGACCTACCACTGCACACAGGCGGCCGGGGACGCGCTGGCCGCGGACGGCGGTGGGACGGTCATCAATCTCTCCAGCGTCGCCGGGGAACAGGGCGCGCCGTATATGAGCCACTACGGGGCTGCCAAGGCCGGCGTCAGCAATCTCACGTCCACGCTGTCGGCGGAGTGGGCTGACCGAGACATCCGAATCAACTGCATCGCGCCGGGGTTCGTCGCCACGCCGGGCGTGGAGTCACAGATGGGCGTCAGCGCCGACAACATCGACCGTGAGGCCGTCGAGCGGCGTATCGGCCTCTCGGAGGAAATCGCCGACATCGCGCTGTTCCTTGCCAGCCCGGCGTCGTCGTACATCGTCGGTCAGACCATCACCGCCGCCGGCGTCCCACGGCTCGAAGAGACGCCTGACATCTGAGCGCGGGGAGTTCCAGTACCGACGGTCGAAGCCGCAGTTTCACTCCAAGACGCCAAGCCAGTCCGGCAGCTCTCGGAGGTCGTCGAAGGCGATATCCACGGCGGGTCCGTCCTCGGCCCCGTAGGCGACCGTCCACAACCCGGCCCGTGTCCCGCCGTCCATATCGTGCTCGTAGCGGTCACCGACCATCACGGCCTGTGCCGGTTCGACCCCGGCCTTCCCAAGCGCCGTTTCGAACATCGCCGGGTCAGGCTTGGTTCGACCGACGGCCTCCGAAGCGGTGTACGAATCCATCGCGTCCCAGACGCCGAAGGTCCGCAACAGTTCCTTGCCCTCGTCGTCGTCTACATCGCTGATGACGCCCTGATGGAGCGGCGCGTCTGCCAAGTCCTCGATGGCCGCGACGGCGTCGGGGTTGGGCTCGACCTGTTCGGTACGGATTTCCTGAAACAGTGCTTCCCACTCGGTTTTCTCGGGACTGACTGTCAGAATCTCATCGATTGCCCGCCGGTAGCCCTCGCGGGCTGGCCGGAACGCTGTCCCTTCGCGTTCACCGAAGTACGCTCCGAGGACATCCCGCCATTGTTCGAGGGCCGCGTCGGAATCCCCAGTCGCCGGGTACTCGGCACACAGGCGGTCGACAAACTCGCGGTGGGCCGCCCGGACGGACGCCATCCGAAGGATGACGCCCCCGATGTCCCAGAAGACGGCCTCAACGTCTGGACTCTCGCTCACGGCAGCGGCTTGGACTGGCCCGGGTATGAAACTACCGCCGACGCCCGGCGTCTCCCGGATGCGTCGCGGTGGGCGTGTCGGAGCACAGCGCCGGGAAATAAACAACCGACCACGCGTTCGCTGTGCTCCAACACTTATGATGTCGACGTGCGAGAACGAGAATGTGCCATGATATCGTTCACCGATTCCGAGGCCGCGACTGCGCTCGCCGAGCGTGCCCGAGCGTTGATCGACGAGGTCGTCATTCCGCGGGAGCGAGAACTCGCGGGCGGGACGGCCATCTCCGATGCAACAGTCCGTGACCTCCGCGCTGCCGCACGGGAGTACGACGTGTACGCCCCACAGATTCCTGAAGAGCACGGCGGGATGGGCTATGACTTCCGGGACGTGTTGCCGACGTTCGAAGAAGCCGGTCGGAGTCTGCTCGGTCCACTTGCGATGCGCGTCGACGCGCCCGACGAGGGGAATATGCACCTGCTGGAGATGCAAGGGACTGACCTCCAGAAATCGGAGTACCTCGACCCGCTCGTCGAGGGTGAGATTCAGTCGGGCTTTGCGATGACCGAGCCGATGCAGGGCGCGGGCTCTGACCCGAAGATGATACGCACCACGGCACAGAAGGAGGGTGACGAGTGGGTCATCGACGGCCACAAGTGGTGGACGACCGGTGGCGTCGACGCCGACATCCTGCTCGTCTTTGCCCGGACGGACGAGGACGTGCACCCGTATGAAGGGTGTTCAGTGTTCATCGTCCCGGCCGACGCCGACGGCGTGGACATCGTTCGGAACGTCCCGCATATGGGCAGCCAGGGTGACCCGAAGGGCCACGCCGAAATCGAGTTCAACGGCGTTCGCGTCCCCGAAGAACACCTGCTGGGCGAGGAAGGCAACGGCTTCCAGCACGTCCAGCAACGGCTCGGCCCGGCGCGACTCACCCACTGTATGCGTTTCTCGGGGATGGCCGAACGGGCGCTGTCCATCGCCAAGGCCTACACCACCGAACGGCAGGCCTTCGGCGACTCCGTGGCCGACAAACAGCACGTCCGCTTTGAAATCGCTGAACAGGAGACACAGATTCAGGCCGCGCGGGCGCTGGTCCGGGCCGCCGCAGACGCCATCGCCGCCGGCAATGAAGCCCGCGTCGAGGTGTCGATGAGCAAAGTGTTCGCCGCGCGGGCGACGCAGGACGCCATCGACACCGCCGTCCAGTTCTGTGGCGGCAACGGCATCGGCCGGGACCTCCCGCTGGCGGATTTCTACGAACTGGTCAGGACGTTCCGCATCGTCGACGGGGCCGACGAGGTCCATCTTCGGACCATCGCCCGCGAGGCGTTCGAGGACGTGGACAGCGAGGAACTGGAGCCGGTGCGTCGCTACCGCGAGTAGGGCAGAGCCGTCAGCGGCAACGGCCGCTACTCTCCCTCGAACTCCGGTTCGCGGTCGGCTGCAAAGGCCGCCGTCCCTTCCGCTGCGTCGTCAGTGGTCAACAGGAGCGCAAAGGCCTGGCTCTCCATTTCGAGGCCGGCGTCGAGATTCTCGTCGGCCCCCTCGTTCATCACGCGCTTGGCCTTCCGCAGGGCAATCGGCGGCCCTGAAACGAGGTCATCGACGAACTCCCCGACCACGTCATCGAACTCGTCGGCGTCGACGGTCCGGTTGATGAGTCCCCAGTCGGCCGCCCGCTCGGCGGAGATGTGCTCGCCGCGGAACACGAGTTCCTTCGCCCGGGCGTCGGTCAACATTCGGATCGCGCGCTGTGTCCCACCGCCGCCGGGAAGCAGGCCGAGCGTGATTTCGGGGAAACCGAACTCCGAGTTGGTTGTCGCTAACCGGAGGTCACAGGCAAGGGCGAGTTCCAGCCCCGCGCCGAGACAGTAGCCGTCGATGCGCGCCAGCGTCGGTCGGGGATACTCCGCGACGGTCGTGAACACTTCCGTCGGTTCCGAAGTCTGTGCGGGGTCGCGGTCCGCAAAGCCGGAGATGTCGGCCCCGGCAGAGAAGGCGCGGTCGCCGGCCCCTTCGAACACGACGGCCCGGACTTCGTCATCATCGACCGACGAGAGCAGGTCAACAACCTCGTCCGCGAGGGTTTCGCTGATAGCGTTCATCCGCGACGGGCGGTCGAGTTCCACTTCCAGCAGGCCATCGTCGTCGAGTTCCCAGTTGATGGTGTGGTAGTCGCCCGGCCGGTCGCCGGTGCTGTATTCGTGGAAGCCCCGGCCCGCTTCCGTGCCGGTGTGGCCGGCCTCGACGAGTTCGACGAGGTAGTCGGCCGGCTCGTAGCGGTCGTCACTGTGTTCGTCGGAGAGCGACCGGAGCTTTTCGAGGACGGTGTCGAGACCGATGTCGTCGGCCCGGCGGCAGGTCCCCTCCGGGAACCCGGCCCCGAGTCGCATCCCCGTGTCGATGGCCTCCGCCGTCGCCACGTCGTCGCCGACGAGCTTTGCGGCCTCGTTCGCCATCACTGCCTCGACGCGGCGGTGGTCGAACCCCTCGCTGTCTTCAGGGACGTAGTCCGAGCCGTCCCCGTCGTCGTAGTCGTAGTAGCCCTCGCCGGTCTTGCGGCCAAGGTTCCCGTTCTCGACTTTCTCCGCCATGATGGGCGGGACCGGCCTCCCGGCCTCCGTCCGGACGTGGTAGCCGATGTCGATGCCGGTCAGGTCGCCGAGTTCGAACGGGCCCATCGGGTAGCCCCGCTCGTGGACCATCGCGGCGTCGGCCTGCCGGATGGTCGCCTCGCCCGCCGAGACCATCCAGGCCGGCTCGCTCATGAACGGCCCGAGGACGGAGTTGACGACGAACCCACGCACGTCCTTGCGGACGTATATCGGCGTCTTGCCGAGCGATTCGATGAACTCGTAGCCGCGCTGGGCTGTCTCGTCGGTCGTTGCCTTGCCGTAGATGACTTCGACGAGGTCCATCTTCACCGGCGGATTGAAGAAGTGCAGTCCCAGCACCGAGTCCGGCCGTTCCGTCGCTGCGGCAATCTCTGTAATGGACAGCGAGGAGCTGTTCGTCGCCAACAGTGCATCCGCGGGCGCTGCGGCGTCGACGGATTCGAAGATGTCCTGTTTCACCGAGAGCTGTTCCGGGCCGGCCTCGATGACCAGATCCGCGTCGCTCACTGCCGCCTCAAGATCGGTCGTCGTCGCGACCCGCGCCGCCACGTCGTCGGGGTCCTCGTCGAGTCGTCCCTTCTCGGCGAGCTTTTCGAGCGACCACTCGATTTCGTCGTAGCCGTCTTCGACGATGGCCGCATCGATGTCACGCAGCACGACATCGTAGCCGGCGATTGCCGCGACCTCGGCGATGCCGTGGCCCATCGTTCCCGCACCGAGCACTGCAACTGTCGCTATCTCTGGCTGGTCAGCTCGCATACGTGTAGTGTCTGTTGCAACACATATCAATCATCCCCATAGTATCGACTGTGTCTCGTGGGACGACGAGGATTATTCCCAGCCAGAAAGCCCGGTGGGCTGTGTATGAGGACTCCGATGCCATCTACGGGGACTTCGACACGAAAATCGGCGCTTATTTTGTCTCTGTTAGAGCGGTTCGTCGCCCTCAATAATCCGAACCGCACGGTTGGCCAGCGCGGGGACGCGGTCCTCCATCAGCGGGTAGAACGGGTCGTCGGCGTTGCCCTCCAGATAGCGGCGGTAGAACATCTCACCAAGGGCGGCGAGCTTGTACACGGCGAGCGTCCGATAGAACCGCTCGTGTTCAAACGTCAGGCCGGTCTGGGCTTCCCAGCGGTCAACCAGGTCCGTCCGGGTCAGGTAGCCCGGTGCTTCGATGAACTCCATGGCGAGGTCGGGGATCTCCGGCTCGGGGTCCTTGGCGTCGCGCCAGTACGAGAGCAGCCAGCCGAGGTCGGCCCGTGGGTCACCCAGCGTCGCCATCTCCCAGTCGAAGACGGCGGCGAGCTCCGGGTCGTCACCGGGGCCGAACATCACGTTATCGAGCTTGTAATCGCCATGCACGAGTGTCTTGGGGTGGCCGTCAGGGCACTCGTCCTGTAACCACGAGCCAACCCGCTCCAGTTCAGGGATGGTGCGGGATTCGGCCGTCCGCTCGAACGCCCAGGCCAGCTGTTTCCCCCAGCGTGCGACCTGCCGCTTCGCATACCCGTCCGCACGGCCGAGGTCGGATAGGCCGACGGCTGTGGGATCTACCTCGTGGATGGCCGCGAGGGTGTCGACCAGCTCGGTGCCGACTGCCGCCCGGGCGTCGTCGCTCCCGAAGCGCGCCGGCTCGTCGTCTCGGATGACGGTCCCCTCGACGCGGGCCATGACGTAGAAATCGCTGCCGATGATCGTCTGGTCGTCACAGGCCGTCACCGTCGGCGGGACCGGGACGGCTGTGTCCTGCAGCGCGTCGATGACGCGATACTCCCGCAACACGTCGTGGGCTGTCTCGGCGGTCTGGCCCGGCGGGGGCCGCCTGACGACCAGCTCTCGGTCGCCCCAGGTGACAAACAGCGTCTCGTTGGAGTGGCCCTGCTCGTGGCGCGCAACGTCGAATGTCTCGGCCGGGCCTATTTCCCTTGTGAGAAATTCTTCGAGCGCACTTTCGTCGACCAGCCGCTGGTAGTAGTCGCTGCTGTGTTCAGTCATAGTGTCTGATTTGGCTCCGTGTCATGAAAAACTGCGGGTCGTGTCACCGTCCGACGAACTCCGGTCGGCGGTCGGTCAGGAACGCCTCGACACCCTCCTCATGGTCGGCCGTCTCGAAGACGATGCCCTGTGCCGTTGCCTCGTCGCGCTGGGCGCGGTCGAAGGACTTCTCCAGACCGTCCTGAAGCAGCCGCTTCGAGTGCCGGAGGGCAATGGTGGGCCCATTGGCGATACGGCTGACGGTCGCCTCGACTTCGGACTCGAACGACGCGGCATCGTAGACGTGGTTGAACAGGCCCAGTTCTGCGGCTCGCTCGGCATCCAGTATCTCGCCAGTGAATACGAGTTCCTTTGCGACGTTCGTCCCGACAATGCGGGGAAGCAGATACGATGTGCCGGCATCGACGCTGAGGCCGACCTGCCGGAACACGAAACCGATGCTGGCCGACTCGCTCGCCAGCTGGATGTCACAGGCGATAGCGAGGTTCGCGCCGGCCCCGACGGCCGACCCGTCGACCTTTGCGACGGTCGGGACCGGCAGTGCGACGACTCTGGCGATGGTGTCGCGGGTCCGACGAGCCAGTTCGCTGACGGCGTCGTCGGTCGGGTCGTCGTTCGTGAGCCGCTCGCTCATTCCCTCGATGTCGCCGCCGGCCGAGAACGACTCGCCGGTGCCCTCGATGACGACACACCGAACATCGGACGCAGTCTCGATGGTATCGAGGTGGCGCTCCAAGGCGTCGTATACGGGCTGTGTGAGTGCGTTCCGCGTTTCCGGTTCGTTCAGCGTCAGCGTGGCGATGCCGTCGGTGATGGAGAGCAGTACGGACTCGCTCACTGGATATCACTCCGTTGTCGCTGCATGGGGTCGCTTCACATGGTTCCGGTATAAATTTACCGCTGGTTCACAGTTTCAGACAGCGCTGGCCACGAACTGTGGGTGGCACGTCAAGAGTTACCACAGCGAGCAGGGCTAGTTTTAACATATCGGTGTGTGTTGACACGGAGTATGCCAGGTGGTGCACCACTCAACCTCCGGTCATTCCTGTGGCGTGGCGAAAACGTGTTCCCCGACAGCGAGATCGTCTCGCGGACACATCAGGGGATTCACCGATACACAATAGCGGAGTACGCCGAGCGCGTGCGGAAGCTGGCTTCGGCCCTCGAACAGGCAGGTATCGAACGTGGCGACAGGGTCGGGACGTTCGCCTGGAACAACCACTGGCATCAGGAGGCCTACTACGGCGTCGCCTGCATGGGCGCGCAGGTCCACATGATTAACCTCCTCCTGCCCGACGAGCACATCCAGCACATCGTGGCCGACGCCGAGGACGAGATTCTCATCGTCGACCCCGTCATGCTGGAAAAGCTGGAAGGGGCCTACGACGAGGAGGCCTTTGATTCCGTCGAGCAGTACATCGTGATGGGTGACACCGTCCCCGAAACGTCGCTGGAGCCGGTCGTCGACTACGAATCGTTCATCGCCGACGGCGACCCCGATTACTCCTTCCCGCAACTGCCCGAGGACCAGCCGGCGGGGATGTGCTACACGTCCGGGACAACAGGCAAGCCCAAAGGCGTCGAGTACACCCAGAAGATGTACTGGACGCAGGTCATGTCGCTGATGACCAGCGAGGCCGGTATCAAGACCGACGACGTGGAACTGACGTACGTCCCGATGTTCCACGTCAGCGGCTGGTGTCGCCCGTTCACGACTATCGCTGCCGGAGCCAAGACGGTCCTCCCCGGGCCGAACCCGTCGGCCGAGGACCTGGCGAAACTTATCGAGGAAGAGGACGTGACTGTCTCCGCAGCGGTCCCGACCGTCTTCATGGACCTGCTCGAGTACGCCCGCGAGAGCGACGTGGACTTCTCGTCGGTTCGGTACTTCACCAGCGGCGGGTCCGCGACGCCGCGGTCACTGATGGAGGATTACAAGCAGGAGTTCGACGTGGACCTCATCTCCGGCTACGGTATGACCGAAACGTCGCCGGTCACCCACGCCTACGAGCCAAAGCCCGGGCTGGCGGACCTTCCGGAGGAGGAGCTGTTCGACCTGCGGAGCCACTCCGCGGGGCTTCCGATTGCCGGACTGGAGTTCAAAGTCGTCAACACCGACGGCGAGGAAGTACCCTGGGACGGCGAGTCGCTGGGCGAACTCTGGATGCGTGGCCCGTGGGTCACACAGGAGTACTACAACGCCCCCGACGCGACCGAACAGGCCGTCACCGACGACGGCTGGTTCAAGACCGGTGACATTGTCCGGGTGAGTCCGGAGGGGTACGTCGACGTAGTCGACCGGATGGACGACCTCGTCAAGAGCGGCGGCGAGTGGATCGCCAGCGTCGAGGTCGAAAACGCGGTTATGGGTCACGACGAGGTCGTCGAAGCCGCCGTTGTCCCTGTCCCCCACGAACGGTGGGACGAACGCCCCGCCGCGTTCGTCGTTACACGCGATGCTGTGTCCGACGAAGCCGCGCTCCGGCAGGAAATTAAAGACCTCGTCGCCGAGTCGTATCCGTCGTGGTGGGTCCCCGACGCCATCCGTCTGGTCGACGGGATTCCCAAGGGTGCGACCGGGAAGTTCTCCAAGCAGACGCTCCGTGACGAGTACGTCGACGAGTCGGTCATCGAAACCGTCGCCGAGAACGCTCCGGCGACGTAACTCGGCCATACCGTGGCAGAGCGTTCTGGCTGTCAGGTATCGTTTCGACGGCGGCGTTCTCGATACCGTGCAGCCACCGCCACTGAGCCAGCCACAACAGGTCTGCCCGTGGATAGGTATTTATGATAGTCCTGTGACTATTGTGGTATGCGAGCAGCTGTCATCGAGGAGCACGGCGAACCGCTCACGATTCAGGATGTGCCCTATCCGGAGCCCCAGCCGGATCAGGTCGTCATCGAGACCGAAGCCTGTGGAGTCTGCCGGAGCGACTGGCACGCTTGGCAGGGGGACTGGGAATGGTTCGGCATCCAGACCGGTCCCGGGCAGATTCTGGGACACGAGCCGGCTGGGATCGTCGCCGACGTGGGCGCGGACGTCGAACAGTTCTCCGAGGGGGACCGCGTTACGGTCCCGTTCCACCTCGGCGACGGGTCGTGCCAGTACTGCCAGCGCGGGCACGCTAATATCTGCGAGACATCGATGCCGCTCGGATTCCTCGACGCCGCACCGGGAGCGTTCGCCGAGGCGTTCCCTGTCCGCGAAGCCGACTTCAACTGCGTCACGCTGCCGGACGCAGTCGACTTCACCGAGATGGCTGGGCTTGGCTGTCGGTTCATGACGGCATACCACGCGCTGACCGACCGGGCGGACCTCAGGCCGGGCGACGCCGTCGCGATCCACGGCTGTGGCGGCGTTGGGCTCTCGGCAGTCCATATCGCCGATGCGCTCGGGGCCGAACCGATTGCGGTCGACGTCCAGGACCGCAAACTCGACCGGGCGCGGGACCTCGGCGCGGCGGCGACAATCAACGCTGCCGAGGCGGACAACGTCCCCGGTGAGGTTCACGCAGTCACGGACGGCGGGGCCGATGTGGCAATCGACGCGCTGGGTATCCCGGAGACTTGTCGCAACGCTGTTGGCTCGCTGGGCAAGCAGGGCACCCACGTGCAGGTCGGGCTCACGACTGACGAGGAGGCCGGGGAAATCTCGCTTCCGGTGGATACGATGACCCTGCAGGAAATCGATTTCCACGGCTCCTACGGGATGCCGCCGGTTCGCTACGACGAACTGTTCCGGCTCATCGACGCCGGGACGCTCGACCCCTCTCAGATCGTCGGGGAGACGCTCGCACTCGAAGACGTGCCGGCCACTCTCTCGTCGATGGGTGAGTACGAGACGGTCGGCATCCCCGTTATCGACGAGTTCTGAGACACGCCGGCACTGCTCCGTGGTCGCTGATACCTACGAACGATTTGCTGTCAGCCACTCGACAGCGAAGTCCACCATCGGCTGTTGTGTGAGGAGTTTCGACTCGCCGACGCCGACAGTCCCCGTCTCGACGGCGCTGGGGTGTGCACGCTCGAACGCATCGCCGCAGGCCTGAAAATCCGTATCGGTGAGTTCGATGTCCGTCCACTGGCGCCATTCGCGCTCGCCCTCAGCAAGTACGGCACTGGCGTGTTTTGTCGTGTCGGCGTCGATATCGGCGCGGTACTCAGCGAGGTGCAGCGAGGTGTTTGTCGCATGTGAGGTTCCAAGAAACAGGACTCTCCCGGCACGGTCGTAGACCGCTGACAGCGGTGAGGCTTCCCCGAGCGAGTAGTCGTAGGCGTGCCCGCCAGCGATGGCCTCGGCGTCGGTCCCCCATGCGGCGAATGAATGCTGTGGGTGGTCGCTCCGGTGGACAGCTGGATACGTGCGAAAACACTCGGCGATTGCACCCATTCCCTGCGTTGGCGTCACTGCTGGTCGGTACGGTGGGAACTGCTCGCGAATTGTGTCGGCCCACGAGTCTGGGACTGGTGGGTTCCCCATATTATCGGGGTCCCTGTTGCCGGGTGAGTGCGTTGGCATCACTACCGTCCCGCTTTCGGTGACGACACGCTGCAGGGCGTCTACCACCGCTGGTGCGCCACCACAGACCCATCCCAGCTCGGACAGCGACCCGTGGACCAGTACTGTTTCCCCGCGTTCGAGACCCAGCGTCCGGAGGTCATGTGCTATCGAATCCACGGTGACCGGTTCCGCTGAACGGTCGCTTGGTCGCGGCGTATCCATAGGCGATGCTAGCCGAAAGCGGGCATAAGTTTCGTGTTCCCGGAGACACCGAGCCGCTGTTGTGGGTTACTGCCGTGGCCCCGAATCGACTGGCTTAGAGCAGCTGGTAGTCGCGCTCTTCGTGCTGGACGGAGATCCACTTGGTCTCGGTCAGTTCGTCCATGATCCACTCGCCGTTGTACCGGCCGAGGCCGGAGTTTTTCATCCCGCCGAACGGGGCGTTGGGTTCGTCCTGAATCGGGTGGTCGTTGACGTGGACCATCCCGGCGTCGATCTGGTCGGCGATGGACCGCCCGTGTTCGATATCGTCGCTGTACACGCCTGCAGCGAGGCCGTACTCGGTGTCGTTTGCGAGTTCGACAGCTTCCTCGTCGGACTCGAAGGGGATGACTGGAGCGACGGGGCCGAAGTGCTCGTTGCACGCCGCGGACATATCGTTGGTACACCCCGAGAGGACGGTCGGTTCGAGGAACAGGTCCTCGACCTCGCCGCCCGTTTCCAGCGTCGCGCCGGCATCGACAGTCTGTTCGATGAACGAGGTAAGCTGGTCGACCTGACTCTCGTTGATGATCGGACCGAACTCCACGTCCTCGTCCAGCGGGTTCCCGATAGTCAGTGACTCCGCGTGTTCGACGAGCTTCTCGACGTACTTATCGTAGACATCCTCGTGGACGAGGTGGCGGTTAATCGAGATACACACCTGTCCCTGATGGCCGAACGCGCCGACAGAGCCGGCCTTGGCGGCTGCCTCGATATCGGCGTCCTCGGTGACGACGAACGGTCCGTTCCCACCGAGTTCAAGCGCCGGGAGCGCGAGCGCGTCCCCGGCCTGACTGGCCACAGACCTGCCGACTGCCGTCGACCCGGTGAACGACATCACGCGGGCGGTCGGATGGCCGGCCATCCGGTCGCCGATGTCGGAGCCGTGGCCCGTGACGACGTTGACGACGCCGTCCGGGAGGCCGGCTTCCTCGGCAATGTCGGCCAGCAGGAGCCCGCCGGTAATCGGCGTGTCCGTTGCGGGCTTGATGACGACAGTGTTCCCCAGTGCGAGCGCGGGACCGAGCGCTCGCGTCGTGAGGTGCAGCGGGAAGTTCCACGGGGAAATAATCCCGACGACGCCAGCGGGCTCGCGGACGATGTGATGGTCCTTGTCCTCGTGATACATCGAATCGCGGACCTCCTCTTCCGGCGGGACCATCTCCAGAGCGCTCTGGAAGTCCGCCATGGCGAAGTTGGCCTCGGCAGTCGCTTTGGCCTGGACACTGCCTGACTCCGTCGCAAGTAGTTCGACGATTTCGTCGAGTCGGTCCTGCATCACCGCAATCATCGACTGGACGTACTCGTTGCGTTCCTCGCGCGACAGCGCCGCCCAGTCGGACTGGGCCGCCTCGGCGGCCTGATAGGCATCGTTGACATCGCCTTCCGTTCCGGCGGGTACCGCCGCGATTTCATCGCCTGTCGCGGGGTTAGTCACCGGAATCGTCTCAGATGTGCCAGCGTCTCTCCATTCACCGTCGATGTACAGTCGGTCCCACGCCGTCTGGCTATCTGGTTGTGACATTCCATAGTATCGACAGCGCCACGGACTTTTAGCACTTTGGCACCAGGCAAACGCTTAATTGAACCCCGGCCACAGGTCCTATATGATCGATTACCTCGGTCTCGAAGGCGACCTCGGCGAGGAAGAGCGGATGGTCCGTGACACAGCCCGGGACTTCGTCGAGAACGAAGTCAAGCCGGATGTCGGGCAGCACTGGATCGACGGCACGTTCCCGACGGACCTCATCACCGAGATGGGCGAACTCGGGTTCTACGCCCCGAACCTCGATGGGTACGGCCTCCCGGGGCTCAGTGAGACGGCGTACGGCCTTCTGCTGCAGGAACTGGAGGCTGGCGACAGCGGCCTGCGCTCGATGGCCAGCGTACAGGGTGCGCTCGTCATGTACCCGATTCACGCCTACGGTAGCGACGCCCAGAAGGAGGAATGGCTGCCGGCGCTCGGCAGCGGCGAGCGGGTGGGCTGTTTCGGTCTGACCGAGCCCGAACACGGATCGAACCCGTCGGCGATGGAGACGACGGCCGAGCGCGACGCTGACGGCTACGTCCTGAACGGCTCGAAGACATGGATCACGAACGCGCCTATCAGCGACCTCGCAGTGGTGTGGGCAAAAGTCACGTCCGCCGACGGCAACCCCGTACGGGGCTTCCTCGTCGAAACGGACCGTGACGGCGTGACGACGAACAAGATCGACGAGAAGCTCTCGTTGCGGGCATCGATTACCGGTGAGATCAGTCTGCAGAACGCCCGCGTCCCCGAGGAGAACGTTCTGCCGGGCGTCGAGGGAATGAAGGGGCCGCTGTCCTGTCTCACGCAGGCCCGCTACGGCATCGCCTGGGGGACGGTCGGGGCCGCGATGGACTGTTTCGAGACCGCCCACGAGTACGCCACCGACCGCGAGCAGTTCGGCAAACCGATCGCCGGCTATCAGCTCCAGCAGGAGAAGCTCGCGGAGATGGCGACCCAGATATCGCTGGGCCAGTTGCTCGCCCACCGGCTCGCCGACCTGAAGGAACGCGGTGACCTCCGCCCGGAACAGGTGTCGATGGCAAAACGCAACAACGCGCGGATGGCCCGCGAGCAGTCACGGGTGGCCCGCGAGATGCTTGGCGGCAACGGCATCACGGCTGATTACTCCCCGATGCGGCACCTGACGAACCTCGAAACCGTCTACACCTACGAGGGGACGCACGACATTCACTCGCTCATTATCGGGCACGATCTGACCGGCATCCCGGCCTTCGAGTAGGGACTGTCCGACATATTCCGGTATGCGGAACGACCGGGCCGGCGTGAACCAGCACTTCTCAATCGTACGTGAGGTCGATCTTCAACTCGCTGGCTTTCCGTTCCAGCAGATCGGGGTACGTCGATTCGATGTCGTCCTGGCTCACCCGGCCATTCGGCCCGAAGACGCTCAACGCGCCGATGAGGTCGTCCTCGTGGTTGTACACCGGCACGCCAGCCGCCCGCAGACCGTCCATGTGTTCTGACATGTTGGTCGCATAACCCCGCTCGCGGACCTGTTCGAGTTCCTCGAACAGCACGTCTCGGTCGGTGATCGTGTTCTCCGTCAGCCCGTCGAGCGCCGTGGTTTCGGCGAACTCCTCGATTCGTTCGTCAGACCACTCCGCGAGAATGGCTTTCCCTGCGGCGAGCGCGTGCAGTGGCCGGCGTTTGCCGATCATCGTGTCGCTCTGGAGCGGATTCCGGCCGCCGGCCCGGTGCAGGTACACGCCCTCGAACCCCTCCTCGACCAGAAACAGGGCTCGCTCGTCGGTCTCTATCGCCAGTTCGATGACTTTCTGTTTGGCGACGATATAGCCCGGCCGCCGTATCCGCGGCGGTTCGCTGAGTTGCAGAAACCGCAGCGAGAGTCGGTACTCCCCGTCCTCCTCGACGAGATAGTCCATGTCGTGCAGCGTCTTGAGGTGCCGATACACCGTGCTCTTGGCCAGGTCCGTCTCCGCCCGAATCTCCGCAATTGTCGCGCCTCCCGCGTCCCGAATCAGCGCCAGAATCTCGAACGACGTCCGGGTCGTCGATACCTCGGACGTTCCGTTCTTGTTTTCGAGCATACGGAGTTGTGACCGCTTAGTGACATCAACGTTTCGCATAATCGACCATAATGGTCTGACAACTCGAACGCAATCAGTAGCCGTCCGCTGCTCGATTCCGCGACCGAACAGAACCTAACTTCTATTATCTCGCCGGAGCCAAGACAAGGTATGCCACAACTCAGCGCAGACGCCATCGAACAGCTCCGGGCTCAGTTCGACCGACAACTCGAGGTCGGACTGCACCACGGCGCACAGCTGGCGGTGTACGTCGACGGCGACCTCGTCGTCGACTTCGCCGGCGGCTCTACGGGCCCCGACGGCGACGAAACGACGCCCGAGACACGCCATCTGCTGTTCTCCTGTACGAAGCCGTTCGCCGGCGTCGGCCTGCACCAACTTGTCGAACAGGGTGCACTCGACTACGACGACCGGGTCGTCGAACACTGGCCGGAGTTTGCCGACGACGGCACGCAGAAAGCAGCCATCACAGTGCGGCAGGTACTCAGCCACACCGCCGGCCTCCCCTTCGGTGAGTTCGACGACCAGCCCGAGCGATGGGGCGACTGGGACGCCGTCGTCGCGGCGATGGAGGACATCGAACCTGTGTTCGAGCCCGGAACGACGCCAGCGTATCACGTCATCAACTACGGCTGGCTGGTCGGCGAACTCATCCGCCGCTGTAGCGGCCAGCCGGTCGAGGAGTACGTCGCGGAGCACGTGTTCGAGCCGCTGGGGATGGACCACACCGGTATCGGTCTGCGGGATGACGAGTCCGACGACGTGGCGACTCTGGCCGGCTACGAAGCGTTCGAGCGGTGTCACGACGTCGAAGAAGGGCTCGAGGACCCTGCCGCATACGCCGGAGCGTTCAATCAGGAAGCGATGCGCCGGGCAGTGATCCCCGCGGCTAACGGCATCGGTACGGCACGGGACATGGCCCGGTTCTACGCCTGTCTCGCCAACGGCGGGTCACTGGACGGGACGCAACTGCTGACCGAAGCGACCGTCGACGAAGCGACCACGACTCACGCCGAAACCGAGTCCGACGGCACGCTGTCGCGCCCGGCCCGCTACGGCCTTGGCGTCTGGACCGGCGGGCTCGCCGCCGACATGTTTGGGGCCGCCAGCAAAGAGCGGATGTTCGGCCACGCCGGCCTCGGGAGTTCCTTCGGATGGGGCGACCCTGAACTGAACGTCGGGTTCGCGCTCGTCACGAACGGTATCCGCGACGAGTCCTTCGAACACGCCGCTCGCGTCGGCCAGCTTTCCGACGCCGTCCGGCTGTTGTTGCAGGACTGAACGCGGCACCCTCTGACACCTGTCGCTACCGGGATTTCCTGCCCTTCTGGAACGAGATTCGCACACCCAGCCACGGTAGCGACGGGTGACCCCGGTTTTTGTATGGCCCGCGGTTAACCCTCTGATATGAACTTCCCCGACCGAGGCGACGTGGACGCCCTCATTGACCCACAACCGCTGCCGGACTTCGCTCGTGTCCAGTACGAGCCAGAGACAGCCGCCGTTGACGACCCGTCTGCCGCGGCGCGGACCGAACTCGACCGCCTCGACTTTGACGGGCTGGAAGCGGGTGCGACTGTTGCCGTTGCCGTCGGCAGCCGTGGCATCCACCGTATCGACGACATCGTCGAGACTGTCGTTGCGGATATCCGTGATCGGGGCTTCGAGCCGGTCGTCGTCCCGGCGATGGGGAGCCACGGCGGGGCAACGCCCGAGGGCCAGCGCGAAGTGCTGGAGAGCCTGGGCATCACGGAGTCGCGCCTTGATGCCCCCATCGACGCCCGGATGGACACTGCACAGGTCGACACCGTTACTGTCGGTGACACCGAGTTTCCGGTCCACGTCTCGACGGCGGCGCAGGAAGCGGATGCCGTGGTCGTCGTGAACCGGGTGAAGCCCCACACCAACTACAGCGGCCGCATCGAGAGCGGCCTGACGAAGATGACCGTCGTCGGGCTGTGCAAGCAACACGGCGCGAAGGCGTTCCACTCGACAGCCATCAAGGAGGGGTACGTGGAGACGCTGGAAGCTGCACTCCCGGTTGTTGAGTCGGCACTGCCGCTGGTCGGCGGCGTGGCGCTGGTCGAGAACTTCCACGAGGAGACGGCCCACGTCGAGGCGATTCCAGCGGGCTCGTTCACCGACCGTGAGCCAGCGCTGCTGGAACAGGCCTACGACGAGATGGCGACGCTCCCGGTCGACGACATCGACCTGCTCGTCGTCGACGAGCTCGGCAAGGACGTCTCCGGCGCGGGAATGGACACGAACGTCATCGGCCGCTACCGCGTCCTCAACGCGCCGGACCCCGACGAGCCGTCGATCAAGCTGCTGTACGCCCGCGGGCTCACCGAGGCGACGAAGGGCAACGGCAACGGCATCGGGCTGGCCGACATCACCCGACAGGCTGCCCTCGACCAGCTGGACCTGCAGAAGACGTACGCGAATGCACTCACCAGCGGGTCGACGGCGAAGGCGAAGCTCCCCCTCGTTGCGCCGGACGACGAGTTTGCTATCCGGACGGCGCTGTCCGCGCTCGGCGGCTACGATCCTGACACTGTCCGCATCGTCTGGATACAGACCACACAGGACCTCTCGACGCTCCACGTCTCCGAGCCGCTTGTCGATGAGTTGCCAGCCGCCGCCGAAGTCACCGATCTCGAGTCGCTTGCGTTTAGCGACGGGACAGCGTCGTTTACCCGGGAGTGACCCATCGGTATCGGCGGCCCCGTCATGCCGCTGAAACAATTTCTAACAACTGTACATCCGTTTCTCTGACCGGCTGTGTCGCTGTGCTCCGCTGTGGCTCAGACCGGACTGCAATCCGTACCAGTGTGAGAGCTAAAGCAGGGATGGATACTGAATTTCCACGCCGATACTGTGTCATAACAAACTTTTATATACTATGTGTGTGTGCACATAGAACCTATATCTCAGTAAAAGCCGTCTTCTGAATACATTGGCGAGCGTTAAGATGCTAAAACTCAAAATAAAATTTCAAATCCCGAGAAAAGAGATGTATCTCCTATTGGTGTAAGCCTGGAAGTAGATACCCAGTCTGAAAACACGGTCGTCTCCGGCCGGCAGCCGGCGATATCATCGGAGTCCGCCCGCGACAGCGCAAGCAGTGCATCCGGTGTTTAGCTTATCGCTGCCGTTGTGCTCCAGCCGGCTTCCGGCAGGGAACGAACGTCCAGATTCCGCGTCCAGCCATCGCGATGTCCACCCCTGTTGCCGAGAGCGCTCAGCGAGTTCTCGCGTTGCCGCGAGATTATGATGTCGTCGTCTCCGGCACGCGCTCGGCGACGACTTCGATAGGATGGGGCGGAATCTCGTCGACGCCGTCGCGGTCACCCAGCTGCGAGCGGCAGGAGCCGCCCGGAGCAACGACACGGTCGCGATCGCTTTCTTCGACCTTGTCGAACAGCAGCCGCCCAATCGTTTTCGAGAGGTCGTAGTGCTCGTCGTGGTAGCCGAAGCTTCCGGCCATGCCACAGCACGTCGAGTCCAGCGGGTCAACCTCGTAGCCGACGCGGCGCATGACGCCGACGGCGTGGTGGTCCTTGTTGGTCCCCTTCTGGTTACAGTGGCCGTGGTAGCTGACCGCGCCGGCAGCTCCCAGTGAGCGGTCCTCGACCGGCAGCGCGTCGTCGAGTCGGAACGTGTCGAGGTATTCCAGCACGCCGTAGGCGCTGTCGGCCACCTGCGACACTGCCGACCCGTCGAGTAAGTCCAGATATTCGTCCTGGAACATCACGGCGTCGGAGGGCTCGACGAAGACGATGTCCCACCCCTCTGTGACGCGGTCCGCCAGCCGGTCCGTGTTCGTCTCGGCTCGGTCGCGGGCCACGTCCAGCATTCCGGTGGAGTACGCCGCTCGCCCGGACGGCGCGGTGTTGTCCGGAATGGTGACGTGGACGCCTGCGGCTTCCAGCGTTTCGACGGCGGCCTTGCCGGCCGTCGGGTACGAGTAGTTCGTGTACGTATCGGGGAACAGCAGGACTTTGCGGTCGGCTTCGGCCCGCGAGACAGTCGAGCCACCGCGTGCATCGAACCAGTCTTGGAGTGTCTCCCGGCTGAAGGTGGGGAGTTCGCGCTCCGGCGCGATGCCGAACAGTTTCTGCATAACGGCCCGCGCGCCCGGAATGTCTGTCGCCCAGTTCGAGACCGGTGCCAGCGCCGACCCGAGCTTCGAGGCAGTGTCGATGTTAGCAAACAGGCGTTCCCGGAGGCTGGCCCCCTCCGCTTCGTGGTGCTGGTGTTTCAGCTCGGTCTTGAGTTTCGCCATATCGACGCCGGTCGGGCAGTCGCTCTTGCAGCCCTTGCAGCCGACACAGAGGTCGAGCACTTCCTCCTGGAAGCGGTCGGAGTGAATCTCGTCTTCGTCTAGGTCGCCACTAATAGCCGACCGGAGGAGGTTCGCGCGGCCCCGCGTCGTCTGGACCTCCTCCTCCGAGGCGCGGTATGTCGGACACATCACGTCTCCGTCGGTCTGGCGGCAGGTCCCACAGCCGTTACACAGTTCGACGAGCTCCGAGAAGCCGCCTTCGTCCTCGAAGTCTAGCGTCGTCTGTGGCTCCAGAGACTGGTAGTCGGGCCCGTACCGGAGGTTCTCGCGCATGTCCGCACCGACCCCTCGGTCGGCATCAGGGCCGATATCCGCCGGCCCGTCGCGGTAGACGACGTTGCCCGGGTGCATCCACCACTGCGGATCGAAGGCCGTCTTGACCTGTTTGAACGCATCCCAGAGCGTCTCGCCGTACATCTTGGGCGTGAACTCCGTTCGGGCCATCCCGTCGCCGTGCTCACCGGAGAACGACCCATTGTGTTCGAGCACGAGGTCGGTCACGTCGTCGGTGATGGAGTGCATGTCTTCGATACCGGATTCCTCCTTCAGGTTGAGAATCGGGCGGATGTGGAGTGTTCCGGAGCCGGCGTGGGCGAAGTACGCGGCCGAGGTGTCGTGGTCGGCCAGCACCTCCTCGAACTTCTCGACGTACTCGGCCAGTTCGGCGGGCGGGACCGTCGCGTCCTCGATGAACGGGTACGGTTTGGGGTCGCCGTCCATGGACATCAGGAGCGGAATCGCGGCTTTGCGGAGCTTCCAGAGGTCAGCCTGGTCGGCGTCGGTGTAGGCTTCCACCACGTCAAAGGCCGCTCCGTTATCGAGGAACCGTTCGTTGGTCCGCGCGATGGCCGCCTCGAAGTCATCGTGCAATTCCGAGTCGTATTCGAGCATCAACGCCGCGGCCGCTCGGTCCGGAATCGGGTCGACGTACTCGGCGTAGCCGTCGGAGCCGGCTGCGAGCCTGAACATCTCGTCGTCCATCAACTCGACCGCGCTGACATCGTAGTCAAGCGCGACCGGGACAGCCCGCATCGCATCGGGAAGCGTGTCAAAGCAGTACAGCGCCAGCGCGGTCTCCTCGGGGACGGTCACCAGCGAAAGTTCGGCTTCGACAATGACCCCGAGGGTCCCCTCGCTCCCGACAAACAGCTTCGCGAGGTTCAGCACGCGCTCGCCGTCGTCGTTTTCGTAGATAACGCGGTCGAGGTTGTAGCCAGACACCCGGCGCTTGAGGTCAGGATAGCGGTCCTCGATTTCGTTGGCGTTCTCCTCGACGACTTCGCGGACCGTCTGATAGATGTCGGCCTCGCGGTCGTCCTTGCTCACGATGTCGTCCCACTCCGGTGAGTCGATAACGACCTCCCGGGCGTGGATGAGCGAGCCGTCAGAGAGGACAGCTTTCACTGCATCGGTGTAGGCATCGGTGATGCCGTACCTGACGGAGTGTGCGCCGGTAGAGTTGTTTCCGATGCCGCCGCCGACCGAGGCGCGGTTCGACGACGCCGGGTCCGGCGCGAACTTGAGACCGTAGTTGGCCAGCGTGTCGTCTAAGTCGTCCTGCACCACACCGGGCTGGATGTGCGCCGTCTGCTCGTCCGGCCGAATATCGAGGATATCGTCCATGTGCCGGGACATGTCCAGAACGACACAGCCCGGGCCGACGGTCTGCCCGGCGAGCGACGACCCGGTCCCGCGGGGCAGTATCGGAACGCCGTGGCTCGTCGCAACCTCGACAGCCGCCCGCACGTCGTCGATATCCGTCGGATACACGACCCCTGCCGGTTCGGCACGGTAGATGCTCCCGTCCGTTGCGTACAGAATCCGGGCGTATTCGTCGAACTCAACCCCACCTGTGACGCGTGCACGGAGCGCTTCCGCTAGATCCCGATACGCGTCGACATCCGGTCGATTCAGGTCCAGTTCCTGTGCTGACCAGGTGTCCTCGATATTTTCGATCGCCATACGAGCATTCAGGAGTAATAATCATTAAAGTCTGTGGCATGCGGTCACAATTCGCTTTACGTAGCCCGCCAGCTATTTGACGCAGGGCACTGGAAGCGATGTATGGGCAATGCAAGCATCCTTCATATGTGCCTGAACGTGGCCGACGCCACAGCATCGATCGCGTTCTACGAGCAGTTCGGCTTCGAGGAGTCCTGGCAGTTCACCACGCCCGACGGCGAGACGACGAACTACTACGTGGCCGACGACAGCGGCGTCGAACTGCAACTGGCAGAAACGGACGGGGAGACGAGCTTCGAGATGGGGTCCGGCTGGGACCATCTCGCTCTCGGCGTGGACGACGTCGACGCAACGGTCGACCGCATCGATCATCACGGCGTCGTCAAAGAGCCCGGCCCACAGCCGGAGGCCGGCGCGTACACGGCCTTCGTCGCGGACCCTGACGGCCATCACGTCGAACTCATCGAACCGCTGGAAGACTGAATCGCGCCCACGGCGTTTCGAGTGACGAAACGGTACGTATCCGTCAGTTCCCGACGGCCGTGGCGCGTTCGACGATGTCAGCGCCGTACATCTCCGCCAGTTCCTCGTGCTGGTCCGGCCGGTGCTCGTACACGTCCTGGAACAGCGTAATTGGCGTCTGGGCGGCCTGATAGGTCGCTTCGTCCCACATCCGGTCCTTGCTGATGTCGACTTCGACGCCGTTGATGACCAGCGTGGCGGCCTGAGTCATCGCGATGGCTCCCTTGCCGGCCTCCTTCGCGGCCTCGAACTCCTCCATCGAGTCGACGATGTCGGTCATGCTGGGGATGTACGCGGTGCGGTCGAGCAGTTCCTCGGTGAGTTCGTCCTCGTCCAGTTCCAGCCGGTCACCGCCCGCCTGCAGAACATAGCCGCCGTCGCTGACCTCCTCAAGCGAGAGGTCGTCGCCGTCGTACACCTGCTTGCCGTCCTGTGCCTCGAGCTCGACCTCCTGACCGCCGGCTTCGAGGAGCCAGCTCCCAGTCTTCGGCGGGAGCGGAGCAGTGTTCGCCTCCACGACTTGCCCCGGCGTCAGCGACCAGATGCCAGTCATCCCCTTCGCGCGGTTGTCCCTCATCCGCTCGCGGTACCCCTCGACGTCGCGGATATCGTCGTAGGGGCCGTCGACGGCGATGAGGCCGGCAGCGCTGGCACCGCGGGAGGTGTTGTGGCGCAGTTCCGGCCACGGCGGGAGTTCGCCGGTAGGCGTCATCGCGCGCATGTCCTTCGTGTAGTCGACCTCGCCGTCGACCAGCAGGAACATGCGTTCGAGGTTGTTCGAGGGCTTGCCCATCTCATCGCGGAGGTCGCCCATCGCCAGTTCGGCCTCGCCGCTCTCGACGATGACCGACATGGAGAGGCTACCCTCTTCCAGCCCGTGTTCGTGCTCGATGATGGTGAAGAACTCGTCGGCCTTCTTCCAGTCGTCGATGTCGCCGACTTCCGGGATGACGAAGCCGTCGATGTGTTCGACTGCGCCGTTCTCAGGGTCCGTGATCTCCAGCATCTGCTGGAAGCCTTGGTAGCGGGTCGCCGGGGACTCGCGGTGCCAGACGACGCGCGGGTGGATCTCACCGGGGAACTCAGCGCCCTGGTTGGCGACGACGTCGATGATGTTCTCGACACCCTCGGCGCGCATATTCGGTGCCGTCGCGTCCTCGTTATCCGGGACCCAGACATCCGGGGCCTGCAGGCCGCGGAGCTGGCCGGCGCTTCGCAGCATCTTCGCGGAATCCTCCTCACCGTCCACCGCTGTCGGCGAGGTAAAGAACGTTCTGACGAACTCGCGGTCGTAGTGTCGCGTCACACTCATAACTCATCTCAAAAAACCCAACGGAGCCGCTTAAATCTACCGTCCACCATCGACCGAATCATCAACGAGAGTGGTCGCTCCACCGTCTCTCAGCAGATTCGAAAATACGAAATACCTATGCTATGTTACCTTTCATTACTTCTCCGTTCGGACGACACAACGGTCAACGGCGTACACTGGTCTGTTGGTATCTCGTGGTCGTTCGGTCGCCACATTAGGGAGTCCCCGGCGACTTCAACCGGTGGTTTCGCGCCAATGACCCGATTTTCTGTTTCGTCTTTTCGAATACCTGTGCCGGTCGAAAAGCTCGATGACGCACACTTTGCCGTACGTGTCGCCCCGGAAGATACCGCAGAGCGGTTGTCACAGTCGATACGGCAATTTTATTCGAGCGGCGGCAGAACTGATGACTAATGACACGGGCAAAAACGGACTCGGTCCGGGCGACGCAGACTTCGCTGGCGGTACTCTCGGGTATCAAAGACCTCGGTGGGAGTGCGACGCTGGTCGAACTCGCTGACTCGCTGGAGCCGGCCAAGAGCACGATATACAAACACCTGGTGACGCTGGAAGACGAAGGACTTGTCGTCGAACGGGACGGCGAGTACCGAATCGGGCTCCGGTGGCTGGAGTTCGGCGGCATGGCACAGCGCTATGACGGTATCTACGAAGTCGCAAAGCCCGAGGTCAGACGGATGGCCGTCGAGACTGGCGAACTGGCGAACCTGATGATCGAAGAGCAGGGCTACGGCATCTACATCCACACGACCAGCGGCGACCAGGCAGTCGCGCTCGATACGCGCCTCGGGAAGCGCATCCACCTCCATAAGACCGCCATCGGCAAAGCGCTCCTGTCGAGTTTCGATGACGAGCGGGTCGCAGAAATCATCGAAACTCGCGGGCTGCCGGCCGAGACGGACAACACTATCACAGACCGCGAGACGCTGTTCGCGGAACTGGAGACGATCCGAGAACGCGGCGTCGCCGACGACACCGAGGAGCGGGTTGACGGCACCGGGTGTGTCGGGGTTCCTATCGATACCGGCGACCGCCGCGAGGCCGCCATCAGCATCACCGCGCCCATCAACCGGTTGCAATCGCCGGGCCGCAAGGCACAACTCATCGACACGGTACAACAGGCTGCTAACGTCATTGAGGTCAATCTGGCCCACGAGTAACCACTCTGTCTATCGTCAGGTCAACCGAGTTCCATTGCCGACACCTGGCCGATACCGGTCGAATCTAATACTCGTACAGCTGTTATTCGACAGCCGAGTACCCGTCCCGTGGTGGACAGGTCGGACTGCATCAGAGAAGGACACTCCGCTCCAGATGTCTCCATACAACCCCAGATTCTGACTATTATAATCCTGAGTAGTGTCTTGCAGCCTATTTTGTGGAGAGAAATTTACTAGATAAGAACAAATAGCTAAAAATAGACTTTTATAGGTGTAATATGGATACAGAAATAGAGTCAGACTGTAAATTGGCTATAAAACTCGAGTAAAGATTTTGAGCGCTGAAATGAGATGCATATCTGCCAGATCTATCTATCTATCAACACGCATCGGTGTCATTTGTCGCTACCCAGAGTCCTAAACAGAGTTGCTGGAAGACCACCGGCTGGTGTTGTGACTGGACTGTTCTTGTGAGGAGCGAACGATTATGGGTACCACAGACTCACGGCGAGGATACCGAAGTACGTTGTGAGCCCCCAGCACGCCGCAGCGACGACGATTGGTCCCAGAAGGACTGCGAACCCGCCAGCAATACCCAGAAGCGCGACAGCCGAAGCCGTCCGCACGCCGCGGCGCTCCCACAGCGACGCCACAGGTGTGTCGAGCACAAACAGCGCTTCGACACCTAGTGCGCCGATTACCCCGACAGCGACGGCGGATTCGGCCCAGAGCGTGTCGAGTGCGCCGGCCCGGCGCAGATACGCGACGAGCACCAGTCCACAGAGCAGCGTAAACCCGGCATCGCGTCGGTAGTCGGGCACAAAGGTGGTACACGCCGTAGTCAGAAAGCGGTGCTGCCGGCGGCGGGACGCTCGCGGCTACCCCAAGTACAAAGACACTGTCAATCGCAGTGAACCTATGCACCATCCTGGACCGCCGCGGTTCGTGGCGACGGGTGACGAGGTCGAACTCGCGCCCCGCGACCCGGACCCGTCGGCGACCTACACGTGGCGACTGACGCAGGCACCAAAGGAATCAACGGTATCGCTCGGCGACGACCCGGTCGAGCACCTCGTCCCCGACGCGCCGGGCAGATACGTCATCCGACTCACTGCACCCGACGGCGAACACGACCTCACCGTGCGCGCGTTTCCGGGGAGACTCCAGCCGAGTGGCACACACACGTCCGGCCGCTCTGGCGGTCACAGCGGCGTCTCCAGCGGTCGAAGTGGCTCAGGTCACAGCGGGAGCGGCGAGTACACCTCGGCAAGGGACAGCGGCGACGAAGACGGTGGCGGCGGGCAGCCCCGCCTGACGTTGCGACCGGAGATCGAGGGCGACGAAGCCGTCGTTCGAGCGGACTGCAGCCCCCACCCGGAGGGAACCGAGACGGCCGGCGACCTCACCGTCGAGTTCCTGCTGGATGACCGTGACGACATCGACGCCGACGCGGTGACCCGCGATGGAACGGCCCTCCGGATTCCGCTGGACGCGCTCCCGGACCGCGCTCGCATCCACGCCGTTGCCATCGGAGACCACGGCTACAGCGTGCCCGACGCCGTCGAGTTTAGCCGCAACGGGGGCGGCATCGAGACCGTGACGAGCGGCGACGGGGTCGCTGCCAGTCGACCGTACGACGCGCCGGCCTGGGCTGAGGACGCTGTCATCTACGAGATCTACGTCCGCACGTTCGCCGGCGAGAGCGACGCCTCGCCCTTCGACGCGATCATCGACCGGCTGGACTACCTCGACTCGCTCGGCGTCGACGCCATCTGGCTCACGCCGGTGTTACAGAACGACCACGCGCCCCACGGTTACAACATCACTGACTTCTTCGAAATCGCGTCGGATCTGGGCACCCGCGCGGATTACGAGCGGTTCATTGAGGCGGCCCACGACCGCGGGTTCAAGGTCCTGTTCGACCTCGTGTGTAACCACTCGGCGCGGACCCACCCCTACTTCGAGTCCGCCGTGGAAGGACCGGACGCCGACTACCGGGAGTGGTACGAGTGGCGAAGTGACACCGAACCGGAGACGTACTTCGAGTGGGAACACATCGCGAACTTCAATTTCGACCACCTGCCGGTCCGCCGACACCTGCTCGATGCGGTCGCCCAGTGGGCCGAACTGGTCGACGGGTTCCGCTGTGATATGGCCTGGGCCGTCCCGAACGGCTTCTGGCGTGAGATCCACGATTACTGCAAGGACCGCGACAGCGAGTTCTTGCTACTGGACGAGACCATCCCGTACATCCCCGACTTTCAGGCCGGGCTGTTTGACATGCACTTCGACTCGACGACCTACGCCGCGCTCCGGCAGGTCGGGGACGGCGGCGATGCTGAAGCCGTCCTCAGTGCCATCGAGGGGCGGGCGGAGATCGGCTTCCCGGAGCACGCGTCGTTCATGCTGTACGCGGAGAACCACGACGAGACGCGGTACATCGTCGACTACGGGCGGGACGCCGCCGAGGCCGCTGCGGGCGCGCTGTTCACGCTCCCTGGCGCACCGTTGCTATACGCCGGCCAGGAGTTCGGCCAGCGGGGCCGGCGCGACGACCTCGCGTGGGACCACGCCGACGAGACGCTCCAGTCGTTCGTCAGCGACCTTTCGGCAACCAGACACGACCAGCCGGCGTTGTCGGCGGATGCGGACCTCGTCCGAATCCCGTACGAGGTCCGGGACGGCCCGTCCGACCGTGTCGTCGCGTACGCACGGGCGACTGACGAGGACGCGGCCGTCGTAGTACTCAACTTCGGCAGCGAGCCGACGACGGTCAGGCTCCCGGCCGGGACTGACGATACCGACCTCGTCTCCGGGGAGCACCGTGGGGCTGCTGGTGACGGAGGCGCGACCGTGACCGTCGATAGTGTGAGCGTGTTTCCGGCTGACGAGAGTGACCTGAGCCAGTAGTCCGCGCTGGTGGGTCCGTTCAGCAGTAACAGCTTCGCTCTTCGGCGATATGCAGCCACGCCCTTCGAAGTATCACTAATTTGTCCGAACCACAGGAGTTTATAGAGATTGGTCTGCTTTGATGTGTATGCGGCTTTCGACAGCGCTCAACGAATACAAACGGACTCGTCATGAGCGCTTTCCAGAGGAGCGCAGGACTGTTTCAGGCTCTTTCTCCGGGCACGGTGACCGACTCGTACACGTCGGCGAAGACGGCACGCTGAAGGACTACTCCGATTCGCTCTCCGGGCTTTCCGGTATCGACCGCTCCCGACTCGGGGTTATGCTTGGGGACGAAACACGGTGGTTCAGTGACCTGGAGACGATCAGACAGCACTACTACCGCGAGACGCGGCTCGTCGAGACCGAATACGACGCAGGGTCGTTCACGGTCCACCAGTACGACCTGACGCTGGGGCGGGCACACGTCACACACGTCGCGATGCGCGGGGCTGTGCCTCAGAACGCCAAACTCGTAGCGTTCGTCACACTGGCCCCCGACAGTAGCGACAGCGGCGTCGGCTCGCTGATTCACGAGGACGCCGGACCCGACAACTCGCGGGTGCTTGAAGTGTACCACCGGCGAGAACACGATTACCTCGCCTCGTCGACCGGGCTGGACGCCGTCGCCGGACAGCGACCGGAACGCCTCGCCGAGATACTCGAGGACAGCCCGATCGAGTTCCCGCGGTCGGAGCCGGTCGAGCGACGCGACCAGACCCGACTCACCGGCGACTTCCTCGTGACTGCGCCGCTTGACCGGTCCGGGCGCAGCAAGGACACGACGCTCGTCAGTCAGCTCTCGAACCACGACGAGGTCGACCGGGAGACGGCACTGCTCGACCTCGCTGACTGCGTGACGGAGCATACGACGTCTGACGACCTCCGGCAGGCTGGACGGGAGCGAACGCGCATCGACGTGGCCGAATCCATGCCACGCTCGGACTTGATACGGATGGACCTGCGGGTGCTCGACTTGCTGTCCTCGCCGACCGGCGGCCGCATCGCTGCCCCGGAGTTCGACCCGTTCTACTCGAACTCCGGCGGCTACGGGTACGTCTGGTTCCGCGATGACGCCTCGGTCTCTCGGCATCTGCTCGAAGCCGGCGACCGACTTGATATCGATACCGTAGAGATGTTGACCGAGAGCGCGGCGTTCCTCTGTGACAGCCAGCTTTCCGACGGGCGGTGGCCCCACCGCGTCTGGGCCGACACCGGGGCTATCGCGCCGGGCTGGGCCAACGCCAGAGTCGAGCACAACGCCGAATCGCCGGAGTATCAGGCCGACCAGACTGCGACCGTCACCGCCTTCCTCGCGACACTGTTGCGAACACACCGCAGCAAGATGGACGCCGAACTGACGGCGATGGTTCGGGAAACTATCCAGACAGCCGTCGATACGCTCATCGAAGACATCGCGGCCAACGACCTGCCCGAGCCGTGTCAGAACGTCTGGGAGGACTCAATTGGACAGTTCACGCACACTACTGCGACGTTCATCGAGGCCTTCGCTGCGGTGGGCCGTGCCCCGATGCCCGAATCGGTCTGTGAGCAGAGTCTGGCGGCAGCCGACCGGCTGCTAGACGGGCTGGATACGCTCTGGGACAGTGATCTGGGCGTGTATGTGATGGGGCTGACAAACGGAACGCCGGACCACCGCATCGACGCTGCAGGGCTCCACCTCGCGGACGCGCTCCAGGAGTACGACAGCGTCGAGCGGACGGCGCTCTCTGACCAGCACCTCACACGTCTGGCCGACCATGTGAGCACGACGCTCGACACGCTCTTCCGGAACCCCACCGAGAGCCGGGTCGCGGGACTGGCCCGCTACGAGGGCGACCGCTGGCGGACCGGCCATCAGGACAGCGAGAAGGTCTGGACCGTCACGACGGCGATGGGAGCACTCGCCGCCGCTCGCGTCGGCGACATGCTGAACGACCGCGACGAGCGCGGCGACGCCTACCTCGACCGTGCGAGCGACCTGTACGAGCTGCTCGAGGAGGACGGACCGCTCACGACCGACGCCGGCTACCTCGCCGAACAGGCCTTCGACGACGGCGCTCTCGACAGCGCGACGCCGCTTGGCTGGTCCCACGCGCTGCGGCTCCACGCGACGGCCCGGCTGGGTGAGCTAAACGCGCTCCCGACGACGTCTGCCGGAACCGAGGGGCCGAGCGAGCGTCCGACGTGGACGACCGGAGAGAAGTATGGCATCGGCACCGTCGCCGACCACGACGAGCAGGACCCCTCGCGCGTCTGGTTCACGCTCACCGAGGGCGCGCTGACGGAGGCCCGCTATCCGCAAGTCGACATGATGAATCTGCGGACGCTGGATTTCCTGGTCCGGTGTACGGACGAGACGGATTATGCCGTCCGGACCCACCGCGAGAACCGACGGACCGACGACAGTGTCAGGCGACGTGTCGAGCCGGTCGACGACGAGGCGCTGCTCTACCGCCACGTTTTCACCGAGACCGGCGACGGCCAGGGTCACGAGTGGACGCTCACCGTCGACTACGCGACTGACCCCGAACACGACGCCATCGTCGCCGATGTGTCGTTCAGCTCAGCGGACGACAAATCCTACGACGTGTTCTCCGTCGCCGACATCGCGCTCACCAGCACGATTACCGAGGACCGCGCTATCAGATACGGCCAGCCCGGGAGCTACCACCTCGTCGGTCGGAACCCCCGCGCCTACACCGACCAGACCGACAACGACCTGCTCGTCGACGAGAACGGCGACGCCTACTCTATTGCCGTGGCGATGGCCGCGGCCGGGCGCTTCGACTGGGCCACCGTTGGTGCGGCCGGTAGCGACCGCCTCGATGGGCTGTACTCCGACGGCGACCTCCCGGACCCGGTCGAATCCATCGACGGGACGAACCTCGTCCTCATCGGTCGGCTGGATTCGGGAACCAGAGTCAGGGACACGGTCGCGCTCGGCTTCGCGCGACAGGCTGACACCGCCGCCGCGCTGGGCGAAGCCGACGGTGCGCTTGACCGCGGCTACGAGACGGTCAGTGCCGAGTACGCTGACAGCTGGGGCGACTTCCTTTCGGACAAACAGCTCCCGGACTCGGTTGCTGACGACGAAGCGCTGGCGAACCAGTACAGAACAGCGCTGATGACACTTCTAGCTGTGGAGGACAAGACCTACCACGGGGCGTCTATTGCCTCGCCGTCCGTGCCGTGGGGCGAAGCCGTCCACGCCGAGGAGCCAAAAGGCTACGGCTACAACTTCGTCTGGTCACGTGACCTGTATCAGGTGTTTAGCGTGTTCGACGCCATCGGGTCGCTGGACATCGCAGCGGACCAACTGGAGTACATCTACGAGTACCAGCAGGACGACGCCGGCTTCATCCCGCAGAACACCTACGTCAACGGGACGACCCGCTGGGGCGGCGAGCAGATGGACAACATCTCGTTCCCGCAGGTGATGGCCTATCGCCTCGCCGAGAGCGGCGTCGACTTCGAGGATGTCGAGTACAGCTACGAGAACGTCCGGCGGTCGGCCGAGTACGTCGTCCGCCACGGCCCCGAGACCGCACAGGAGCGCTGGGAAGAGGAGGCCGGCTTCTCGCCGTCCTCGATTGCGGCCGAAATCGCGGGGCTCGCGTGTGCGGCGAAGCTCGCACTCGATACCGGCCACGAGGCCGACGCGCTTGTCTGGCTGTCGCTGGCCGACCAGTGGGCGAACAACGTCGAGGCCTGGACCGCGACCGAGACCGGGACCGAGCGCCACACCAACACGCCCTACTACGCGCGGGTCACGCTCGATGGGAACCCCGAGATGGGGCACCTCCGGACACTCGCCAACGACGGCCCGACGCTGGACGAACGCAACATCATCGACGGCGGCTTCCTCGAACTTGTCCGGCTGGGCATCAAGCCCGACGACGACGAAACTATCCGGAACTCGCTCGTCGAAGTCGACGACACGATCAGCGTCGACACGGAGTACGCACCCGGGTTCTACCGGTACAACGGCGACGGCTACGGCGAACGCGGCCGGGACGACCAGGGCGCGCCGTGGACGGTCGAACACAAAGGGAAGGGCCGCCTCTGGCCGCTGCTCACCGGCGAGCGCGCCGAGTACGAACTCCACCGTGACGACCCGGACATCCCGCCGGAGAACGCCCTCCAGATGATGCAGGACGTGGCGAACTCGGGACGGATGATCGCCGAACAGATCTGGGACCGGGGCCACGCGACCGAGTACGACTGGGAGTTCGCCGAAGGGACCGGCTCGGCGACGCCGCTGGCGTGGTCGATGGCCCAGTACGTGCGGCTGGCCCACGGCATCAGCGCCGGTGAACCGGTCGAAACGCCCGCGTTCGTCGACGACCGCTACCGCAAGCGGCGGGCCCACACGCCCGACCGCAGCCCCGCGCTCCGCGTCGACACGCAGTTCCGCGGGAACGAACTGGTCGTCTCCGGCGAGACGACCGGCGTCTGTGTCGTTGTCAAGACGCCTGCCGACATCACGTACATCCCCGTCGATGACCGTGAATTCGAAGTCGCCGTCGACGTCGACCCCGGTGAGAATCAGGTAATCGTTGCCGCCGCGGACGACGAAGATCTCGTCACTGCCGGGACAACTGTCTGGCAGCTCAACCTCTAGAGCCGCCGACAATTAGTTACCACTTTATAATTCGGGTCTGACTGTGGGATATGGACGCAATAGTTCTAGCTGGCGGCTACGCGACACGGCTGTGGCCTATCACTCGGCGTCGGCCAAAGATGCTCCTCCCGGTCGGCGAAACGACCGTCATCGACGGCGTTCTCCAGTCACTGGAAGACGACGACCGGATCGGGACGACGTACCTCAGCACGAACGAGGCCTTCGCCGACGAGTTTGAGGCCCACATCGACGAGATGGGCTATGAAAAAGTCCAACTCTCCGTCGAGAGTACGGCTGACGAAGACGAGAAGTTCGGCGTCGTCGGCGCGCTCGCGCAACTGATCGACCGCGAAGGTATCGACGACGACCTGTTCGTCATCGGCGGCGACAACCTCATCGGCTTCGACCCCTCGGAGTTCCTCGACTTCTTCGAGGAGCACGACGGGCCGGCACTCGCTGCCTACGACGTGGGCTCGCGGGAGAAAGCCAAGTCCTACGGGCTAGTCGAACTCGACGGCGAGCGCGTCGTTGACTTTCAGGAGAAGCCCGATAACCCCAAGAGCACGCTCGTCTCGATTGCCTGCTACGCCTTCCCGGCCGACTCGCTCCGCTTCGAGGAGTACCTCTCGGGCGACAACAACCCCGACGAACCGGGCTGGTACATCGACTGGCTACAACAGCAGGAACCGGTGTCTGCATTCACCTTCGACGATGTCTGGTTCGACATCGGGACGCCCGATTCGTATTTCGAGACCGTCGAGTGGAAACTCGACGGCGGGTCGCTCATCCACCCCGACGCGACTGTCGAGAACTCTGCTATCGGTGACACCGTCCACGTGATGGCCGGGGCGGAAGTGACCGACAGCAGCCTCGACCGGGCCATCATCTTCCCGGACGCCGAGGTCCACGACTGCGATCTCGACGAAACGATTCTCGGCGAGGACGTCCACGTCGAGGGGTACAATATGTCGGGGTCGCTCATCATCAACCGCTGATGGTTCGTGACCGTGGACCCACCGCTCGAATGCAGGGCTCGCCACCAGCCACCGCACTGCTGGCGAAGGACTAAGTGACACAGCGCCGTCTACTCGCCGTACGAAAGTTATCTGACAACATGTCACAATCAAAAACGGAGCCAGTCACGTTCGAGATGACAATCGACGACGGCCGGACCAGAATCGATGTTTCAGGCGACCGCGACACGGCCGTCGTGGTCCGCTCGAAATCGGGCGAGAAAATATACCTGCCACCGGAGGATTTCGACCGCCCGCCGGAAGACAGACAGACGCCGTACGACAGCCCCTACCAGTCGGCTGACGGGACCGCTGACAGTCCCTATCGGACGCAAACGGATACGACGTCCGTGACAGGGCTGGAGCCGACCGCTGACGGCTATCTGATCGTCCACCCGGAGCCGGTCACGGACGTTCGCTTTCTCCGGTGAACGCACGGCCGCAGGTCAGGCTTCGTCCAGAACCTCGTGGTAGAACTCGACGTGTTCGTCAGCGACTTCGCCCCAGGTTCGGACGTCGTACTCGATCGGCGTCGACAGCGATAGCGCGTGCTCGATTCCCTCGGCGATGGAGTCCGAATCGGGTTCGACTTCGATGACGCAGTCCTCGTTGAGGAGTTCCGCCGCCCCGCTCTCGCAGGCGACGACGCGCGTCCCGACCGACAGCGCTTCGACGATGGTGATGCCGAACGGTTCCGCAAGCGACGGCGAGACGAACAGGTCGGCGCTGTTGTAGTAGTCCCCAAGTTCCGACTGAGGGAGATACCCCGGGAAGTAGACCCGGTCCTCGACGCCCAGTAGCTCCGCGAACCGTTCGAGCTGTTCGGTGAGGTGGCCTGAGCCGCCGAGTACAAGGCTCACGTCGTCCTGACCGAGCTTCGAGAGCGCGTACAGCAGGTACGACAGCCCCTTCTGGTCGGTGTGTCGACCGACGAAAAACAGCATTTTCCCGTCGATACCGAGCTCCGCTTTGATATCCCGACCCGTCGGCTCCACCGACGAGAACCCGTTGTAGATGACCGTCGAGTCGGCGTCGTACTGCTCGCGAATCCGCCGCTGTGTGAACTTGCTCACCGCGACGACGTGGTCCGAGCGGTTGGCGACCCGCTGCTCTGTTTCGACCTCACGCTGTGGTGGCGTCACGTTGCGGTCCGCCGATAGCGAGTGGAAGGTCGAAATCCACTCCACATCGTGGGACGATTTGGCCCGCGAGCCGGGGTTGTAGCCGAACCAGTCGTTCGTGTGGATGATGTCGGCGTCGGCCGCTTTGTCGGCGAACTCCCCAGCTAGCCGGCCAATACGGGTGATGATGTCACCGCTGCCCGTCGAGACGCCGTGGATGCCGTCGCGGTCCGGCGGCGCGTACTCCGCGGGCAACACCAGTTCGAACTCGATGTCGTCTCTCGGTTCGAGCTGTTCGAACAGCTCCCCGATAGCGGTATCAAGCCCGCCGGTGATGTTGGGTGGGAACCCCCAGCCAAGCATCAGAACGTTCGGTGGCATCTCTGTAACTGACTCTCTCGTCATAGCATCAAATGGATACAATATATATGTTTGCGTACCCCCGCCGCCGCGTCCTGACACGGATACGACGGCGCTCACTGCTCACGGGTCGTTCCTCCCCGCTCGCTTTGCCGAGGGCCGCTCACTTCGTCCGCGCCCCTCGCCCAGAAAAACCCCGCCCATTGAAATGCCTGTCAGGGCAACAGGTGCGTATGCAATTCGAACGGCAGAGTGGCGTGTTTCTCCACCTGACGTCGCTTCCGGGGCCACACGGCATCGGTGACCTCGGTGCTGGCGCGCGGGCGTTCGTCGATTTCCTCGACCGGGCTGACCAGTCGCTGTGGCAGTTCTGTCCGCTCGGTCCGACGGCGAGCATCCACGGGAACTCCCCGTATCAGTCCTCGTCCGCCTTCGCGGGGAACCCCTTGCTCATCGACCTGCGGGACCTCACCGACCGCGGCTATCTCACGGAGGCCGACACTGAACCGCCCGACGACTTCTCAGGACAGCAGGTCAACTACGACCGCGTAACCGAGTTCAAGGAAGCCCGGCTCCGGGACGCGTACGCCGCCTTCGAGGAGAGCGCAAGCGACGCGGACCAGCAGTCGTTTACCGAGTTCTGTGAGCGCGAGGCCGGCTGGCTCGACGACTACGCACTGTTCACGGCACTGAAAGCCGAGTTCGACGATGCCGGCTGGATGGACTGGCCGGACGATATCAGAACGCGCGAGCCAGCGGCCATGGAGCGATATCAGGACGACCTGGCCGACAACATTCGCTATCACAAGTTCGTCCAGTGGTGTTTCGACAGCCAGTGGCAGGCGCTGGCCGACTACGCGGCCGAGCGAGACATCGGCCTCGTGGGCGACCTGCCGATCTACGTCGGTCTCGACTCGGCGGATGTCTGGGCATATCCCGAGGTGTTCCGACTCGACGACGACCACCACCCTGCAGAGGTGGCCGGCGTGCCGCCCAACCCCGGCGACGACGGCCAGCGGTGGGGGAATCCCGTCTACGACTGGGACGCTCTCCGTGCGAACGACTACGGCTGGTGGGTCGACCGATTCGAGCGGCTGTTTGACCTCGTCGACATCGCCCGCATCGACCACTTCAAAGGCTTCGACGAGTTCTGGTCGATTCCGGCCGAAGCGGACGACCCGGCCGCCGGACAGTGGCGGGACGGCCCCGGCGCGCATTTCTTCGAGACGGTCAGAGACAGGCTCGGCGAACTCCCGTTTTTCGTCGAGGACCTGGGCTTTCTCGACGAGAGTATCGTCGCGCTCCGAGACGAGTTCGGCTTCCCCGGGATGCGCGTGCCGCAGTACGCCGACTGGTGCGAAGAGGGGCACATGTATCAACCGATGCACTACCCGGAGTCCGCCGTCGGCTACACGTCGACCCACGACACGGACACCATCGTCGGCTACTACCGCGACCTTGCGGACCGACAACGGGACTGTCTCCACTACAATCTCGGCACTGACGGAGATGAAATCAACTGGGACCTCATCGAGGCGGTGTGGAACTCGAACGCAATCGTTGCCATGACCACTATGCAGGACCTGCTCGGCCTCGGTAGTGACACCCGGTTCAACGTTCCCGGCACGGCGACCGGGAACTGGCAGTGGCGGGTGACCGATACGGCGCTTGATGCCGATATTGCCGAGCGACTTCGGCGCGTCACCGACAGAACAATCCGCTGAGTACCCTCAGAACTGCAGGATACCGTCCTCCGTGACGACCGTGTCGAGCAGGCTGGTCGGCGTCGCGTCGTAGCCCGGGTTCCCGATATCGAACCCCTCTGGCGGTTCGAGCATCACGTCAGAACCTTGCCGGAACGTGTTCCTGAAGGTGAAGCCGCTTCCGATGAACTTTGAGGAGGTTCCGACGACGGTCACGGGAACATCCATCTCGTTAGCCGTCGCGGCCAGCGGGAGCGTTCCGATACGGTTGTACACCACGTCGTCGATGAGGCAGTTCATACCGACGAAGACGCGGTCGGCCTCCGAGAGATAGTGGCCAACTGCGCCGTCGACGATGAGCGTCACGTCGGCCCCGTCCCGGTCGGCCAACTGGCGGGCGGTTCGACGGCCAAGGAAATGCGGCCGGGACTCGCTCGCGTACAGGTGGAACTCCTTGCCGTCGTCCAGTGCCGCCATGAGTGTCGCCATCACTGTCGAGGAGTTCTCGTGTGTTACCAGCACATCGCCGTCGTCGATGAGCGTCGCTGCTCGCTCCGCTGCGCGGTCCTTACTGGTCTCGATTTCCGTAACGACCTCGTCGATTGTGTCGAGCAATCGCTCTTTGGCCGCCGAGACAGAGTCGAGGTCAGCGTCTTTCAGGTCTGTGACGATACGTTGCTGTGTAGTGTAGAGCGGCGCGTGCGAGCGGTTCGCCCGCTGGAGTGCGCTGCTGTTGCGCTCGACAACGCGGCAGAAATCCTCAACCGTGTGGCACTCGCGGTCTGTCAGTTCGCGGAGCGCTTTGGCGGCTTTCACGGCGGCAATCGAGGAACTCTGTGTCTCCATTTCCTCGATCTGCCGAACGGTCTCGTTTATCATGAGAGCATGTGCGGCTGCCACCCTTATAACGGTACAGTCAGCCGATAGTCCTCTCTCCCGGTTTGAATCAGGGCAACGATGGGCGTGGTTACGCTGACCCGACCACGTCTTCGTCAGTCGGGCCCTGCCCGTCGAACTCGGCCACGAGCGCGTCCAACTGCGCCGGGTCGTCGACGCTCGGGAGCGTCTGGTCTGCAGTCCGGCAAGCGGCGTCGACGCCGAGGTCGTCACAGACGAGGTCGGCCGTCGCCTCGGCCATCTGCCGGTAAGTGGTCAGTTTGCCGCCGACGATGCTCGCCATGTTGTCGACGCCGTCATCGGCGTGGTCGAGCAAGAAGAAGCCCCGCGAGATGCCGCGGCCGCGCTCGGCCTCGTCGGGCGCGTACAGCGGCCGGACGCCCCACCAGGTCCGGACCTCGGGGGCGTCCGCGACTGAGGGTAGCATCGCCGCACATTCCTCGATGCTCTCTTCGACTTCCCACTGTTCGGTCTCGTACTCGTCCGGGTCACGGACGGGCACGCTTGTCGTTCCGAGGACGGCCTCGCTTTCGTGTGGCACGACGATATCGCCGTCGTCGGGGTCCCGACAGCGGTTGAGCACCGGCCCGAGGTCGTCGTACTCGACCGAGACCATCACACCCCGCGTGGGTTGCATCTCGACGTCGAGGTCGGCCATCGCGGCGAACTCGCCCGCCCAGGCACCGGTCGCGTTGACGACGTAGTCGGCTTCGATGGTGTCCTCGACCGTCCCGCCGACCTGCACGCCGGCCACGTGCCCGTCCTCAACGAGTACGTCTTCGACGGGCGCGTGTGGGTGTATCGTTGCGCCGTGGTCGCGGGCGTCTGCGGCGTTCGCGGCGACGAGCCGCGACGGATAGATGACGGCGTCGGGAACCTCGAACGCGCGCTCGACATCCGATGCGAGGTCAGGGACTCGCTCGCGGGCCGCGTCGGCGTCAAGTGTCTCTACCGGGATGCCGATCTCCTCACAGGCCGCCCGCTTGGTCTCGAAATAATCGGGGTCGTCCCCGGCGAGCTGGACGAACAACCCCCCGGTGTCGCGGATGCAGGCCCCGGCGATTTCCTTGAGTATCCGGTTTTCGGTGATGCACTCCTCGGCACCGACCCGGTCTGCCTCGGCGTAGCGGGCACCGCTGTGCAGCAGTCCGTGCGAGCGCCCGGAGGTGCCACTTGTCAGGCCGTCACGCTCGACGAGTGTCACGTCGATACCACGGAGTGCCAGGTCACGAGCGACGCCAGCGCCGGTCGCGCCACCACCGACGACGAGGACATCCGTCTCAATTGCCATGTGTACGGTTAGGGTAGCTGACGTAAGGGTCCTCCGATACCGGGGGTTTCGGCAACTGTGCGACCCGTTTCAGTGACAGTCCCCCCTCTCAAACGATGGCGACGCACACGGCTAACAGTGCTACTGTTTCGAGCAACTAACGGCCGGTCTCAGCGGTCAGTACGTCGGCCGTGCGCCCAGTAAAAACAGCAGGGACGGCGTTTCGACCCGACAATCGCTACGTCGTGTCCGACAAGAACAGCGCCCGTTTCAGATATCCTGGCCGGTCGGTCTGATCAGGAGTTCGTTCACGTCCACACGGGCGGGCTGGCTCGTTGCGTACACGATGCCGCGAGCGATGTCGTCGGGGTGGAGCATCGGGAGGTCCATCTCCGCGAACCGCTCCAGCACCTGCTCGTCCGGCACGTGTGTTGCGAGTTCCGTATCGACAGCGCCCGGTTCGATAACTGTCGTCCGGATGCCCTCTGACGTTACTTCCTGCCGAACGGCCTCAGTGAACGCGTTCACCCCGAATTTCGTCGCGTTGTAACCGCTCGAATCGGCCGATGCGCGGCGTCCCGCGACAGAAGAGACGTTGACGACGTGGCCGCTCTCCTGCTCTTGCATGACCGGGAGTACCGCGTGGGTGAGGTTCATCAGCCCGAGCAGGTTCACCTCGACCATCTGGCGGAGGTTCGAGCGGTCTGCCCGTTCCAGCGGTTCGAGAAGCATCACGCCGGCGTTGTTGACAAGAATGTCGATGCGACCGTACTCGTCGGTCGTTGCATCGACCAGCGAGTCGATGTCGTCCTCGTCGGTAACGTCGGTCGGTACAACCAGTGCATCCCCGCCGGCCGACTCGATTCGGTCCGCAAGGGCCTCCAGTTCGTCAGCGCGCCGGGCCGCGAGCGCGACACTTGCGCCCGCGTCAGCGAGCGCCTCGGCAGTTGCCTCACCGATTCCCGATGACGCGCCGGTGACAATCGCAACGTCGCCTGCTAGTCGCTGTGTGCTCTGGTCGTCGTCTGTCTCAGATTTATCTGCCATCGTCGTTCAGTAGCTGCGACAGCCACGAGCGTGCTTTGCTTACTGATAAGCCCATTTATATACCGACGGGGAGCCAAAGTCGAACAGGAGAATGGCTACCCCGGCGTTCACGCCGAGAAGGATGTCATTGTGCGAGTGCGTTCCGGAACTGGTCGGGGCCGACCGTCGAACTGATGAGCTGTTTTTCAGCTCGGCGCAGGAGATCGGACGCTGCGGCGGCCGACACATCGAGCTTGTCGGCGAGTTCCGCCGTCGAACACCGACGCGGGGAGTCGTAGTACCCCGCAGAGAGGGCGACGGATATCGCCCGATACTGCCTGTCCGTGAGTCCAAACTGATCGCGCTCGCCAGGATTTTCGGGGTCTGAAGCGATGTTCAGCAGTTCGAGCGGGATGTCGTTGACCGCACACCGGTCCCGTAGCGCACTGAACGCCTCGTAGTCGGAGAACACCTTCTGCTCCCGTATTCCGTCGCTGGTGACCGTCGCGTCCATCGCAACGCCCTCGAACTCTTCCGGGTCGTGTGACGCGATGAGATCCGGTGCGTTGTCGACAACAATCTTGTAGAACCAGCCATCGGCCGTCTGCCCGATCTCCGCCGCATCAGTGATCTGTGGCTGTGCGCCCAGTTCGCGCTCGAACGCGCCGCGGGAGTCAGCGTTGACACTAACTGTAAGCAGCAGTTTTCCGTCTTCGAGGCCGACAGCGTTCGAAATCGAAAGCTCACCGCTCGGAATCGAATCCGCCACGCCAACCAGCGGAAGGGTCTCGTCCGCGAGGAGGATTTCAGCAACGATGGCCATAGCGTCCCATCGGATTCGACGTATAAAGTCGCCAGCATAGCGATTACGACACGCGCTGATAGCACCGCTCCGAGTTCGAAGACGCTCAGTCAGCGCTGGACGCTGTCTCACCTCCCAGCAATCGCTGTAGTTGTTCGATCAGGCCGTTACCCCTTGGATGTCCACGATACACCCGCACGGAATCGAAGCCGGCATAGCCGTGGTCCCCGGATTGGTCTCGCTCCCAGTACAGCCATGCTGTCTCCTCGCCACCGTCGAACCCCATCTCATCGACTGGGAACGTGAGCACGAGTGACGACTGGCCGTCCGCAGCATCGTCGTCTGGCTCCCTGATCTCACCATCGTCGACGGGTCGAGCGCCCTCGCCGTCTTCCAGTGCGAGACGCGAGCCGAACCGATAGCGAACGGCCCGCTCAGTGGGGTCGAACGTCTCGCTGTTTCCGTCGTTGGTGACGAACTCCGACTGCTTGACTGCGACGGTGACGGTTTCGTGTTCCGACAGGTCGATGAAGTTCTCCGCGTTCTCGGGCTGGATGTCGATCGCGATCTCAATCGGGAAATGGGCTGCTGCGACGCCGCTCAGGCTCGGAACCGCCGCCGCGGTCACCCCTGCACCAAGTGCTCCTTTGAGGAGCTGTCGGCGCGTGGTGGGTGTCGATTCTGGACTAGCAGTGCTTGTCGCTGGCTGCGTTTCTTTCATCCAGATGACTGATTTGCGGGCACAATTATGATAATTCTGGTACATATCTCGAAAGTCCAAATTTAGGTAGATGACAAGCGGACGCATCCGCGTTTACCACTCTATCTTTGTGCTTTTTCGACACTATTTGGCAGTCGACTATATTGCTACTGTAATATGTTAGCAAAGAACCCTCCTTGATCTACACCGACAATCCATATCCTATTCCTCTGCCTCTTATATTTTGACTAAATTACGCAAAATCAAGTCTACAACTTTAAGTATAATGGGTAGTTTAAAAGCGCGTATGACCGCACAGGCTGACACGGAGACTGCACCGGTGGTCCCCACACCGACGCCACCGGATGCCACCGGCGCTTGGTACGCGCCGGACGTTCGCGAGCAAGACGAGGTGTATCCGGGCGTCGTCGTGACTGTTCGACGTGGACGGAGCGGGTTCCGGTACGACGTCCGTGATCCGGTGCTTTCAGCGTCAGAAACCGACGCACTGTCGACTGTCGAGTCACACTTCGCAGGCGCGAACATCGAGCGGCCACGGACGCGTGAGGGGGCCGTAGAGCGAATGAACGGGGGGTTCGACGCGAAACACCGCCGGGTCATCGATCGGTTGGTCGATGCGTCGCCAGCGAGCCGTCGTCGAGTCGAGTACCATGCGCTCTCGTCGCTGGCGTGTTTCGACGACCTGACCCCATACGCGCTGGATTCCCGCATCGACGTCGCCGACGTGACTGACGATGGCGTCGTCGTCCACACTGACGATTACGCTCCGGCGGAGACTGACCTCGGACCGGACCCGGCGTATCTTAACCGGTTCGCGAGCGAGCGTGTCGAGCGCCACACCGTCCGGTTCCAGGGGTTCGAGATTCCCGTCGTCGTCTACCGCGAGCATCTCCTTGGTGCTGACCCGTTCACGACGAAGTACGCGGTTCGAGAGCCTGACCTGCTCCCCGGCGACGAAGAACTTATCGAAGTGTGCAAAGAGCGCGTCTGGGAGACCGGCGTCGACGGCGTCGTTCAGGACCGCGTCGATTTCGTCCGGGAGCGCGCCCGCTCGCTACTGGCTCGGCAGCTAACTGTCCGCAACACGACCGAGTGGGTCGACGCCGCCCGCTACCGGCTACGGTCGGCGCTGGCCGAGCTCGATCTGGCTGTGCCACCGGTCGACCATCGGTTCGCCGACGACCGCCTCGATGACCTGTTGTACTACGTACTTCGGGACCTGGTCGGCTACGGGAAGCTCACTGTCCCGATCCGGGACCACACGCTTGAGGACATCGAGGCGAACCGGGTCGACGAACGCGTGAAGGTTCTCCCGCGCGCTGACCTCGGCCACGACGGCCGCGTCCCGACCAACCTCGCCTTCGATTCGGAGGCCGCGTTCGTCAACGTCGTCACGCAGTTGGCCGCCGACGATGGCGTTGAACTCAACGCCTCGAACCCGAGCGCGAAGGTCAACATCGACCCCGACGGCGATGGCCTCCACGACGCCGACGACACCATCCGCTGTGCCGTTGCCCTCCCGACTATCAGCGAAGGCGGTCCCCACATCTCTATCCGGAAACAGTCGGGTGATGCGATGACACCGGTCGACCTAGTCCAGCGTGATTCGCTGCCGACGGAACTCGTCGCGCTGCTGTGGCTCCTGTATGAATCTCACGGCGTCGTCCTCTTTTCGGGACCCACCGGAGCCGGCAAAACGACCCTGATGAACGCGCATATGCCCTTTATCCCATATCGGGACCGTCCCATCAGTATCGACGAAGGGTCGCGTGAGGTCCGAATCCCGCACGAGACAGGTGTCTCGCTCACTACTCGGGACCACGAGCGGGACCACCGCCGCGTGACGATGGCTGACCTGATGACGCAGTGCAATTATCTGAACCCAGATATCGAGGTCATCGCAGAGATCAACACCGCCGCGTCGTTCGAAACCTTCGCTGAAACGCTCAACACCGGCCACGGCGTTATCGGGACGACCCACGCCGGCGACATTGAGTCGCTGGTCAACCGCGTTATCGAAAAGGGCCTGCCGACCTACCTACTCGAAGAGATCGACCTCGTCGTGTTCCCCCGGCACGTTGATGGGGAGCGCTATGTCGGCGAAGTGGTCGAGTTCGTCGACGACCCGTCCGTCGTCGAGAGCGGCAACGACCGAAGCGGGACGATACACAAGGACGGGACGACCATCCACTGGAACAGCGTCTGCTGGCGGCGGCCCGACGGGAGCTTCGAACTCGCCTACGACCACCCGCAGTTCGGCGACGACCGGCGGCAGGTCGACACCGGTATCTTCGACCGACTCTCGGATCTCCGTGACGAGCCGGTGTCGGCTGTCGAGGACGCGTTCCACCGTCGCCACCGCTACGTACAGTACCTCGTTCAGGAAGGACTGACCGACTTCGACGACCTGTTCGGCGTTCTGGCCGACCTGGAGACCAACGAGGCAGCGACCGTCGAGCGGCTGCGGCGACAGGCCGGCACCCCCGACAGTCCACAACTGGAGGTCGGTACGGGTGACGACTGAGGGCGGCGGGACGCTCGGCTTGCTCGACCGGGGTCTGTACGCCCTGTTCGCCCACCACGCCGAGGATGACAGCCATGCAAGCACGCGTGACCGCTACCGGGCCGCCTATCCAAGTGCCGGCTTCGGCGTCTACGTTGCCAGGGTGTACGGGCTCTCGTGGCTGGCACTCGTTGTGGGCGTTGTCGGAACCGCCACGGCAGCGATGCTCGTGCCGCCGGAGACGTTCGACTCGTTCATCGCGGTGCTCCAGCAGAGCCTCCCGGTTATCAATCGGCTGGCGCTCCCAGCGGTCCCTCGCCTTCTCGTGGCCACTGTGCTTGGAACCGGCGCTGGACTCACGCTCAAACGGGGCGTGTTCGTCGCCGGAAATCGGTATCTCTCGTGGGTCGCCAGCGCGCGGCGCGCGGACATCGCAGCCACGCTTCCCGGCGCAGTCAGATACCTCAGAGTCCTCGCCTCCGGAACGCACGACCGGCGTGAGATGCTACGCGCCGTTGCCGAACAGGACGCCTACGGCGAGACGGCAGTCGCCTTCCGGCGCGCGCTCAATCAAGGTATTCTTACTGGCAGTCTCGACACCGGTATCGAGCGGGTCGCCAGCGAGACGCCTTCGCGGGACCTGCTTGCGCCGTTTCTGCTGAAGTTCCGGGAACACGCGAACCAGAGCGCCGAGGCCCTGGAAGGATATCTGGAGATGGAGGGGCGCTTGCTGTCACACGAGCAGAGCCGACAGCACGAACGGGCGACCGGCTATCTCGAATTGCTCGCGGAACTGTTCGTCGTGTTGCTGGTGTTGCCCGCGCTCGTGGTACTCATCGTCACCGTGATGGGCATTCTTGCGCCCGGCCTCTCCGACCCGGTCGTGACGCCGCTGGGCGAGACGACCGTCCGTGCCATCGTCGTCTACGGGAGTGCGGCGTTCGTGATGGCTGCCGGCCTGCTGGCAGCCTTCGTCGTTGCTACGCTCCGCCCGCGGAACACGGCCGCCCCGAGCTACAGCCTGCCGGACAGCCCCGTCGCGATACTCGCGACGATTCCATCGAACCCTGCGAGCGCGCTTCTCGCCTGCGCGCCGCTGGGTGCGGTCGTCGCGGCAGGCCTCTGGTCACTGGGCTACCGGCCGGTCAACGTCGCGCTCCTCTCGTATGCCACCGTCGGCGTCCCAGTCGGTGTGGTAACGGTCCGCCGGGCCAGAGCAGACGACGCGAAGGACCGGGAGATTCAGGACTTCGTTCACGCGGTGGCCGGCCACGTCGCGCTGGGCCGCCCGTTTCCCGAAGCGGTCCGACGCGTTGCCGACGATGTGGAACTCGGTGCGCTCGCTAGCGATGTCCAGTCACTCGCGTTCACGCTCTCGCTCGGTGATAGCCCCGGTGACGCCGCGGCCGACCGCCGTGCCGCGGCACTGGACCAGTTCGTCGACCGCGTCGGCACGCCGATGGCTGAACAGACCATCGGGCTGGTCGTCGGTGCGCTGGATACGGGGAGTGATGCGGAGGACGTGTTCGAAACGCTCCAGACAGAGATAGGACAACTCTACCATCTGCGCAAATCAATCCGCTCAGCCCTGCTCGTCTACGTTGCCGTCGGTTGGACGACGGCGCTGCTCGTCATCGGCATCACCGTCGCCGTCAACATATACGTCCTTGATAGCTTCGCGCAACTATCCGCCGTCTCGGGCGGCGCGAACATCGCCTTCGACCCGACTGCGATCAAGCCGGCCCGGGAGCAACACCGGTTCTACGTCGTCACGCAGGCGACGATGCTGGCCTGTGGCTGGTTCGCCGGTACGGCGAGTCGCGGTGTGTACGAAGCGCTGTTGCACTCCTCGGGGCTGGTACTCGTCGCTTACGTCGTCTTCGCGGGGGCTGGTCTGATTTGAATCCCGACACCAGCGCCCAGTCACACGTCGTCGGCGTGGTGCTGTTGCTGGGGCTGACCGTCGTCGCGCTCGGTGGGCTAACGGCTGTCGTCGGGAGTGTCGTCGACGGACACACGACGACTGCCGACGAGGCCCGCGTTGCCGACACGTTCGAGACGGCGTTCCGGCCAGTAGAGCAGACGGGCCACCAGACGGCCCGCGTTCGGTTTACTGAAGGGCGGCTGACCACAGTGGAGCGGGAACTGCGCGTTCTCAACGACTCCGGGGTTCGGCGAACGGTCCCTGTCGATGCGGTGGTGTACGAGTCCGGGGATACCCCCGTTCGGTTTCTCGCTGGCAGCGTTGTGCGCGGGACAGCGGGGAACGCGTGGCTCGAAACTGACCCGCCGGTGACGGCGACGCGGGACGACACAGCGGTCATCGTCGGCGCACCGCTGGTCAACGCCAGCGGCGGCACAGTGTCCGGAACCGGCGGTGTGTCTGCAGGCATCCGACAGAACGTCAGCCACGAGCGCGAACGGCTCCCGACCGACAACTACAGCGTGGCTATCGAGACGGAGACACCCCGGCCGTTCACTGAGTACTTCCAGCGTGTCGGTGCAACCACGCGAGTCAGGGATATTGACGGCGACGGCGTCCAGAGCGTCGTGGCGACCTTCCCCGGCCGGCGGACGCTGTATCTGGTCCGCCACGATATGCGGACAGAGGTGGGACATGGATAACCGCGCGCTCAGCACGGTCGTCGAGAAACTGCTGAGCATGGGGATAGTGCTGCTGTACCTCGGATTAGTGACGACCACGCTGTACGGTGGCACTGTCCCGGCGTACCAATCCGCCGTCGGGACAGAACTCGGCGACCGAACACTTGCCGAAGCGACGGCTCGCGTCGAGCAGGCTGTCCCGCCGGATGCTCGGGCCGTCTCTACAACTGTTCGGGTGTCGCTGCCGGCCACCATTGACGGTGCAGGATACAGCGTCCGGACTGACGGAGATGCTCTCGTCCTCGACCATCCTGACCCCGAAATCGGCGGCCGAACACAGCCGTTGTTGCCCGACAGAGTCGATACCCTCGAAGGTGAATGGCAGAGCGGTAGTCCGACCGTGGTCGCTGTCTCTGGAACACGGGGGAGCGTGACAGTGACGCTGGAGGCAGAGCGATGACCGAACGGCGTTGCGTCCCTGCCAACAGTCCGCGTGCCCAGACATCGCTCGCGGCGCTCGGCATCGCGCTCGTGCTGTTGACCGTTGTCACTAGTCTGGGGATTGCGATTGCCGACACGGCGATTGCTGGTGCGGACAGAACTCCTGACGAACGACGGGTCGCCGCCGCGACTGCCGACCAACTCGTTGCGGCGGACGGACCGCTAGCCGCCCGGAGCAACGTGCTCAATCAATCCCAGGTGGACAACTTCGACCGGGCGGCGCTGGAGCGGAGCGCACCGCCAGCCAGTGAGTATGCGGTCAGCGTCGAACTGGCTGACGAGGAGATTGCACGCAGCGGCACAGTGCAGGGCGGCACGCGGATCAGCCGTCTCGTCGTAGTCGAGGCTCGGGAACGACGAACACTCACCCCCGACCTGACGACGACCGACGCGGTAACGCTCCCTCGCCGGAGCGCACAGGCCACCGTAACTATCGACCCGCCGGCCGGCACGACAGTCTGGACGGTCCGCGCTAATGACCGGGTCGTCCTCCATAACAGAAGCGGGCTGCATGGCAGCTACGAGGTCCCGCTGGTGCCCTACGAGACGACGGAACTGCGCTTCCAGCGCGCCGGCCGACTCGAACCCGGGAACGTAACCATCGGCTACGATGCCCCGCGGTCGACGAAAAAAACGCTTGTGGTGACCGTCGATGTATAGGGCACAACTGCCGCTGTCGCTCGTGGAAGTTGCCCTCGGGACAGTGCTGATTCTCGGCGTCGCGCTCGGGTTTGCGCTGGGGACACCAGCGCCGGACCGGCAGGGGCCGCAACTTGATGCGTACGCCTCGGATACGGCAGCACTCCTCGCTAACGACCCGCCGCGACACAGCGGAGCGACGCGGCTGCAGGAGATCGTGTCGAGTCCGACGGCGTTCGACCGCGAACGGGACGCGCTTTCGAACCGGGTCACCCGCATCCTGCCTGACAATGTCCTCTTTCGGGTCGAAACACCGCACGGGGCGGTCGGTACGCCGACGCCACAGGGTGTCAGCACCGGGACCGCAACTGTGCCGACGGGCCACGGGAGTGTCCAAATTATCGTGTGGTACGCATGACCCGGCGCGGACAGCTAGTCCTCGTTGCGGCCACAGTCGTGGCTGTCGCACTTGTCCCGATTCTCTTTGCGTCCCTGCAACTGGGGTATCATGACGACGTTCGCGCGACAGCAGACTACGATGATGACCCGTCTGTTGACGCGCTTCGGGTCCTTGAGCGAGCCGTCGCAACCGAGAGCGCATCTATCCCGAGTCAGTACGCCTGGGCCGTGAACGATTCGGCAGTGACGGCCCTTCGCACTGGACTAGGACCTCGGCTTGACCGACTCCAGACGTCCCGCATCGAGGACGGCATCCACTATAACATAACCTACAACGGTACTGCGACACAGCAGTGGAAAGACGCGAATTGTCCGTCGGGGCCGGACCGCCAGTTCGGGGACTGCACCGCCGACCGCGGCGTCGTCGCACAGGACCGCGTGGGCCGCACGCACGTTCTCGCCGTCGGCTTCGACGTGACGACGACAACCGAACGCGGCGAAACCACTGTCACCGTGGTTCTGGAAACCAGCGGTCGGTCTTCGTGGTGAGAGTCCGGAACAAAACTGCACCTCTCGGCACAAACAACGAGACGGTCCGGAGTGTGCGTTACTCCGTCGCGCCCGGCGTTTCGGTTCGAACCTGCGACCGGATCTGTTCGAACGTTGCTTGCGGGAAGAGCCCAGTGACACTGTCGACTGAGAGGGTGTCGATGAGACCAGCCGGCGGACCAGTGACCAACAGCGCACCCGCCTGGGAAATGGAATCGTCGATAGTGAGGCCGAGGTCAGATGTCGCACGCTCTTCGAACGAGTTGATTGCGTCTTCGGCAAGATTCTCCTGTGCGGTGCGGTATTCCGCCTGTGCCTCGCTTTGTGTGAGATTCCCTGCCTGAATTTCGGACTGGATCTCCTGCTGTCGTTCCCGCAACTGTGTCTGGTCTGGTTCCACCCCGACCGTCACCGTCGCAGGCTCCGTGCCCGCACTCTGGCTTTGTGACCCTGTGCCCGTGTTCGCTCCGTCGCTGTCGCCTCCCTGAAGGGCGTTACAGCCAGCGAGCGACACTGTCGCGCTTACTCCGGCGAGTTCCATGAACCGGCGGCGTGTGGACTCGAATTCCATTATTGACTAGCGCGGGTCTCGCGGTGTAATCCTTCTGGTAGCCAGATACGGCTGTTCGGTTCTGGCAATCACGACTCCTGTCCCGAGCGGTGTGGCCCTGAAAGACGAAAGACAGTGGTGTCTGTGGTCCAATACTGAACTAATAGCGCGTATGGCGGGACTGGAATCGGAAAAGACGCTGGAGACACCACGGCAAGACGCGATTCCGACGCTTGCCGACGACGAAGCTGGGACGGTCGTCTGGCATCGCGAACACCTGCGAATCCGCGACCAGGCTGCAGTAGCGAGGGCTACAATATCCGAGTACGTGCTCCCGCTGTTCGTGTTCGACCCGGCGTTTTACGGCGCAGACGGCCTCGCCTGTGACAGCCGTATCCGGTTTCTGCACGACTGTCTGGCCGACCTCTCAGACCGGTATCATACCGCCACTGGTCGCGGACTCACCTACGCCCACGGGGACCCAGTAGATGTACTGGGGCGGTTCCGCGAGGCCGGCTGGGATATCGTGACGATGGCCGTTCCCACAGGCCGCTACGGCCGTGACCGGGACCGCCGCGTGCGAGAACAGTGCGATGTTACTTTCGTCGACGGCGACGGGCTGGTTCGCGACCGAACAGAGGCCCGAGAGGGGTGGCAGGACGACGTGTCAGCGTGGTTCTCCGCCGACCAGTACGAGTGGGACCCGGGGACCGTTACTTCTCGAAGCTTCGACAGCGGTCTCGGCGTCGACGCAATCAAGGAGTACTACGACATCAGGCCGTCGAAATCCGACGTTCCTCGCGGCGGGACCGGCCCCGCCCGCGAGCGACTGTCGGCGTTCGCCGAACAGATCGACGACTACCCGGGGAACATCTCTGCGCCGACGGACGCACGAGACGGGACCAGCGGGCTCTCGCCGTATCTCGCCTTTGGCTGTCTCTCTGTGCGGCAGGTCATCCAGTACATCGACGAGCACGCGCCCGACGGCCGCGGGAAAGAGATGTTCGTCTCGCGGTTGTTCTGGAACAAACACTACGAGCAGAAGCTCGAAGACTGGCCCGGCTGGCTTGAGACGGCGGTAAACCCGGTTCTCGAGGGGTTCAACGCGGAGCAGTACGACCCCGATCTGGTGGCTGCCTGGAAACACGGACAGACCGGGTTTCCGATGGTCGACGCCTCGATGCGGTGTCTCAGACAAACGGGTTGGCTCAACTTTCGGATGCGATCGATGTGCGCCTCAGTCTACTACCACCTCCTCCAGCAGCCGTGGCGGATCGGCGCGGACTGGTTTTACCACCATCTCATCGACGCCTCGGCGGCGATCAACTACACGCAGTGGCAGTCCCAGTGTGGGCTGGTCGGCAAACCGGCCCTTCGGCTGTACAACCCCCGCAAGCAGGTCCGCGACCAGGATCCGGACGGCGAGTTCATTCGCCAGTGGGTGCCCGAACTCGAGTCGCTCCCTGACGAGTACCTCGACCGGCCCGAGCAGACGCCAGTCCACGTACAGGCGTCCTGTGGCGTCGACATTGGCGATGATTATCCGCACCCAGTCGTCGACTATGACGCGGCCCGACAGGCGTTCCACAGGCGGTACGAGGCAGTACGTCCCGATGCGGCTGATGCCCTGCATGACCCAACGATTGCACGTCGCGCCTCGTTTTCCGGTGGTCGCGAAGCCGCTGCACGCATCGCCGCGGAACACGGGACGGATGCCTCCAACGCCCCGGAAAGCGGCGGGACTCAGGCCAGTCTCGACTCCTTCGGCGACGAGTAGGCCTACTGTTCGGGCAGTGTTGCCAAACGCCAAAGAGGCTAAGATGATTGCCCACACAGACGTATCCAATGGCGGAGGGTCCAGACGACACCGGTTTCGAGGACTGCCAGTTCCTTACTGGGTCACCACAGCGGTTCGCGGTGTTGGCCCAGCTCCGGGAGCGACCGGCACGGCCCACCGACCTGTGTGATACAGTGGATGCGACGCGAACCACAATTCAGCGGATACTCGCGGGCTGCACCGAGCGGCAGTGGGTCGTCAAGCGGGACGGCGAGTATCAACTCACGGTGACTGGGCAACGAGTGTTCGACCAGTATAGCACGCTTCTCAGCGAAATCGACCAGGCACGGACAGTCGGCCCGCTGGCTGCCCATCTCGGCGCTATCGCAGTAGACCTCCCGCCGGAGCTGCTAGACCCTGAGTGTCTCACGACGAGTTCCGAACAGAACCCCCTAGCCGCGATTGATCGGTTCACGGACTGGCTGCACGAGGTCAATGGCGACGTTCGAGCCATCTCGCCTATCGTAACGTCGGTGTTCAACGATGCCGCGGTGGAGCTGCTCGAAACGGGGACACATATCGAGTTCATTATTGACCACAGTGTCCTCGAACGGTCCGCGTCCGACTTCTCAGATGCACTGGATCGAGGCCTCGAACACGAGAACATCGACACGTACGTCCACGACACCACGCTCGATATCGGTCTCGCACTGGACCGCTCGCGGGTCTGTCTGGCGGCCTACGACGACCGGAACAACCTCCGGGCGATAGCGGAATCTGACGCTACAGCAGTGTATCACTGGGCTGAGACAGTGTTCGACCGATACCGGGAGCGTTCACAACCGCTCGCGGCAGTTCTGTCTGTACAGGAAAAGAACTGATAACGCGCTGGTATGGAAGGGCCGAAGGGAGCACTGGTCGCGCTCCAGCACTTACTGGAGGGCGGGATGGCGTATCCCCGGAATAGAATATAGCTGGGGGGTGTCTATACTTATTCGCTGTAACTGTTTCGGGAGCCAACATATGTTACAGGGCCTGTAACAGCCCTGATTTTCATGCCTCTGTGCTCTGACGTTCCTGAATCTTTTTCGACAACAATAGGCTGTGTTTCTATACTTTCACCCAGAATGAAATAATAGCCGACAGTATAAGTATGTGGCAATCGTTGACAGAAGTATGTCTCCGCCTGGACGAGAGATCCAGTACACTGAATCGGACGTTATCGAGGTGTTCAAACACCGAAACGATTACGCGGAGCCACTCACGGCGTCGGAGGTGGCGGACAGACTCGGCTGCTCGCGCCGAACCGCACTGAACAAACTCCACGACCTCGAATCAGAGACAGATATCACGAGCAAGAAAGTCGGCGGACGGTCGCGGGTGTGGTGGATCCCGGTCCGAGCAGACTGATCTCGACTGGTGTAGAGTACGGCCGGACAGTGCCGACCTCGGCGGGTGTATCGAACTCCAGCTAGGCGAACCCCTCAGAAATCCCACTCCTGAGCGCGTTCGCGGGCCTCCGAGCGCGCCTGCTGTTTGATCGCCTCGATTTTCTCCGCATCGTCAAGGAACGCTTCGACAGCGCTCTGTTCTCCGGGTCTGGACTCAGTTGCTGTCGCCTCGTCGTCCGTTGTCGACAGCCGCTCGTCGGGGGCCGCCCGCCGCGTGCTGTCGGCCAGCGCCGGGTCGCCACCAAGCCGTTCGGCGGGCATCCCGGGCGGGACTCGCAGGTCGGCTGCTTCGTGTGCCGATTCGAGGTCGGCGGCGTCGAGTGCGTACAGTGAGACGTGATACGGGCCGGGAATGGCGAGGTCTGCAAGCGCCGGCGGGCCACCGCGGTCCGTCCCAGTGTGGTAGGCTAACGCCGGGACGCCGTCGGTAAACGTGATGACGCCCCGGCCCTCGCCGTCGAGCAGGAGCGTCTTCTGGGACTCGAAGACGGCGTAGCCGGTCAGCTCTCGGTCGAGCACGTCCGCGAGTGTGTCCCGCGGGTCCGTGACGACGCGTGACTTGTCGAGTCGGCCGCGGGGTAACTTCATAGTGACTCGGGGATGACAGCGCTCTGGAACCGGTCGGCGGCGTCGGCGGCCGTCCCGTTCTGGACTGTGAGCGTCTCTGCGGCCGCTCGGTAGGCTGTTGCCGCCTCACATTCGGGGGCGTGAGCAAGGAGTGGCCGGCCAGCACGGCGTGCTTCGCGGGCGCGCTCGCTCTCGGGAACTGACGCGAGCGTCGGCCCGTCGAAGTACCGCTCGGTCTTCTCGGAGACTTGTTCGATAGACTCGGACTCGCGGACCTTGTTGAACAGGAGGCCAGCAACGTCCGTATCGTAAGTCGTCGCGTACTCCTGAACCTTCAGCCCGTCCGAGATGGCTGGAATCGTTGGCTGGAGGACAACAACGATGCGGTCGGCCAGCACGATTGGCAGGACTGCGGTCCGGCTGTCTAACGCCGGTGGCGAGTCCAGCAGAATGATATCCGTGTCTTCTGCAAGCGCCGCAACCACGTCTCGAAGCCGGCCCGGGTCGGCGTCCCTGAAGCCGTCCAGACTCGTTCCGCAGGGGACGACAGTCATCCCGAACCGGTCGTACGTGGCTGCCTCGACGGGCGCGTCAGCAGCCAGTACATCGTGCAGCGTCGTCTCCGCATCTGAGAGGCCGGCGTGAAAGAGGAGGTTCGCCATGCCCGTGTCAGCGTCGACGACTGTCACGTCGTAGCGGTCGGCAAGCGCCATCCCGAGAGCGACGGTGCTCGTCGTCTTGCCAGTTCCGCCCTTCCCACTGGCGACCGCGAACACTTCGACCATTGGAGAATATTGCGAGCTAGCTGCATATAAATTTCCGGTATCTAAGAAAGTATCAAACACTCACTGGTCGGACAGTCCGAGCGGCCCGAGGTCGACGTGGTCGGTGATGAGACCGGCCGCTCGTTCGTACGGGTCGCCGTCGGCTCGCCCGGTTGCCGCCGGGAGGACAGTACCAGCACTCTCGAATGTATTTCTCACGAAGGCATCTCTGGCAGTGTCGTTGATGAAGAGGTCATGGAGGTAGGTTCCAAGAACGGTATCGGTGGCCGCGCCGTCACCGTCGAAGGGACGGGCCGCCGCACCCGTCAGCTTCGAGTCGCCCATGTGAATCTCGTAGCCCTCGACGGTTCCGCTTGCCCCGGAGAGTGGGCCGACGCCATCGATATCTCGCTGGACGTGTTCCACGGTCTTCGATTCGCTGAATTCCGTCGTCACCGGGAGCAAGCCCAGTCCCTCGACACGGTCCGCATCGCCGGTCCCCTCTATTGTGGCGTTCGTGATCGCTTCGCCGAGCATCTGGTAGCCGCCACAGAGGCCGACGACGGGGCCGTCAAACGCCCGTAGTCGGTCACCGAATCCAGCGTCGGTAAGCGTCAGCAGGTCGTCGACAGTGTTCTTACTCCCCGGCAAGACCACCGCGTCGGCGTCGTCGAGGGCGGCATCAGGCGGGATGTACGCGACCCTGACGCCAGGCTCGTGGGCGAGCGGCTGGAGGTCGGTAAAGTTCGAGATGCGCGGGAGCCGCGGGACCGAGACGGTGACGCTCTCAGCGTCGGGAACGGCGTCATTGTCGCCGACGACAGACCGCTCGCCGACTGGCGGCAGCGCGACGCTGTCTTCCTCGGGAAGCCCGGGGTCGTCGTGTGGAAGCACGCCGAGGACGGGAACGCCGGTTCGGTCCTCGAACGCATCGATGCCCGGGTCAAGCAGCGACTGGTCGCCACGGAACTTCGTGATGACCGCGCCGGCCACCTGCTTGCGGATGTCGTCGGGGACCAGTTCCAGCGTCCCAACGAGCGACGCGAACACGCCGCCGCGCTCGATGTCCGCGACGAGCAGGATGTCGGCATCGGCAAAGCGCGCCGTCTCGATGTTTGCTAGGTCGCGGTCGTGGAGATTGATTTCGGCGATGGAACCCGCGCCCTCGGCGACAATCACGTCGTGGGATTGCGCGAGTCGGTCGTGGGCCGCACGAGCGGTCTCCAGCGCGTCCTCCCAGTGCTCGTCGTAGTAGCCTCGCGCCTCGAAGTGGCCGACCGCATCGCCGTCCAGAATGAGCTGTGATTCGCCGTCACCCCGCGGTTTCAGCAGCACTGGATTGTGGTCGGTCGACGGCGCTGCGCCGGCTGCGCGGGCCTGAACGTACTGCGAAACACCGACTTCGCCGCCCGGTGTCGCCCGGGCGTTGTTGCTCATATTCTGGGCTTTGAACGGCGCGACCGAGACACCACGGTCGGCCAGATAGCGACAGAGCCCGGCCGCGACGGTCGACTTGCCGACGTGGCTGGCCGTCCCGGCGACCAGCAGCGTGTTGGCCATTACGACGGTCTGGGGCCGCCTGAAACATCAGTGGTTCGGCGAGAGTTCTTTGTCTCGGCCTGCCGAAGTTTGTCCGTGACCGACGAACGACTCCAAGCCCTCCACGAACACCTCACGAAAACCGGGGAGCGGCCGGTCGAACGCACGGCCAGCCGCTGGCTCGGGGAGGCGGAGGCCGTCGCCGCCGACATTGCTGAGGGAGACCCCTCTGAGGACGTGCTAACCGAGCGGCTGGCGACGGTCGACCACATTCTATCACACGTCGACAGCACCGACGATGCCGTTGCCGACGACCACGTCGAAGCGGCTCGCGAGATTGTTGATGCCCTGCTGGCCGAGCGGTAAGTACCTCTCTTGGACGCCGGGACGCTCAGAACTCCGTGCCCTTCCGCGCGCCCTGACCGGCGTCGATTGGGTGTTTCTCCTTGCTGACTTCCGTGACAAGGTCCGCATGGTCGGTCAGGAACTCCGGCCGCTCGTGTCCGCCTGTGAGGACGAGTTCGAGGCCGTCGGGCTTGGCCGCAATAAGCTCAAGTACGTCCTCGGGGTCGACGAGGCCGCGGTTCGCGGCGTAGAGAACTTCGTCGAGGACGAGCATATTGACCCCCTCCTCTGGCGGACCGTCGGCGTCCTGTGGCGTCAAAAGGTCGGCGTCGGCGCTGGCCTGCACAATCTCTTGGGCGCGGTCGAGCGCGCCTTTCGCACGAGCCTCGTGTTCGTCGTCCTCGCTCCCGTCGAGGAAGCCGTGCCAGCCGTAGTGGCCGGCGTTCTCGTAGGAAAACCCTGGGAGCGCGGCGATGGCGTTGTACTCGCCGCGCACGTCTTCGACGGTGCTGGTCCCGCCTTTCATGAACTGCAGGAGGTGGACGCGGTAGCCGTGACCGACGGCACGGGTCGCCATCCCCAGCGCCGCCGTCGTCTTGCCCTTGCCGTCGCCCCACCAGACTTGCACCAGCCCGAACTCCTCGGGCACACTCGGACTGATGGGCTCGGCGGTCGGTCCGGCCGTGTTGTCGCTCATATCCGTTTGTTCGGTTGGATTCTGTTTAGCCGTTTGGACTCCGGGACCGTCGTGGGATACACTGTCCTCTCACGGCTCGAAAATCTCGGTATCCCGGTCGGTGACGACGCCGTACTCCGCGCCGTCGACGGTCGGCAGGGCGTCGCCCCCATAGCGGGCGGCCAGACTCGCTCTGATAGCATCGCGGACACAGACGCGGGTAGCGGCCCCAATTTCGGTCGCACTCCCGGCGAAAGAGGCGCGCTCGGCGCTCGGGACACAGCCGACGATGGCCGCGTCCGAGGTGGTTCCGGGGACGCTTGCCGCGTCTAGCAGCGTCGCAGCCTTCGCCTCGACGGCGGTGGCGAGCAGCGTCGCCAGCGCGCCCTCGTCCAGCGCCCGGTCGACACCGACGATGAGATTGACCGTCCCGGGCCGCCAGTCGGGGCTGTCCGCCGGATTCGACGCAGTCCCGTCGGAGCCGTCGGCTGTCTCCGCTGCCGACATCGGCAACGCGGCGGGGTTCGAGAGACCCGCTGTTGCCAGCACCGACACCGACCCGCTCCGGGCACAGCGGGCGTGTTCCATGTGAACACCAGTGAGCAACGTCGGGCCGACGGCGAAGCCGGCACCAGACAGCCGCTCGGCGCGGTAGGCGTCGAGGTCGGTCCGCTCGAACCCCTCGGGGACGGTGACGTTGTAGACGGCGTCCGCGGTCCGGTAGCCGCCGTCCCACGCTGTCGAGAGCCAGCGTGCTCCCTCGCGGCGAATCTGGCAGACGCTATCCCGAACGGTCGTCTCAAACATCCAGCGCATCCAGCAGCCGGTCGTTTTCTTCGGGAGCCCTGATAGCAACGCGGATGTGCGAGTCCAGCCCCCGGAAGGTGCGGGCATCCCGGAGTGCGATACCAGCCTCGCGGGCCGAGGCGAGGATATCGTCGACGGACTCGTCGGCCTCGCTGACTGACAGCAACAGGAACGGCGCATCGGAGGGGGACACGTCGAAGCGGTCGCCGAGACGCTCGCGCATCCGTGCCCGCTCGTCAACGATGCGGGCTTTCGTCTCCGCGACGAACTCGTGTTGTCCGTAGCAGTGTGCGCCCACCGCGGCCGCGGCAGCGCTCATCGACCAGGCACGTCGCGCGGTGGCGAGGCGGTCCCCGGCGTCGCCGGTCCCGACGGCATAGCCCATCCGGATGCCGGGGAGGCCGAATAGCTTCGTCAGCGAGCGTGCGACGATGACGCCCTCACAGCCCGCCAGCGACTGCTCGTCGGTGAACCCGAGAAAGGCCTCGTCAACCAGTAGCGTCGTCCCGGCGTCGAGACAGTCATCGGCGAAGGCCCGGAGCGCCGCCGGGTCCGCTGTCTCGCCGGTCGGATTGTTCGGGTTGCAGACGATGGCGAGCGCGTGACTGTCCGGGTCGGCGGTCAGCAGTTCGTCGTGTGGAACAAACTCCGGCGTCCCGCCCTGAAGCCGGACTTCGCGGGCATACTCGCCGAAGCTAGGGTACGGGACGAGGACGCTGTCACCCGCTCGAACCGTCGTCTGAATCGCCAGCCGTATGGCTTCGAGGCCGCCGGCCGTGGGTATCACCTGCGCCGGGTCGCAGTCGACAAAGGACGCCGCAGCCTCGCGGAACTCGGGGTAGTCATCCGCCGGATACGAGCGGGCTGTGTCGAACGCCTCCCGGTACGCTTCCGCGGTCTCCGTCGGAACGCGGGGGTTCGTGTTCGCGCTGAAATCCAGGAGGTCCGGGTCGTCGCTACTGCCGTGTGGCACGCGTCCGTCCGGACCGATGGCGTCTCCGGGTCCCTCGCCGCCACTTGCCCGCAAGCCCTCGACCGAATCAGGGTCCATTGACAGTGGCTACGGTGGGCGATGTGGAGAAAGTTTCGTGGCGGCTCGGTGTCCACTGCATATGGTTACAGCCACTGTTCCGCTACGCGCGCATCAGCGAGCGTGTTGACGTTGACTGCGACACGTCGGTCCCATGTGAGCCAGGCGTCGTCGGGGCCATCGCCGACGACGTTGATGCCCGTCGGCGCGACTTCTCGGTTGCCGCTTTCGAACGTCGTGTCGTCGCTGACGCCAAGCTCGCGCTTCAGCGAGGCCGGGACCAGAACTGACAGCGAGCCACCGCTATGCCTGTCGAGCACGCGGTCAACTATCTCGCCGTCAAGCAGCGGCAGGTCCGCCGCGACCGTCAGCACCGGCTGGGAGAGCCGGTCGTCATTCAGCGCCGCGTTGAGGTCTGCGACGTACCCCTCTCCCGGCGTCTCGATGCAGGGAACGTCCAGACAGGACTGCGTTTCCGGTGCGTTTGGCGACGTTGCGGCGATAATTCTCTCGACGGCACTATCTTCGAGTGCACCGACGACACGGCCGACCATCGGGACGCCGCCGATTCGAAAGAGCGGCTTCTCGACCTTGGTGTCGAGCCGCGTCCCGCGACCGCCACACATCACGAGAGCGTCCACGCGAGCACCCCCCAGTCGACGAGCGGTATCGACCAGACGCCACCGAACAGCGACCACACGGCGACGCCGACGTGGAGCGCGACGGCGCGCGTGAGTTCGTTGGCCGCGCCGAAGGCGTCGCCGCTGACGCCGCCCAGTCGCTGGTCGGCCCAGTTTGAGAGACCTAGCGCCAGCAGCGGGCCGGTAAGAACTACGACTGTGGCTGCCGGAACAGCGATAATGGCGGCCGGGAGTGAGACGGCGAGTGCGCCGACGAGGTGGCGCGGGCCGTTCCCGTCGATGACCGTCGCGCCGAACCCCTCGTGGCTCGGGCGGCCGATGCAGGCCAGCGTCGCCATCGCCAGCTTCGCCCCTACCTCGGCGGCGAGGACCAGCGAAACGGCGACCAGCGGCGGGAGCCGGGCGACAGCCAGCGCGGCCAGTGCGAGCGTGAGGAGGACGGTCCCCAGCGCGAGGACGGCCCCGACGCCGATGGTCGTGTCCCGCATCACGTCGCGGCGCGTCTCGGGGTCGCCATGGACAACGGCAGCGTCTCCGAGGTCAGCGAGGCCGTCGGCGTGGTTGACACCGGTGACGAGGACGACGCTCCCGAGGTACGCCGCGGCGACGACCGGGGCTGGGAGCAGGCCGGCAGCGAGAAACGGGAGTGCGACGAGGCCGCCGACGACGTAGCCGGCAAGCGGGAACGCTGCCGGCGTCCCGACGAAGGCGTCCCACGCCTGTTGGCTGTGGCCAACCGGGAGCCGTGAGAGGAACCCGAGCGCCCCCCGGACCGCAGTCAGAACCACGCGACCACCCCCAGAGCGGCCAGCACGTACGCCAGCACCCCGGCGACGCCGACCCGCGTCACGCTGCGCTGGGCCGTCGCCACGTCGGGGAGTCCTCTCGCAGGGTTCAGGACGTACACGCCCGGCTTCTCCAGCCGAACGTCGAGCGCCGCGGCGGCCGTCCCCATCGGCCACCCGGAGTTCGGCGAGGGGACGCCGTCCAGCCAAGCTCGGGCGCGGGTTACGGACCCCGGCGACCCACAGGCGAGGGCAAGCAGGAGCGCGCTCGCCCGAGCCGGGAGCCACATCACGGCGTCGTCGAGCCGCGCCGCAGGTGTCCCGACGCGTTTCAAGCGGTAGCCCAGCATCGAATCCATCGTGTTGACGGCCTTGACCCACGCCGCTGCACCGGCAGCGACGGGAAGCGCTGGCAGGCCGACGCCCGTAGCGACGAGTCCCCCTCCAACGAAGGCGGCCAGCGACGCGACGAGGCCGTCGGCGAGGTTCTCCGACGCGCTCTCGACGGCGGCGCTCCGGACCTCGCCCGCAGAGAGAGCGCTGGCGTCGCGACCGGCGAGTGCGAGTAGCCCGTCCCGAGCAGCCGGGAGGTCGGTGTCGGTGTCAGCGATGACGCCCCGTGCGGTCGAAAGGAGACTGCGGAGACTCGTGGTCAGGAATAGCGTGAGGCCGGCGAGCGTGACGGCAGCGAGGGGCGCGACACTGGCGGCGAGTGCGACGCCGCCACCGACGACGACAGCAACTCCAACAGGCAACAGCGCCGCGGCAAGTCCCCCGACCGCAAGCGGGTAGTCCCACTCACGGTCGACCGCTCCGACGAGCCGTCCGAACCACGCAACCGGATGCAAGCGGGTCGGCGGCTCACCGATTGCGAGTTCCAGCCCGCCGGCGACGGCCACTGCCAGCGCGCTCAACACAGTTCGTCCTCCCGGAGTTGTTCGGCTATCGCCGGGAGCGAGTCGTCCTCAAGCAGTATCGATTGTGCGCCCACGCGACCCGCGCCGCCGTCCGTCCGGGCGTCGTCACCGACGTGGACGAGGTCGGCAAGCGCCACGTCGAGTGCGTCGGCGGTCGACTCGAAGATATTTGGATGGGGTTTTCGCCAGCCGCAGTCGATGCTGGTGATGACGGCGTCGAACGAGTGGTCGCTCCGGGCTTCGATGGTTGCTCGTTCCAGCGTTCGCTCGACCAGCCCTGGGACGCTGCAGTTCGAGCAGACAGCGACCGGGCCTCGCTGTGCGGCGGCGTCCAGCGCGTCGATGGCCCCCTCACGGACCGTGACCGGGCTGTCGAACGCGTCGAGGACGGCTTCGGTCGCTGTTTCCTCGGTGACCTCGATTCCACGGCTGGCAAGCGCTAGTCGAACGTGCTCGTCAAGCGGCGCTTCCCGACCGCGGTCGTACTCACGATGGGCCGAACGGTAAGCGTCCTCCCAGTCGTTCGGGACCCGAACCGACCGGGCCGCAAGCGACTCCGCGACGGCGTCCCACGGCTCCGACGGCCGGTCTGCCGTAACGAGCGTCCCGAACAGGTCGAACGAGAGTGCCACACCTGTGTGGTTAGTGCAAGCTCACTTGAACTGTGGGGTAGCTGCGGGAACGGTCGGGGTACGCGGTGCTGCTGTCGGGCGTTCTGGACGTGTGTGACCTACATTTTAGGCGAACTCGGCTACAGAGCGGGAGTCACGACGGGTCTGGCTTGCGGCATTCCAAACCGTTTATACCCAAACAGGGGTAATCCGGCGGTATGGCAAGAGAGCAGACCGAAGTTCGAGAGCTCGACGAAGGAAGCTACGTCATGATTGAAGACACACCGTGTAAGATCAACTCCTACAGCACGGCCAAGCCGGGCAAACACGGCAGTGCCAAGGCCCGAATCGACGCCAAGGGCGTCTTCGACGGAAAGAAGCGCTCGCTGTCACAGCCCGTCGACGCGAAGGTCTGGGTCCCGATTGTCAACCGGAAGCAGGGGCAGGTCGTCTCCACTGACGGCAACGACGCCCAGGTAATGGACCTCGACACGTATGACACGTTCACGATGCGCGTTCCGGAGGACATCGACCTGCAGCCTGACGACGAGATCGAGTACCTCCAGTACGAAGAGCAGCGCAAGATCACACGCTCGTAACGATGCTGCCCGGTGCGGGGGCCGACCGCAGGGCGGCCGACTACGCGATCGTGGGCGCGCCGCTTGACGCATCGACATCGTTTCGCCCCGGCGCACGCTTTGGCCCCGACCGCATCCGCAAATTCGGCCAGCAGTTCGACGACTACGACCACCGCACCGACCAGCACTTCACTGATTGTTCCGTCTACGACCACGGCGACATCGGTCCCACGGCCGACGTTGCCGAGTACCTCACGTATCTTCAGGGTACCCTCTCGGATTTCAGCAGCGACAGGGCTGTCCCGCTCGTCGTCGGCGGCGAACACACTGTTTCGGTCGCTGGCGTGCGCGCGCTCGCTCCGGACGTGTTTGTCTGTCTGGACGCACACCTCGACTTGCGGGAATCCTACGCCGGCGACGAGTACTCTCATGCGACGGTGACCAACCACGCGCTCTCGGTGGCCGACGAAGCGGTCGTACTGGGCGCACGCACTGGCTCGGAAGCCGAATGGGACCGCGCGAGCGAAGCCGACGTGACCGTGGTTCCGCCCGAAGACGTTGCCGACTGGTCGCCCGCGTTCGACGACGAGCGGGTGTACCTCTCTGTGGACATCGACGCCGCCGACCCCGGGTTCGCGCCGGGCACCGGGACGCCGGAGCCGTTCGGCCTCGACCCACGCGAGATGCACGACGTGGTCCGGGCCGTCGCACCCCAGGCCGTCGGTTTCGACGTCGTCGAGGTCAACGACCGCGACGACGGGCAGGCGGCGACGCTGGCCGCGAAACTCCTTCGGGCGTTCGTGTTCGCCCACGCGGACCAGCGCTAATCGAAAAGATATCCGAGTCTCTTCCAGCCGTCGCGTTAGCAGATGACCCGGTCGATATCTAGCGGAGATGCCCGCCGGACAACTGCGTCAACTGGGTCAGCGACCGCCGAGAGGTTATCCGAGTCGCCATCGAGGACCAGTAGCGCGGCCCGGCGACCGGGTTCGATGACACCGCAATCGAGACCGACTGCTTCCGCTCCAGCGGTCGTCGCCATTCGAAGTACCGTCCGCGAAGAGAGGTCAAACGTTTTCGCGGTGTACTCCATCTCACGGAACATAGACGGGGCATTCAGCATCACGTTGTCCGTCCCAAGCGCTACGTCTGTGTACTCAAGCAGCGTCTCAATCGGTGGCCGGCCGACCCCGAGGACGCGGTTTGCACGGGGACAGACCGCGATGGGGACGTTCTGGTCGGCGACCCGTTCGAGGTGCTCCGCCTCGGCATGGACCATGTGGACCAGCAGGTCCGGGTCCAGATCCAGCGCCGGGTGGATATCGGTGGCGTCCGGTTCGCCGGCGTGGATAGCGAACGGAACCGCGCGCTCCTCGGCAGCGGCCCGCTCGGTGGTGAAATCGTCGTCGTTCGCGCCACTGGCACCGAACCCGTCAGCCACATCCAGCACCGCAGAGTCGTCGCTCCCGAAGATGAAGTCCTCAATATCGAGTCCCGAAGCGGCCTCGCGGAGCGCGGTTGCGCCGTCGACGCCGAACTCCCGGAAGTCGAGAAACGCTGCGGTACCGGTTCGCTGCATGAACCTGAGTGTGCGGTGCATCGCCGCAATCAGCGTCTCGTCGTCGGCCGCTTCGATTTGCTGGTGTTTCAGGCTGTCTGGCGGGACCACTGCTTCCTCCAACCCAAGCCCGACGGCTGCCTCCTTCGCAACAGAGTCGCCAATGTGGGTGTGTGCGTTCACGAACGCCGGCAGGACAATGCGGTCGTGGTCGCTCTCACGGGCCGGCGTCTCCTCGATGGCCGTTATGTACCCGTCTTCGACGACAACGTTGCCGTCGACCGGTTCGAACGACCGCCCGGCAAGGATGGTGCCCTCGATTCGCTCCATGCGATAGCGAGGGAGCGGAGCTATATGTGTCTCATGGAGACACAATCTGTTCTGTGCATCGTGAGCCACGGTACACTGATACGCCCGGCGCTGGACAGTCTACGTATGAGTGGCGGTACCACAGTTCCCGAGGACCGCGCGCTGTCGTCAGACGACTGGCCCCATCCAGCCGAGCGACGGTACGCGGACGCCCAGGCCCGCCTCGCCGACCACTACGACCTCGCCGTCGAGTCCAGAGTAACCGAGACAGACGCCGCGGGTCGCGTTCACTATCTCACCGGTGGGAACCCGGACGGCGACCCTGTCCTCCTCCTGCACGGCGTTGGGACGCCAGCAGCGACGTGGCTCCCCCTGTTCCCGGCGCTCACCAACGAGTATCGCGTGTACGCTCCCGACCGACCCGGTCTCGGCCTTTCGGCCGCTCCGAGCTACCAGGACCGGGACCTCCGGTCGTTTCTGGTGACGTACCTGCTGGAACTGCTCGATGACCTTGGGATTGACCGGCCCCACATGGTCGGCAACTCTCACGGCGGCCTCCAGTCGTTCCTGCTCGCAATCGACCACGACCGCGTGGACCGACTGCAACTGGTCGGTGCGCCGGGCGGCGTCTCGCGGGACCTCCCGCTCCTGTTTCGTCTGCTGACGGTTCGCGGTCTCAACCGCGTGTTGCTGTGGTTGCTCAACCGCGGCGACCCGGTCGAGAACGCGAGGCAGTCGATGCAGCGGGTCAATGTCGTCGACGCCTCGGCCATCCCTGAAGCGCTGTATGAACTGCTCGCAGTCGGGCAGGCCTTGCCCGGCCGGCCGGAGAGCCAGCGGTCGCTGGCGACGGCACAGGGGTCGTACGGCCGTGCCCACCCCCTCTTTGATATCCGGAACGAAATCGTGCGAATCGACCGCCCAACGCAGTTCGTCTGGGGGACGGAGGATGCTTTCTATCCGCCAGCTGTGGGCCGTTCCGTTACTGAAAAGATGTCACACGCCGAGTTTCACGAACTCCCGGGATACGGCCACACGCCGTGGCTGGAACCCAACGACGACGCCGTGACACTGGTCCGTGAATTTCTCGCCTGACTTGTATACAAAAAATTACAAAGTATACGACAGGTGAGTGAACAGCACTGGTCTGTTTTGTGTCTGTTGACATCTGGGTGGACCTCGGCTATCCCACCCACGGACGGCTTGCTCGGCGACGAGTACCCAGCCAAGCATTTCTAGCCGAACTTCGCCGTCTTCGAGCGTTACCAAGTCGTTCTCGATTAGTTCCTTGAGGAGGGCCGCCGGATCAGCTGATTCCTGTGACAGTACGCTTTTGGAATCTGTGCGCCCCCCCGTGTGTGTAAAGTCTCGTCAGGGTTCTGACGACCGGGGGCGGCGGGGCGAGTTCCCGAAGCTCCTGCCGCAGACGGCCGTAGCTGCGCCGAAGGTACCGCCCGAGCAGATTGAGCTTCCGCGGGGGGTTCAGCGACAGGTCGACACCCACGACGACTCCCTGTCTGACGTACTGAAGGTCGACAGCCAGTTCCCGACAGCCCAGTAGTTCCTTTTTACTGCGACTAACGCCCACGATGGTTTCGAGGTCGACGTTGAGCGGCTGTCTGATACCGGTGCACCCGACTTTTCCGGGGGTGACTCGGAGTTCTCCGATTTCAAAACGCCGGTCTGTCACGCGCCCGCCGATTGTCGCGGGGTGGCACACAGCTACCTCTGTGCCGTCAAGCAACTGTCGGAACAATAGCCCGCTGACCCGGTCTAATGTCGACTCTGACCCGCCTATGAATAGGGCGACGCGCTGTCCACCGCGTTCGAACCCGATTGTGAGTACCGTTCCCGAGAGCGCTTCCACCGCGGCCCGTGGTGGTTGTCCCAGCCTGATGTCGAAAATCTCGTCTAGTCCGGCTTCCTCCGCCAGCTGGTCGCCTTCGACAACGACACCTGCGTTGTCGAGACGGAACTGTGCCTGACTCGGCTCCGCGGAAACGGACGGACAGAACACAGTCGTCGAGAGCTCGACTGTCCGGGTCACGGTTGATTCTCTCCCGGAGCGTATTCTGTGGTCACACGGACAGCAAAGGGCCTGACTGGGGAGTCTCGACGCGTCCAATTTATCGCAGACAGTAACAGTACACCCGACGGGATGGCCACGGTGTATGTAGCAGCTATACCGGCATAAGCATTTTAGTAACCAGCATCTCCACGTAGCGGGTATGAACCAGCTATCGTCGTGTTACTTCTGTGGTGGCGCGCTCGATGTCTCGCTCTCCGAATATCCGATTATCCCGAAATCGCTGGACCCGGAAGCTGAGAAACAGGGGACTGTCGTTCTCTGCTCGACCTGCCGGGAGAAGCTCGCAACTATCGTCGAACCGGCCGTCGAGGCGGCGAAGGCGGACGCCCGCGAGACAGCGGAAACGGCTGGCGATGCCGGGACCACGGAGCCGCCGGGACTGCTGGACGAATCCGAGACGCCGACGACCGGCGGGCGGACGACCGATGAGCCGACGACCAGCGAGCAGACGACCGATGAGCCGACAACCACCGATAGCGTAGTCGAGCCGGCCGATGACGGCTCGCTGTTGGGCGACGATAGCGCGAGTGCAGCGGGACAGGAACAGTCGGCGCAGTCAGCGGAGACAGCGGACGCGGCTGCGGAGTCCGATTCGACGAACGTGGCAGCGGCGGACACCACGGACAGGCAAATGGCGGAGCCGACTGCGTCGAGTGGCTCAGCGGCCAAAACTGAGAGCGGAGACACCGAACGTGGTTCGGACAGCGACGACAACGATAGCAGCGATGACGGCCCGTCGCTGACGAAACTGGAGTACAACAAGGTGATGCGCTTGCTCCAGAACCGTGAGATGCCCGTTGACCGCGCGGAAATCCGCGAGGTTGCGGTCAACGCCTACGATATCGACGGCGAGCAGTTCGACGCCATCATCGACGCCGCGGTGGACCGGGGCCTCATCGGGCAGGCGAACGGCCAGTTAGTCGAATCGGACGGGTAGCCAGACGCCAGTAGAGAAAAGCATACCACCGGCCATCTCGAAGCCCGCGTTATGAATGCCGGAGACATTGCGGCACGTCTTGACGATAGACTCGACATCGAGGCTTACGCCGACATCGACGCCAGTCCGAACGGTCTACAGGTCGGGCCGGCGAGCCAACCGGTCGAACACGTCGCCTTCGCAGTCGATGCGGCCGTCGAGACCATCGACCGCGCCGACGAGGTGGGCGCTGACCTGCTCGTAACGCACCACGGCATCGTCTGGGGCGGGATGGAACGCGTGACCGGAACCAACTACCGCCGCGTCGCGCCGCTAATCGACAACGACCTCGCGCTGTACGTCGCTCACCTCCCGCTGGACGGCCACCAGTCGCTTGGTAACGCTGCCGGTGTTGCTGATCTGCTGGACCTCAACAACCGCGCGCCGTTCGGGGCGATGGGCGGCGAGTACATCGGCCAGCGTGGAACGCTCTCGGAGCCACAGACGGTCTCCGAACTCGCAGGTTCGCTTGAAGGCCTAGATACTGGCGGACAGCCAGTTCAGGTTCTGGACTTCGGCCCGTCGACTGTCGAGGACGTCGCCATCGTGACCGGGAGCGGCGTCGACTGGCTGCAAGAGGCGGTCGAGGCGGACGCTGACGTGCTCATCACCGGTGAGGGGAAACAGAAGGCCTTCCACGAGGCGCGCGAGCAGGGGATGCACGTCGTTCTCGCTGGCCACTACGCGACCGAAACGTTCGGCGTCCAGTCGCTCCAGACCGTCGTTGAGGACTGGGGGCTGGAGACGACCTACATCGACTGTCCGACCGGGCTCTGAGGCGATGGACGAGGGCGTTTCGTTCGAGGGCATCAACTCGGATGCGGACCTTATCGTCTGGTCACGACAGTACTGCAAGCGAGTCCGCCGCGAGCATGGCGTCTCGGTTCGGTTCGACCTCGTCGACTGGGAGGTGTCACACCGAGCCAAGCGACGGGCCGCCGCGGTCAAGCGGCCGAAACTGGACGCCGCCACTGTCGGCCAGCGGTACGACTGGGACAGTGTCGAGGGGAGCGACGGCCGCCCGCTTCCGTGTACGGTGTCGCTGACCTGGGACGCGTTTTCGGCCTTCGAGCGGGCGGTCTGGGAGGCGACGCTGCGCCACGAACTCATCCACGTTGAGCAGTACCAGCGCGACGGGACGACCGACCACGGCGAGGCTTTCCGGGAGCGGGCCGACCAGCTTGACACTGATATTCACTGTCCGGCCTTCACCGACCCGAAGCACGTCCTCACCTGCGGGGCGTGTGGCGACCTCGTCGCCCGTCGTTATCAGGACTGTCCGCTCGTCGAGCAACGCGAGCAGTACCGGTCGGACTGCTGTGGGGCCTCGCTGGAACTGGCTTGACTACAGCAGGAACCTGATAGCCCAGAGGACGCCCATTCCGGTCACCATCGTCGCGAATACGTCCTCGGTCCGCCAGGCGACACCTGCTGCGAGCGCGCCGGCGATGAACTTGTCTGGGGCGAAACTACTGGCGTCGAGGGTCACGAACGACGGGAGGACAAGCGCAGCAAGGACGGCGGCGGGGACGAACCGCAACACCCGCTTGACGACCGGCGGAATCTCGTCGAGCCGACCGAACAGCGCGATAAAGGAGAGCCGACAGGCGTACGTCAGCACGCCGATGACAGCGATGACACCGGCGATCTCAACTGGGCCGTAGTTAGTCGCCATCGGTGCCTCCCGTGGCGGACTCGGTGAGAACGCCAGCGGTGATGCCAACGCCGGCCGCGACGAGCAGCCCGAGGTTGAGCGGGAGCCCAGCGCCGACCACGGCGATGGCTCCACCGACGGCGGCGGCGACAGCGGTCGCTGCGTCCTCGATTGCAGGGACCAGAATCGCGAGGAAGACCAGCGGGATAGCGAATTCGAGACCCCAGGCGTCCGGGACGCCGGTCCCGAGTAGCGCCCCCGCGATAGTCGTGACCTGCCACACCGCCCAGAGCGTCACGGCGACGCCAAGGTAGTACCACTTCCGGTCGGTCTCGCTGTCGGACCGGTAGCTGGCGACCGACAGCGCGTACGCTTGATCGGTCAACACGTAGGCGAGCATCGCTTTCCACCGGCCGGTGAAATTTCGGAAGTACGGCGCGATTGATGCCGAGTACATCAGAAGCCGGAGGTTGATGACGACTGCCGTTGCAACGACAACCGTCAGCGGTGCGTTCTGCCCCAGCAACTCTAGCGCCGCGAGCTGTGATGCGCCGGCGAAGACAACCACCGACAATCCGACCGCGGCTGGCAGTCCCAGCCCGGCGTTAACCGTCGCGATGCCGGCAACGAGGCCAAACGGGATAATCCCCAGCAGAAGCGGCGCAACATCACGAACGCCGCGCCGAAACGAAGCGGTATCCATAGCTCTCCATCCAACGCAGGGGCGTCTAAGCCCTCCGTTTCAGTTGCGGTATGTGACGGCAAGTCGACACATGGTCCGTGCCCGTCGTGGCGAACCACGACGTTGAAACCCGCCCGCGCTCGACTGCACAGCAATGAGCGACCACACCGACGAGCGAGAGACGTTCCATCACGACCCCATCGGGCACGCGGAAGCTCGGGCCGGAATGACGGTCGGCGAACTGGCTAACAGCTACGGCGAGGCCGGCATCGGCGCGAGCGACATCCACGAGGCCGTCGATATCTACAGCGAGATGCTCGATGACGACGTGACGACCTTCTTCGGACTCGCCGGTGCGATGGTCCCGACCGGGATGCGGGCTATCGTCAGCGAACTCATCCGCGACGGCCACATCGATGTGCTCGTCACGACGGGGGCGAACTGCACCCACGACAGCATCGAGGCCATCGGCGGCAAGCACCACCACGGCGAGGTGACACCTGAAGGGCAAACGGAACGCGAACACGACGAGACGCTCCGGGATGAGGGCGTCGACCGTATCTACAACGTCTATCTCCCACAGGAGCATTTCGCCCTGTTCGAGAACCATCTCCGGGACGAAGTGTTCTCGACGCTGGAAGACGAGGGCACGGTCTCGATCCAGCGCATGACGGAGGAACTGGGCCGGGCCAACAGCGAGGTCAACGAGCGCGAGGACGTGCCTGAGGACGCCGGCGTGCTGGCGGCGGCCTACGAGAACGACGTGCCGGTGTACTGCCCGGCCTTCCAGGACTCCGTGCTGGGCCTGCAAGCGTGGATGTACTCTCAGACCAGCGAGTTCACGATCGACGCGCTGGCGGATATGACACAGATCACGGACATCGCGTACGAGGCTGACAGCGCCGGCGCGATGGTTGTCGGCGGCGGCGTCCCGAAGAACTACGTCCTCCAGACGATGCTCGTCTCGCCCGACGCCTACGACTACGCCGTCCAGTTGACGATGGACCCCTCGAACACCGGCGGTCTCTCCGGCGCGACGCTTGATGAGGCCCGCTCGTGGGGGAAACTTGAAAAGGACGCCCGGAATGTCTCGGTGTATGCCGACGCGACGATTACACTCCCACTGGTCGTGGCCGCGGCCCGCGAGCGCCACAGTACGGAAGCGTAATCACTTCGACGGAGGCGGCTACAGACCCGGCCGTTGTGGGACACATCTACTGAGAGACATATATTCCACATATAAACGGTCTTTCACGACCGCTCGGCAGCCGTATTTAGCATGTCAGAGTACATCGGTCGACGGACATTTGTCGAAGGGACGGCGGCGACGCTGGCGAGTTCCGGGATTGCGGGGAGCACAGCAGCACAGGAATCCAATGGTGGTGAGTCAGGCACCGATGACGCCACCGACACGGAGGGCGAGGGGATGACCGACGACACGACGCTCATCGCTCACCGCGGGTTTGCCGGCGTCTACCCGGAGAACACGGAACTGGCCGTCGAGGCCGCTTCGTTCGGCGGACCGGGAACGCAGACGGCCCACCGGCGCGCCGACATGGTCGAAGTCGATGTCGTACCGACCGCCGATGGCACGCTCGTCACCTTCCACGACAACGGGCTGGCCGAACGCGACGGCGGCGAGCGCGGGCTGACAGACACCGAGGGCCTCGTTTTCGAGACCGACACGGATACTGTGACCAACGCGACTGTCTTGGGGACCGAAGAAACGGTCCCGACGCTTGAGATCGTCATGGACGCGATTCCACCGAGCGTCGCTGTCAATCTAGAGTTCAAGAACCCCGGGAGCGACGACCTCGCGTTCGCCGAGTCGCTGTCGGACCAGACACTGTCGACGCAGCGAGAACTGTGGCGACCCTACACCGAACGCGCGCTCGACCTCGTCAGCGAGTACGACAACGATATTCTCGTCTCGTCGTTCTACGAAGCTGCGCTTGCGACTGTCCGTGATTACGACGACTCGGTCCCCGTCGCCTTCCTTTTCTGGGATAGCATCGAGGAGGGGCTGGAGGTCACCCGCCGCTACGACTGCGACGCGATGAACGTCCCCCGGCATATGGTTCAGGGAACGCCCTTCTTCAACGACAGCGAGTACATCGACTCCGACCTGAGCGACATCGACCTCGTCGACATCGCTGCCGACGAGGACCGAGCCCTGAACACCTGGACCGTCGGCACGTGGTATCAGGCCCGGGAACTGGTCCAGGCTGGCGTCGACGGACTCATTTCCGACTATCCCACTGTGCTCTCGATTCAGGACTGATGAACGCCGATGCCGAATGTTGAAGGGCCGACCGGCCGACACCAATAGTATGGAAGCACCGACCGGGGACGCAGGAATCTACGCCCGTGAGTCGTCGTATCTCGACCGGTACGTCCAGCTTGGAGAAGCCGGCGACCGGATCATCTCGTTGTCGTTTCCGTCCCAGCCAGAGGCCGACGCTGGCGAGGACCACGCGCTGCTTGACCGCATCGACGAGTATCTTCAGGGGGTCGAAGACGACTTCGCTGATGTGACGGTCGGCCTCACGGTCCCGACGGACCAGCGAATAGTGCTGGAAGCTGTCCAGGAGATTCCGTACGGCGAAGATGCATCCGTCGCGCAGGTCGCGCGGATGACGCCGGACCTGAATGATGACGAAGAGGACGACCTCGCACAGGTCCGGGAGGCACTGGCCGCAAACCCCGTGCCGCTGTTGATTCCGGACCATCGGGTTCGAGACGGACCAAGCGCCGCGCCGCCGCCTGTCGAGCAAAAGCTCCGGGCTATCGAGGGTCTCTAGGCCCAGAGCCGGTCGACGCCCAGCCCCTCGTGGACAAGTAGTTCGAGGGCGTTGACGAGGTAGTGGGCGACGACGACGGCGAGTAAGCTGTTTGTCGCGATGAACAGGCCAGCGAGCGCCAACCCCAGCGTGCCGGTGACGACGATACCCACCCGGCCCTGTGCGCCGTGGCCCAGCGCGAAGGCGACAGAGGCGACGATAGCCATCGCCCACGCCGGCGCGTTGAGGCCGGCCACGGGGACGCCGATAGCCGCTGCCCGGAAGAGCAGTTCCTCGACGATAGCGATGACCGGCAAGACACCGCCCAGCAGGATGACCCAGCCGCCGGGCGAGTCCGGGGCGAGCAGTTCCCGTAGCGACTCATCGAAGGTGACGCCGAAGCCGTCTGCCAGCGCAGCGGCCCCCTCGTTCCCGACCCAGAAGCCGATTCCAGCGCCGATACCGATTGCCACTGCCGGCAACCCTGTCGAAAGTGCGTCACTGGTGACTCCAAACGCACTGGCGGGGATTTCGAAATAAAACGCGCCGGCGACTAGCAGCACGCCGAACAGCCCCTGTGTGAACGCGACGTTGGCAAGCAACGCCCCTGTCGAGACATCGCTCGGGGCGAGCGTGTCGCGCATCTGTTGTCGCTGGGCCGCCGCCCGTTGCGTTTCGAACCGTGGGATGGTCGGGTCCCTGTCGGCCATTGAGACGCCGTCGACTGTGGATGAGACGCCGCCGTCGGACCGTACGGCTCCCTGCGAGAGCCGTGCGAGACCGAGAAGCGCGGTTAAAAGAAACCCCGTCAGGCCGACGAATGCGGCCCACTCGGGCATTTATTGCGGACTTGGACTGCCGCCCTGCCGGCCGACCTCGTGGTCGAGTGCCTTGCCCGTGATGGACTTGAGGCGGTCGACCAGCGAGTCCTTCTCGGCTTCGCCGGCGAGTGCGACCTCGAGGACCTCTGAGATGTGCGAGACGGGAATGATCTCGATCATGTCCTCGTACTCGTCCTCGATCATCACGTCCTGCGTGTTCGCCTCGGGGATGATGACCGTATCGAGGCCGGACTTGGCAGCCGCCTCGATCTTGTGCGTGACACCGCCGACCGGGAGTACGTCACCCCGGACCGACAGTGAGCCGGTCATGGCGAGGTTCTGCTTGATCGGAACGTCTTCTATCGCGGAGATAACCGCGGTAGCGACTGTGATAGAGGCGGAGTCGCCGTCGACGCCACCTTCACCGGCTTGGACGAACTGGATGTGAACGTCCTTTTCGGAGATGTCCTCGTCAGAGAACTTCTTGATGATCGCCGAGACGTTCTGGACAGCCTCTTCGGCCATCTCCTTGAGCTGTCCCGTGGCAATGACCTGACCGGGGCCCTGTGACGGGCTGACCTCGGCCATCACGGGGAGGACGATACCGCTGTCCTCACCCATGACGGCGAGCCCGTTGACGCGGCCGACCACGTCGCCCTGGTTGACGGTGAGCTCGTAGTCCTTGCGGCGCTCGATGTAGTTGTCCGCGAGCTGTTGCTCGATGGACCGGGAGCGCCGTTTGGCCTGCAGGACATCTGCGCGCTCGGTGCGGTCGCGGTCCTCGGCGCGGGCGATGTCGCCAGCGACGCGGACCAGTCCGCCAAGGTCACGGAACTTCAGGCTGAGGTGGCCTTTTCGGCCGGCGCGACGCCGGGCCTCCAGGATGAGCTCCTGAACGGCCTCCTCGGTGAAGTGCGGGAGCCGCCCGTCGTTTTCGACCTCCTGGGCGATGAACCGAGCATACTTCCGTCGCATCTCGGGGTCGTCCTCGATGGTGTCGTCCATGTACACCTCGTACCCGTACCCCTTGATACGGGAGCGCAGCGCGGGGTGCATATTCTCCATCGCGTCGAGGTTCCCCGCGGCGATCATGATGAAGTCACAGGGGACGGGCTCGGTCTGGACCATCGCACCCGAAGACCGCTCGGACTGGCCCGTAATGGAGAACTCGCCCTCCTGAATGGCTGTCATCAGCTTCTGCTGGCTGCGGATATCGAGCGTGTTGATCTCGTCGACGAACAGCACGCCCTTGTTGGCCTGGTGGATCGCGCCGGGCTCGACGCGGTCGTGGCTCGGCGTCTCCATCCCACCGGACTGGAACGGGTCGTGACGAACGTCGCCCAGCAGCGCACCGGCGTGGGCACCCGTGGCGTCCTCGAACGGCGCGGTCTTCTGGTTGGCGTTGTTGACGAGCAGGTTCGGAATCATCGCGTCGCTGCCGCGCGAACCGTAGCGGAATGCGAGATAGATGACACCGGCCGCGAGAATCCCCAGCAGGACCTGCTGGACGAGGATCAGGGCGTAGCCGATGACGATGGCGATGATGATCCACATGAGGAAGGTCCGCATCTGGTTGCGCTTACGGGCCTCCTCCTTGTGGGCCTCGACAATCTGTTCCCCTTTGCCGCCGGGGACAGTGCGTACTTTCGGTTCATTGCCGTCGTCGGGATTGTGATAGACAAGAACGTCCTGCAGTTCCTCTCGTGGGAGCAGCTGAGACATCGCCTTCGCCAGCATCGACTTCCCCGTTCCGGGGGAGCCAATCATCATCACGTGACGGCGCTGTTTGGCCGCCTTCTTGATCACGTCACGGGCGTGGTCCTGCCCGATGACCTGGTCGACGAGTCGGTCTGGCACTTCGATGTCGGCGGTCGATTCGATTTCGAGACCGCCAAGGAGATTCTCCTCATCTCCGTCCAGTTCAGACTCGCCGTCAACTTGGACATCGCTTCCGAGTGTCGTTTCGGACGTTTCTCCCTCGCCGGCCCATCGGTCCTCGGACGGGTCGGATGGCTCGTCTGCCGAGGGCTCAGAGGCGGGTTCGTTGGGGTCCTGTTTGGCCCCGTTGGTCGACGCCTCTTCCTCCCCAGCGTCGGATGCCTCCCGGTCAGGGTCGGGAGTCGCGTCGGTGTCGGTGTTGTCGCTCATACAAACGTTGCTAACATACTCACGGAAGGCCTGTCGACTGATATACTTTCTCCCCGTGTCGGTTGTTGCAACACCCCGAAAACCGCAGTACAGCGCCCGAATTAGGTGGGGTTGTATTCCGGCAGTACCGCGTCGTCGGGTTTATCAAACCACCACACCCACTGGGGAATATGCGTGGGTTCTACATCGGTCGCTTCCAGCCCTACCACAATGGCCATCACTCGATGGTCGAGCGGATCTCGGAGGAGGTCGACGAGCTTGTACTGGGTATCGGGAGCGCCGACGATTCACACACCACACACGACCCCTTTACGGCCGGTGAACGGATCATGATGATCACGAAGGCCGTCGCAGAGTACGACCTGACGACTTATGTCGTTCCCCTTGAGGACATCAACCGCAACGCCGTCTGGGTGAGCCACGTCGAGAGTATGTGCCCGGACTTCGACGTGGCGTACTCGAACAATCCGCTTGTCGTCCGCTTGTTCGAGGAGGCCGGTATCGAGGTCCGCCAGTCGCCGATGTTCGACCGCGACCGACTGGAGGGCAGCGAGATCCGCCAGCGGATGATCGACGACGAGTCCTGGCGTGACCGGGTCCCGGCATCTGTTGTGGAAGTCATTGAGGAGATCCACGGCATCAAGCGACTCCAGCACGTCTCAGACAGCGACTCGCTCGAACGGTACGCCGCCACGGGCGAATCGCTCCCCGAATCACTCGACGACCTTGACGACTGATGATAACCCTCAGTTCTGACTTCGGCTCGCCCTATCCGGCGGCGATGAAAGGCGTCATCTGTCAGGCGACCGACGCGCGTATCGAGGATATCGCTCACGATTTCCCACGGCAGGACGTGCGGGCAGCGGCGTTCTGGCTCACGCAAACGCTCCCGTACTTTCCGCCGGCAGTCCACTGTGTCGTCGTCGACCCGGGCGTCGGAACCGACAGAGACGCCATCGTCGTTCGTGCGGGCGACCACGCGCTCGTGGGGCCTGACAACGGCGTCCTCCTGCCAGTCGCCCGCGAACTGGCTGAAACCGAGAACGACGCCCCGGACGCGTTCGAGGTGTTCACCTGGGCCTACGACGACCCGGCGAGTACGACGTTCCACGGGCGGGACGTGTTTGCGCCCGCCGCGGCGGCCGTCCACGACACCGGCGTCGACACCGTCGAAACCCTTTCTGAAATCGACCCAACTGAGGACTACGCTGATCTCCGGTTCCCAGCGGCCACAGTCGATGGTGACGGAGCGACCGGTGAGGTGCTCGTCGTTGATGACTTCGGGAACGCCGTGACGAACATACCCGGCGAGGTCCTCGCGGATCGGTTCGGCGGGGTGGTCTCGGTCGACGGTGTTGAGGCCCCAGTCCATCGAGCCTACGCTGCCGTCGACAAGAGTCAGCGACTCGTCACCGTCGGCAGTCACGGGAACGTCGAACTCGCCGTTAACCGCGGCCGTGGCGACGAAGCGTTCGGGGTCAGCACCGGCGACACAGTTACCATCTCACTGTGTTGACGTGTAGCCACACAGCGGTTTAGGCTCGCCAAAACATCGGTGGTCTTAAGTCTTTTAGGCAACCCTAATCGAGCGTATGCCACAGAGACGTGACTTGCTGAAGACGGTGGGGATCGCTGCGACGGGACTGCTTGCTGGGTGTCCCAGTCAGGGGTCGACAGAATCGAACACGGCGTCGGCGGACACCGACACGACAGAACAGGAAGCGACTGCGGGAACAGACGAGGGCGGCGAAAGCGGTGTTTCGGTCGGGCCGATGACCGCTGTCGCGACCGAGTGGAACGTCTACCGGGCGCGGCTGTACGATGCCGTCGCGCTGGGTCGGGCCGGTGCGCCCGGTGCCGGAGCGACCGTCGCACAGAACATTTTTGCCCGGTTCGAAGGCGCATCCGGTGAGTACGGGGCCCACGAACAGCTTGAGTCCACGTCAGAGTCAGCGTACGAGGGCTTTGAGGATGCCCTCGGGACGGTCCAGTCGTCGCTGTCTGAGGGCAACGTATCGGAAGCCGCGTCGGCCGCGGACAAAGCGTCGGGCCACCTCCAGACAGCGCAGCAGGCCGCTGCCGGACAGCAGGCCACCAGAGTGCTGGACCTGCTCTTGCTGGGCAGTCGGGCGAGCAATGCCGCGATGGCTGGGACGCTGGGCGCTTTCGAGGGGGCCGCCACGATCGCGGAAGAGACGATGACCGCGTTCGAGGACGCGCTGGTGTACAGCAAAATAGAGGCTGCGGACGCAGAATCCTACGAGGCCTTTGAGAACGCACTGGCCGGCATCGGTTCCGCCGCAGGCAGTGAAGACGCGAGCGGCGTCACCGAACAGGCCCGCGCCGCACTGGATGCGACCGTTTCGGGCGCGTATGCGCTGGTCCAGCCGGCGTCGGTCGCCGGTGCGGGCCACCTCGCAACGATGCAGGCCCGCGGCTGGGACGCGGCCGCGCTCGCCGCAGGCGGTGGTGCCGGGGCTGACTACGCCCACGCGACGACGCTGAACACGTACCGGGCCCGCGTCCACGACGCTGGGTGGCTGGCCCGTGCCGGCGAGACAGCCACCGCGGCGACGATGGTCGAGGACGTTTTTGCCCACTTCGAAGGCGCGGCCGCTCACGACGCCCTCGAAGAGGCGGACAGCGAGGCCTACGAAGCGTTCGAGTCCGGTTTGTCGGACCTCTCCTCAGCAATCGAGAACGGGAACACCGAGGGGGTCGCGTCGGCCGTCGAGACGGTCGACACCAATCTGGTCGCCGGCATCGAGGCGCTGGCCGGCGGCAACGCGCCGGTTCTCCAGTCGGGCTTCTTCAAAGCCCGCTTCGCCGACGCGCGCGAGCTGTACCGCCAGGGTCAGGCGGGGCAGGCAGCGACGCTCGTTTCGGACCTGTTCGCCCGGTTCGAGGAGAACCAGCTCGACTTCCACGAGACGCTAGAGGAGACCAGCGAGGACCTCTATCACCGCTTCGAGGAGGAACACCTCGTGGGGCTCCAGTCAGCCTACGAGAACGGCGACGACGACGCGGTCGGGACTCACCACGACGGTGTTCTCGCGGCGCTGCTGGAGTTCGAATCGGCCCACAGTGCCGCCGTCGCCAGCGGGTCCGGCGCGACCTACATGGCCGGCCTCGCCTTCGACGCCGCGGCGACGAACGCCCTCGGGAACGCCGACCGCGCAGCGTCGACTGCTCAGGGGGCGCTGGCGTTCTTCGAGTCCGGGGCCGCCGGCTACCATGAGGCACTCGAAGAGGCGAACGAGGACCTGTATCACCGCTTCGAGGACGAAGCACTCGGGAGCGTCATCTCCGCCGCGAACGACGGCGGTGACGTATACGCGGCCGCGAAGACGTTCTACGGCGCAGCCATCGAATCCGTGACGGCCATCGTCGGGTCGAGCGGCGGTGGCGAGACCGGTGCCGGGGCCGCGAGTGTCGTCAGCGACGTGTTCGCTACCTTCGAGAACGCCGCGGTGCACGACAAACTCGAAAACGCGGACGCGGAGGCGTACGAAGCCTATGAGGCCGCACTGAACGACTATGTCGCCGACTTGGAGAGCGGGTCGACCGACGGCGCGACCGCGTTCGCAAACGCCGCCCGGACCGCTTCTTTCGCCGTCGTTGGCGCTGTCGACAGCGCCCCAAGTGGGTCCGGCGGCCACGGCGGCGAGGAGTCCGAGGCGACCGAGTCGTCACTGTCCGGCGGCCCGAATGTCGTCGAAGGCGTTCCCGAGGACGCCGACCACGTCGTCGACATGCAGGCTGTGGCGTTCGCGCCCGAGGAACTCACCGTCAGCGTCGGCGACACAGTCGCCTGGAAACATGCCGGTGGCGAGGCTCACAACGTCGTCGCGTATGAGGAGGAACTCCCGGACGACGCGACCTACTGGGCTTCCGGCGGGTTCGAAAGCGAGTCGGCCGCACGCGAGGGCTGGGAGAACGGTGAGGGGGCCGTTCAGTCCGGCCAGAGTTACGTTCACACGTTCGAGACGGCCGGCGAGCACGGATACTTCTGCGTTCCGCACGAGGCTGCGGGGATGGCTGGCACCGTTATCGTCGAGGAGTAATCACGCTCTCTTTTTTGGCCCGCCTAGAAACCGATGGCTTTTTGTGTTTTAGGGTAGCCTAAACAATTGTATGCCGGACGAACAGGCCACATCGAGACGGGACATCTGTCGCCGTAGCGAGTCGGGTGCTGCCGTCCCTGTCGTCCGCGCAAACGCCGCCCTACAGGAGGTGAGAGCCTGGACGTGACCGTACATTGACCTGTCAGCTTCGACCATCTTTCGCGGCGACGACCACCGTGGGCATAGCCCGTCGCCGCACGCCACGAGCTTTTCGTGTCTGTCCCGTGGGCGTCTGCCCCAAGGACGCCCCATTTCAGGTCCTTTACTGTGGACCACTCTGGAATCACCACTTTTGATTAGCCGCCGGTAGGCGCTGAGTCCGCACTGGTAGCTGTTTTTCGGGGCAGGCGTTTTGAGTCCGCCAGCCCTGCGACTGGCTATGACTGACGAGGAACCAGCGGAGAACATCAGCGGCGGAACTGCTGGCGGTGGCCAGTCGGCAACGTTCGACCCGGAAACAGCGGGGACGCGGGCAGAAACCGTCGTGGACCGTCTCGGCGAGATGTACTGGACGAAAACCTACGGCGGCCGGGACGCCTTCGAGTGTCTCGTCCGGACGATTCTCAGCCAGAACACATCCGACAAAGCGAGCCAGCCGGCCCACGACGACCTGATGGCTCGGTATGGCGGCGGGGAGGACGCGAACAGCGAGGGAGACATTGACAGCACTGACCTCGCCCGCGCGCTGGCCGACGCCGACCAGCCCGAACTCGCTGAAACCATCTCCTCGGCCGGGCTGTACAACCAGAAATCCGAGCGCATCATCGCACTGGCACAGCGCATCTGCGAGGAGTACGGCGGCGAAGCTGGCTTTGATGCGTTTGTTCGGGACAGCGACTCCGAGAAGGTGCGGTCGACGCTGCTTGACATGAACGGCGTCGGGCCAAAGACCGCTGATTGCGTCCTGCTGTTCGCGGGCGGTCGCGGCGGCGTGTTCCCCGTCGATACGCACGTCCACCGCATCGCCCGCCGGATGGGACTGGCCCCGGCCGACGCCGACCACGAGACCGTCCGTGCGTATCTGGAGCGCGACGTGCCCGCGGCGAAATGCGGCTTCGGCCATACGGCGATGATTCAGTTTGGCCGGGAGTACTGCTCGGCCAGAAAGCCGGCCTGTCTGGACGACCCCGATGCGTGCCCGCTGGCGGGTCACTGTGACCAGATCGGCGTGTACCCGGCCGCTGATGATGTTGTCGACCCATCCGAAACTGCCTGACGCATTCCACAGTACACTGTCGGTACTGTCGATGTGTGCTGGTATTGAACTCTTCCCGTCAGAAATTAAACTGAAGTGTGTTTCTGGAAGGACCTTAGTCCCCCGAAAGTGACAGCGTCCGTATGTTCCGACCGGCATCCGGCCGCGGGTTAGTGCGCCGGTACTATCTGTACCGTGCCACGATCGCTGTCGGATTTATCACTCCCATCTTCACCCTGTTTCTCTTGCGAACGCTGACCTTCACGCAGGTCGGTGCCCTCTCAGCAATCTACGCATCGCTATCTGTCGTCGGCGAGATTCCAACAGGCTACGTCGGTGATCGGCTCGGGCGGCGCGCAAGCCTCCTTCTCAGCGTGCTGTTCACCGTTGTCTCCCTCGCGGGCTTCGTTCTCGCTTCGGGATTCCGCTGGTACGGCTTCCTCTATGCGCTGTGGGCGCTGGCGCTGACGTTACGCTCAGGGAGCATGGATGCGTGGCTATACGATACGCTGACTGAACGACTCGATAGCGAGCAGTTCAGCCGTATCCGTGGCCGGGGCGACGCAGTGCAGAAGTGGACTGCAGCGGTTTCGATGGTTGCCGGTGGCCTGCTGTATGGGCTGCACCCAACCTATCCGTTCGTTGCTGCGGTCGGTTTCAACAGTCTCGGCTTCTTTGCCCTGCTCTCACTGCCGAAGAATCGGCAGTACGCCGACCGGGGCAGTGACAGTCGCTCCGCCGACCGTCTCGACCCACTGGAAACCGTCTCGGTCATCCGAACGTATCTGGCTCGACCGCCGCTCCGAGCACTGGTCCTGTACATTGGGTTGTTCTATGCCGTTTTGGGCGTTTCCCACACCTACATCCAGCCGATGGTGGTCGAGACGCTGGGGCCGTACGCCGCCGCTATCGGCGTTCAGGTTCCTGCTGGTGTTCCGACCGCGGCGGCACGAGTAGGCGAGGCCGGCGCGGCACTTGCGCTCGGACTGGGTGTGCTGTACGCTGCCCTGACAGCAGTGGCATCCGCTGGCGGCTACTACGCCGGCGCAGTTGAGGACCGTCTCGGCGTCCGCAGAGCCGTGGTTGTCGTGCCAGCCCTGACGGCTGTCGCACTCGTGGGACCGCTGTGGCTCGCGCTGGTCGTACTCCCGACGTTCACGACGATGCGAACCGCGAAGCCGCTGGTCCAGCCTATCGTCAACGGGTACATTAACGACCATGTCGAGTCGGTCGGACGGGCGACGTTGCTCTCCGCGGTATCGATGCTGCATATGATTCTTCGGACGCCGCTGGCACTTGCTGCTGGGATGGTGGCGGATGCAACCACGGCGACCACAGCAGTTGCGGCGCTTGGCGGCCTGTTTCTCGCCGCTGGCGGCGCAGTCTGGCTGTTCGGGGAGATTGCGCCTGAGACAGTGGCTGCTTCCGGTGACGGGGCCAGCAAATCAGCGTCATAGACCCATCAGCGGCCGGCCGGAAACCCGACCCGGCCACGATTAGACCGAACGCTTCCGGGGCGACAAGGGCGTGCCCCGACGACAGCGCGGTTCTGTCAGTTCGTCTCCCGATTACGCTCGGTGGCCCCAGCGCTCGCCGTCCTCGGCGTAGCGGGCGCTCACAATCCGGTTGAACTGGTCGTCGGACAGCGAGATGTCCGTCGCGCCGACGTTCTCGTCGAGCTGGTCGACAGTGCGAGCGCCGACGATGGGGACGCAGGTGAAGTCCGGCTGTTCGATGAGCCAGCGGAGCGCGACCTGTGCGGGCGTGGCGTCAAGTTCGTCCGCGACAGCGCGGAGTTCGTCAAGGACGTGCCAGCCGCGCTCGGAGAGGTAGAAATCCTCGAAGCGGTCGGACAGCGAGCCTCGGGAGCCTTCCGGCCCCTCGAAGGCCGTCGGGTCGTCGTCGTCCGTGCGCTCGTACTTGCCCGTGAGGAAGCCGCCGGCCAGCGGCGAGTACGGACAGACCGCGATGTCTTGGTCGGCACACACATCGAGATAGTCTTTCACGTCGTCGCGGTAGCCGGCGTGGAACAGCGGCTGGGTCACCTCGAAGCGCTCGTAGTCCTCGACGTCGCTCTTCCACAGGGCTTTGGTCAGCTGCCAGGCGGCCATCGTCGACGCGCCGAGGTGGTGGACCGTCCCTGAACGGACGAGGTCGTCAAGCGTCGACAGCGTCTCCTCGATATCGCTGTGCTCGTCCCAACGGTGGATGTAGTAGAGGTCGAGATAGTCCGTATCGAGACGGTCCAGTGTCCCCTCGATCTGGGCGCGGATGTGCTTGCGGCCCAGGCCGGCGTCGTTGGGACCGGGCTCGCCGCGACCGTCGAAGGGGAAGTACACCTTCGAGGCGATGACGAAGTCCTCGCGGTCGTAATCGTCGAGCCACTCGCCGATGTACGCTTCGCTGGTCCCGTTAGGATTGCCGTAGACGTTGGCAGTATCGATGAAGTTGATGCCGCGCTCCCACGCCGCATCGAGCAGGTCGTGGGCCTCCTCGCGGTCGGTCTCGACGACGCCGCCGGTCTCCCGGCCGAAGCGCCAGGTACCGAAACAGAGCTGTGAAACCGTTGTTCCGGTCGAACCAAGTCTGGTGTACTCCATATCGGGGGCACGACGGGCGACCGGAAAAAGGGGTGCGGTCCCGGCGAAGGCTGTCCGGTATCGGCCGCTCACTCGCTCTGTCGCACCCGCGAATCAGAACTGACTGCCAGACGCTCGGGCGGCCGCGACGACCAGCCCGGTCACCAGCACGAACGCCACCAGCGAGAGATTCGGCACGGTCAGGCCGACCACGCGGTACTGAATCTGCGCACAGCTGATCGCGCCGATGCCACAGGTCGTCTGGCTCACCTGCAGCCAGGAGTGGTAGGCCGCGATGGCCGCTCCCGGCACCGCAAGCGGCAGTGCTGTCCGGACGACGCCGAGACGGCGCTCGACAGCAGCGACGCCAAGAACGACCACTAATGGATACATCAGAATTCGCTGATACCAGCAGAGCCGACAGGGCGTCAGCCCGAGGCCCAGCGAGAGATAGAGGCTGCCGGCCGTCGCAACGGTGGCGACGGTAGTCGCCGCGGCCAACAGGAGCCGAGGTCGGTCGGAGACAGATCGGGAGTCGACCACAGGAAAGCCAGCGTCTGCCGGCCGAAAAAGCGTTCCGAGAGCCGCCCTCTTTCTCGGCTCCCGCCTGACCGGAGCGCCAGCGCTCGCTTTTTCAGGCCTGCCGCCGACAGCCAGCGTATGCCCGACGATTCGGACCCCGAGGCGAACCTCGAACAGTGGAAGTCCGCGATGCAGGAAGAGCACGCTGAGGCCATCGCAAACCCGGACCCCGACGAGTCCCACCAGATAGAGGGCGTGGCACAGGTCACATATCGGGTGACGTTCGACTACGACGCCGACGAGGACGCACTCGACCGGGCCAGCGCCGAGGAGGTCGACGACCTGACCGACCCCGACCTGCTCTCCTGTGCGTGTGGCGTTCGTGGGATGACCCCCGAAGAAGCCCGAAAGCACATGGCTGCCGCTGTCGAGCAGGGGTAAACAGGGGCCGCAGTCACTCTCAGTCGTGGATAGTCACGCCGTCCTGGTCGACCGAGATGTCGAGCAGGCTGGTCACATCGTAATCAGTGTCGTCAAGCGCCGACTCGCCCTGTTTCCGGAAGACGACGACGATATCAGAGATGTCCGCCCCGATGTCGTCAAGCGCCTCACAGATGGCGGCCATCGTTCCGCCGGTCGAGAGCAGGTCGTCAACGATGAGCAGGTCGTCGCCCGCCTCGATGTCATTGATGAACATCTCCGATTCGGAGTAGCCGGTGGTCTTGTGCAGCGGGACCTCGTCGTCGAGACCGTAGGAGCGCTTACGGATGACCACAAGCGGAATGTCCGTCTGCAGCGAGAGTGCGGTCGCGATGTGGATACCCATCGCCTCAGGCGCGACGATCTTGTCCACGTCGAGGTCGGCCGCCCGCGTCACACCGACGACGACCTCGCGGAGGAGTTCCGGCTCCAGCATCGGGACGCCGTTGCTGAGCGGGTGGACCAGATAGGAGTATCCGTCCTTATCGATTATCGGGGCCTCGTGCAGTGAATCGCGGAGCTTCTCCATGCCTCCGTTACCTGAAGGGGGACAATAAACCGTTCGAGGCTGGGCTGCGGTGTGCGTGTCACGCTATCGCGTCGTGATTTAGGCGGTTTGCGTGAACTGCCAATCGAGCACGGCAGCGTCAATCCGCCGTCGAAGCCGAGCGGCCCCTCTTCGTTTCGAACGGGCTGTCCTCAACGATGTCCCGGGCGGTGTGCTCGCCGCTGATAAGACACATCGGCATCCCGATGCCGGGCGTCGTGTAGGCCCCGGTGTAGTAGAGCCCCTCAAGCCCGGCGCGGTGGCTGGGACGGAGTGGCCCGGTCTGGAACAGGGTATGCGCCAGCCCGAGCGCCGTCCCCTGCGGGTCGCCATAGCGCTCGGCAAACTCGCTGACACACGCCGTCTCTTCAACGACGATGCGGTCACGGAGGTCCACGCCGGTTTGCTCGGCGAGGTCGTCCAGCACGAACGCTCTGTATTCCTCGCGAATCGCGGGGCCGTCGTCCAGCCCCGGCGCGATGGGGACAAGGACGACGATGGCGTGGTGGCCGTCGGGGGCGACCGTCTCGTCGGTCTTCGACGCCACCGAGAGGTAATATGCGGGGTCGTCGGGCCACCCCGGGCGGTCGAATATCTGCTCGAAATGGCCGTCCCAGTCCGTCGGCAGGACCAGCGAGTGATGCGCCAGCGGGTCCACGTCGCCCTCGACACCGAGATACAACATGAATGCCGACGGCGCGTAGGTCTGGTCGTCCCAGTGGTCCGGGTTGTGGTCGCGGGCAGCGGGGTCAAGCAGATGCTGCTCGGTGTAGGCGGGGTTGGCGTTGCTGACCACGACATCGGAGGCGACGACGCCGTCCTCGGTGGTCAGTTCGAACACCCCCGCCTCGCCGGCGATGTGCTGGACCTCGGTCCCGGTCTGAATGTCGACGCCGAGTTCCCGAGCCAGCGACCCGAGGCCGTCGACGACGCCGGCGATGCCGCCTTCGGGGTAGAACACGTTCATGTTCAGGTCGACGTGGCTCATGATGCTGTACAGCGCGGGAGTGTTGTGTGGCGCGCCGCCGAGAAACACCAGCGTGTATTCGAGCAACTGCCGGAGCTTCGGGTGGTCGATGTAGCGGCTGACGTAGTCGTCCATCGAGCCGAACAGTCGCGCCCGCGGTGCGAGCGGGAGCAGGTCGGGGTCGACGTAGTCCCGGAGCCGTTCGCGGCCCTCGTAGACGACCCGGTCCATCGCCAGGTCGTAGTTGCGCTCGGCCGTGTCGAGGTAGTCGACCAGCGCGTCGCCGGCCCCGTCCTCGTAGGACTCAAAGACCTCGTACGCGTTCTCGCGGTTTGGCCGCATCGTCACGCGGTCGCCGTCCTTCCAGAACACCCGGTACTGGGGGTCCAACCGTTCCAGTTCGTAGTAGTCCGCGGGCTCGCGGTCGAAGTGCTTGAAGAAGCGCTCGAACACATCGGGCATCAGGTACCACGACGGGCCGGTGTCAAAGCGGAAGCCGTCGCGTTCGAGGACGCCCGCGTGGCCGCCGAGGCGGTCGTAGCGTTCGAGCAATTGCACGTCGGCCCCGGCGTCAGCGAGATAGCACGCAGCCGAGAGGCCGCCGAAGCCGCCACCGACGACGGTCACCGTCCGGTCGCTTGGGAGGCCATCACGCATAGCCGTTGCTAACGACTACGCCTGAAAAAGGGTTCCTCGGATTCCCAGCGCTTCATAACAGACAGCTCATGATTCAAACCAGCGGTCTGTTCCCAGTTCGCTGGAATCGCTTGTTTCGTTTATTGTGAGTATTTCCCTAGCTCGCGATATGGCAACGACCGGCCTGGAGTCCCTCTGGCAGCGGCATCGGGATACAGACCGCCATCCGTCGCTCTTGCTCTCTCGGGCGAGCCTGCTGGTACTCGCTGTCACGTTCGGGCTCCTCGGCGCTGCCGAGGTCAGAGTTCCGCTCCGGGCCCAGATGGTGGTGTACCTCGTCGGGATGGTCGCGCTCAATCTCCCCCACGGCGGGTACGAGCACTTCGAGAACCTCCGCCGCCGCCGACACTCATTCCGCTGGCGCTACGTCGGGGTGTATCTGGCGGCTATCGGCGGGTTCGTCGGCCTGTTCCTCGCCGCGCCAGTCGCCGGCCTCGCGCTGGCGCTGACCGTCGCTATGGCGAAGGGCGGTCTCGGTGGCCTGCAAGTGCTGGAAGCTACGAGCGGTACCGACCACCTGCAGACCCGGTTCCAGCGCGGGCTGGCGGCGGCCGTCCGCGGCGGCGCGGTGATGCTCGTCCCAATCGTGTTCTGGCCGCAGACGTTCCACGCGTTTAGTTCGTTGATGGTCGGCCTCGTCGAACCCGGAGCCCTCTCGTCGTACGCGGGGTCGTTCGACACAACTCGGCTCGTCATCGGGTCGGGCTACGGGCTCGCCCTAACGGCGCATATCGTGCTGGGATACGTGCGCGGCGGCGGCCGTTCCTGGCTTATCGACGCCGGAGAATCGTTGCTCCTTGCGGTATTCTTCGCGTCTGTCCCGGTCCTCGTCGCCGTCGGCCTGTACTTCCCATTCTGGTACTCCGCCCGACAGGTGGCGCGGACGGCGGCCGTCGAGACGGAGCCGGTCGGCGACGAGCGCTGGGACCTGCTCGGCGGCGCGGACCCCTCGACTGTTGCACTCCGCGCCTGGGTCGTCCTCGTCGTTGGAGCGCTGGCCACCTTCGGCGTCTTCGTCGCCGTCTACTGTGCGTTCCCGAACCCGCTTGGAACGAGTGACCTGCTCCCCGGCGCGGTAGCGTTCTGGAGTATGTTTATTAGCATTGTTGCGCTCCCACACATCGTCGTCGGGTCACTCCTCGACCGGGACCGGGGTATCTGGTACGTGCCGTGACGCCCCACTCCCAGGAAGGACCGCGACGCCGACCCGCAGATGACTAGCTTTCTGTAGCTGGCGGACACCCGGGACAGTATGTCTGAATTCCGCCCCGTCCCGACGACTGACCGCGAAGCCTGCCAGCGGATACTTCAGTACGCGTTCGCGCCCGAAACAGGTCCGGTGCCGCCGGACCCGGACGGTGACTGGCCGCCGTCGCTGTTCGACCAGCGAGGCCTCTATGACGGTGACACCCTCCGGGCCGTCTGCAAGCTGTATTTCCTCGACACAACTGTTCGCGGCGCGGCGACGACGGTCGGCGGCCTCGGCGCGGTTGCAACACCACCCGAACACCGCGGACAGGGGCTCGCCGCCGACCTCTGCCGACACGCACTGTCTGCGTACCGCAAAGCCGATGTCGGGTTCGTCACCCTCTGGCCGTTCTCGACGCCGTTCTACCACCGTCTGGGCTGGGGGACGGCGAACACCTATCGCCGCTTCGACCTGCCGCCGTCGGCGCTCCCGGACGACGACACTGCCGGACAGCTGGTCCGCCTCGACGCCGACGACTGGGAGCGGCTCCGTCGGGTCGAGACGGCTGCAGCCGCCGGGACAGCGCTCTCGCTCCGGCGCTCGGAGGCGTGGTGGCGCGAGCGGACCCTCGCCGACTGGGACGACGACGGCGTCCCGTACTGCTACGGCTACGAACGCGACGGTGAACTTCAGGGGTACGTCGTGTACACCGTCGCGGACGATGCTAACAACACGCTCTCGGTTTCGAACTTCGCGGCTGTCGACGAGGAGGCCCGCCGCGCGCTGTTTGCGTTCTTCGGGCATCACGGCGCACAGATAGAGCGCGTCACGCTCCAGCTACCGCCTGATACTGACCTCTTCCATCGCGTCGACGACCCCGGGGCGGTCGACTGCACGGTCGAGGCCGGGCCGATGGTTCGGCTCACCGACGTGGACTACCTCGAACGCCTCGACTGGCCCGGGGGCGACCTCGACTGCACGCTCTCGGTGAACGATCCGCTGCTTGACCGCAACGACGGCCTGTTCCGGCTGTCAGTGAACGGCGGCACTGCGACGGTCGACCCGCTTCCAGCCAGCGACTCGAAAGCCGATGTGGCCGTCGACATTGCGACGCTCTCACAACTGGCCGTCGGGACGCACGGCGTCGACGCCGCTGAACGCCTGGCTGGGCTGGAGATACACGACGAGTCGGCCCGCAGTCCACTCGCTGACGTTTTCGAGCCCGAATCCGTCTACTTAGGCGAGTTCTTCTGAGACTGGTGGCTGTGACTGCGACGGGATACTCGCCATCCGTGATGGCGACATTCTCGAAAGACGGACAGCAGACCGTGTGAGAGTTACCCACTCGGCCGACAGTCCGAACGGTGCTCACTCAGCCGACGGCGAGTCGTCGATATCGCCCTCGCTGATCTGGACCGTTGAGATACGGGTGCCCTCGACGCTCGTCACCTCGAACACGTATCCGGCCGCTTCGGCGGTGTCGCCGACCTCCGGAGCGCGGTCGAGCTGACTCAGCACCAGCCCACCGATGGTTTCGACCGCGTCCCTGTCGAGGTCGACACCGAGCGCCTCGCCCGCTGTCGACAGCGGGACGCCGCCGTCGGCGTCGTAGCTCCCGTCGCTTTGCTTGCGGATGGCGTGTTCGCGGCCGTCGACATCGAACTCGTCGCGCAGGTCGCCGACGACGGCCTCGACCACGTCCTCGATCGTCGCGATGCCCTCCAGCGACCCCCACTCGTCGATGACCGCGGCCATCTGCCGGCGGTCCTGTCTGAACTGCAACAGGAGGTCGTTGATAGCTGTCGTCTCCGGGACGACCGGTATCTCGTGGGCGATATCGCCGGCAGTCGCGTCCTCGCTGCCTTCCTCGCCGGCCCGCAGCACGTCCTTGACATCGATGAACCCGACAATCTGACCGCTGTCGTCGGCATCGACCACCGGATAGCGGGTGTGTCCCTCGTCGAAAACGACTGCCCGGATATCCGACAGCGTGGCGTCGGCCGGCACGCTCACGACGTCGGGGCGCGGGACCATGACCTCCCGGACGACCGTATCGTCGAGGTCGAACACGCGCTCTATCATGTCGACCTCCGCCGCGTCGATGTTCCCCTCTTCGCCAGACCGGGCCAGTACTCGGCGTATCTCGCGCTCGCCGAGCGTCTCGTCCGTTTCCGAGGCCGGCGGGACGCCGAGCAGTTGCGTGAAGGCGTTCGCCGAGCCGTTGAAGACGACGATACCAGGATAGAACAGGTAGTAAAACAGCTTCATCGGCGGCGCAAGCAACAGCGAGAGCCGCTCAGTCCGAGCAATCGCAAACGTCTTCGGCGCGAGTTCGCCGAAGACGACGTGGAGGAACGTGATGATTGTGAAGCCGATTGCGAACGCCACGAGGTGGAGGAGGGTCTCGGGCAGTACCGGAGCGAGGACGGGTTCAAGCAGCGCTGCGACGGCGGGCTCACCGACCCACCCCAGTCCCAGCGAGGCAAGCGTAATCCCGAGCTGGGTCACCGCGAGATAGTTATCTAGGTCCGCCATCACTGCCTGGAGCGAGCCTGCGCCGGCCCGGCCTTCGTCAGCGAGCTGTTCGACCGATGTGCCGCGAACGCGAACGAACGCGAACTCAGCGGCAACGAAAAAGCCGTTCAGTCCGACGAGTATCAGCGCCACGAGAAGCTGCGCCGCCGAGAGCGCGAGATTTACCATCGTAACCTCCGGGCGGAGTGCGTCGATGTGTGCATACACACCCATCTCTGTCACCGTACTAAAGTGCTGGAATGTCCGCGCCCGTACCGCCGTCGACTCCCTCAGCGGTACGCGGCACGGACAGTGTCTGCGATGACACCCGGCTTCCGGTAGTGTTTGGTCACCGGGGGGACTTCCCGGTCGAGGTCGAGCATCTCGTAGACGGCTGTCATCGCCGACCGGACCGAGTACTCGACGGTGAACACGACATCCCGTGGCTGTTCGGCGTACTGTCCGAGGAACGCCAGATTGTTCGACCCGTCCGGAACGACATCGGGCCGGTCACCGGGTTCTCGGGGCTGGAAGTGCGCCGTGATGAACGGCATCATCGCCGGGATGCAGGTCACGTCGTCGAGTAGCTCCGGGAGCCGGTCCTCGCACTGCAGGTGGTAACACAGCTCCTGAAGAATCTCCCGGCCGGTACACTCGGACATCGGCTTCTCCACGTAGTTCCCTTCGCGGTCCGGGAACAGCGCGTAGCCCCAGAACACCTTCACGTCGTCCGGCTGGTTCGCGAAGTGGGGCTGTGCGGCGACGACCGTCGACAACAGCCAGTTCGACCCGAGGTAGGTGACGAGCCCGTTGCCCGGTTCCTCGTTCGTGAAATCGACGATGTGGTCGAACAAGTCGGTGTTGTGCAGGGTGACGGTGAACGACTCCCATTTCGTCTCCGTGACGTTGTCCGCGAACACCGACGGGTTGCCGAACTGTGGGTTGTCCTCGGCGATGGACTTCCACAGCTCCCACGACGCCCCGGTCTCGTTCAGTTCGGGGGCCTCGTCCATCCCGCCGATAGACGAGCCGTCGGTCATCGACCCGTTCGTCACGAACACGAGGTCGGACGGCTCAACTGGAACCGACTCGGTGCCGCTGTCGGTTTCACAGTAGAGCCGCTCGACGGTGCGCCCTGTCCGCGACGGGACGATATCCATATCGGTCACCTCGTGGCCGTACTCGAAGGAGACGCCCCTGTCTTCGAGCCAGCGTCGGAGCGGGAGGATCATCGAGTCGTACTGGTTGTACTTCGTCCGGTCGATACCCTCCATGGTGTGCAGTTGCGGGAACTCGTGGAGGAACCGGTACATGTATCGCCGGACCTCGGCGACGCTGTGCCACGGCTGGAACGCGAAGATGGTCGCCCAGACGTACCAGAAGTTCGTCTCCAGGAACGACTCGTCGAACCACTCCTCGATGCGCGTGTCACCGAGTCGCGGTTCGGGCGTGAGGAGCAACCGAACTATCGACTGCCGGTGCTGGCGCGTCAGTCCGTACTCGCCCGCGTCGATTCGTTCGCCCTCGTGCATCAGCCGTGTTTTCGCGTACGAGGGGTGCGTTTCGTTGAACTCGTCCATCACGTCTTTGACCGAGCGCGAGTCGTCTTCGAGCGACGGAATCGTCTCGAAGAGGTCCCACGTACATTCATACGCCGGGTAGTTGAACATCCGACCGCCCCGGATCAGGTACGCCTCGTCCGGGTCGCCAGCGCCGTCCATCGCGCCACCGACGACGTCCAGCTTTTCGTAGACATGGATGTTTTCGCCGGGCATATTGCCGTCCCGGACGAGGAACGCCGCGCCAGCCAGGGAGGCAATACCGCCCCCGACGAAGTGTGCGTCGCGGTCAGTGACGTGTGGGTGCTGGTGGATGGTCATATTGGGTCACCGTCATGTAGTGCTACGCAAGTCCCAGCCCTAACCGTTGCCAACATATGTACAGCAATTTATAAGAGGACGTCTCTTGCCGAAATAGCCGCGCTCTGGCTAGCCGGCTGTCACTGTTCGGAGCTGGCAATCGGGTGGTCGATCAGCCGGTCCGTGCCACGACGGAGCCGCTCCGAAATCGCGGACGTGGTCGTGTCGAGTTCCGCTGAAAGGTCCGTCAGGTCTGCCTCGCGAGGGACGGTGAAGTATCCCTGCCGATGGGCTGCTAGCAGTGCCTCTCGCTGTGGGGCGGAGAGTCCGTAGTCATCGCCGCCGTGTTCTGTCTCACAGAGCCGGTGCGGGCGGAACGTGACACTGCTGGACTGACAGGTGTCCCGGAACACTTCGAGGTCTGCCCGGTCGGCGAACTGCGTGCTCACCTTCCACCCGTGCTCGGTCACGAGCGCACCCATCGGATACGTCTGCCGGTCGACGAGCTGGGTGTACATTTCGACGTAGTCTGTATCGAGGACGACCCGATACCGTGATTCGACGATAGCAGAATCCATGGCGACGAACTCCACGACCGATTCGTCGCCGAGCAATGCTGATTCAAGTGCGTCCGGTTCGACGCCCGTCGCGGAGAACACGAGTGCCGGTTCGTCGGTCGTGCCAGAGACGACGGTGTCGACGATCAGTCGGGTGTTCAGTTCCGCAGCAACCGCACACAGCGGCATATCTGCGGACTGCAACTCAAATTCACAGATGACGCTCATGTGTGTTGCTCAGCCGAACAAAATAAAGGCATACTGGGAATTCTCACGCACCGAAACCGACCGGTGGCATCGGAGCCGCTCGACAGACACGCGTTGCTCCTTCCGTATCTGGCCGCCCGATGAGAACACGACCGAAACTCGTGCCGACTCTGGCCACAGCCAGATATAGTCAGAGCTGTGGTCTACTCTCAAAGATAGCGGCCTCGGCACTCACGACTCACCACATATCCATAGTGAATGCTTTAGGGCGGCTATAGACGCTTTTCAATCCGTAACCCGTTCACCCCCGCTTGCTACTCCTCTCGTATATGCTATGAGATTCGAGTGAACAACACCGCTGGCTCTGACCGAAGGTCGTGAAGCCGTCGTCTCTGGGTTCTGTTAGGACGTGCTGTGCAAGGTACAAGACGCATATCTTGCATTCACCCGTTTGTGGTGAGACCTGCTGTGTGAATCTGGGTGGCACCTTTTCGATGGTCAATTTGTACAGTTGCAAAGAGATGCCAAGCTTCGCACTCGTGCTTGTCTTGCCAGTCTCCAGCTCTCTTGATGCTATGGTACAGGGCTTGATAAAAAATATATAATCAGCTCTACAGATGCCAGCTGTGACCGACTTCCTTACTCCATCCCCTGTCGAACCTGGTGATCGGGTCGCGGTTGTCGCACCGGCATCAAACGCACCCGAGTCTGCACAGTTCATCTACGAACTCGGTCTTGAACGAATGCGCGAGGTTTTTGATCTTGATCCGGTTGCGTATCCGACCGCGACCGCCGACCCGGAGTGGCTTGCGGACAATCCAGAGGCGCGCGCCGAAGAGATTATGAAGGCCTTCCGCGACCCAGACATTTCAGCCGTGATCGCTAATATCGGGGGCCACGACCAGATCACGATGCTCCCGTTTCTCGATGGGGACGTACTCCGCGAACACCCGACTCGATTCTACGGATACTCAGACAACACGAATCTGGCTCTGTTCCTCTGGAATCACGGGATCGTTTCGTACTACGGCGGATCCACCCTGCTTGAATACGCGATGGATGGCGAGATGTTTGACTACACCAAAGAGTACCTGCGGCGTGCGCTTTTCGAGGATTCCGTCGGCGAGTGGACCGAAGCGGAAGTTTTCACTGATGAGTCCGGCAACTGGGAAGATCCGGAATCAGTCAAAACCACGCGCGAGATCGAACACTCTGATGGCCGACTCTGGCGTGGTGGTGAAGAGACTGTCTCGGGTCGAATCTGGGGCGGTTGCTATGCAGTCCTCGTTGAGCAGTTCCTCGCCGACCGCTACCTGCCTGATCCTGAGGCATTGAACGGCACTGTGCTTGCGTTGGAGACGAGCGAACTGATCCCTGACCCGGCTGTCGTCGGTGCGAACCTCCGGGCACTCGGCGAACGGGGTCTTCTCGAACGATTCGACGGTGTGCTTGTCGGACGCGCCTGTGCACGCTCACACGCTGAAGAAAACCCACAAGAATGGCGAGAGGAGTATCGAGAGCGCCAGCGCGACACGATTGCTGACATCCTCAAAACGTACAATCCGAACGCACCTGTTGTCTTCAATTGCGAGTTCGGACATACGTATCCGACGTGCCCCATTCCGATCGGTGGTGAGGTCGAAATAGAACCCGCAACCAAATCCATTCGCTTTCCTTGATTCACGGCGGTTAGAATCTCGTCGGCCGCTCGCTTGTTAGCAGTGAGTTTTTGATAGTTAACAGACACGAGATACCAACTGAGGTTAAATGCCAGATAGAGTCTCTATCCCTTGATTGGTTTCTCTGGCGTTCGTTCACTTCTCCTCGCAAATGTATGGATAGAACGCTGGCCTCGGTACTCATAGGGCTCGTCATCAACAGGGAGTCACCCCGGCTCGGCCCAGTGAGTCGTCGTCATCGGCCGGTAGATGCTACCGCTGCCGGCGACAAGACGGTTACTCATCGGGGCCACACAGTGGAACAAACGCTAAACCCACGCGGGCCAACCAGTCGTATATGAACAGACGACGCTTTCTCACACTTTCCGGGGTGGGTGTCGTCGGCGCAGTCGCAGGCTGCAGTAGCGAGGCGGACAGCGCTGAATCCGTCGACAACCACCCGGCAGCCGCCGACCTCGACGCCCAGCCCCGCCGCGGTGAGCTGGGTGGCCACGTCATTCTGGCGTTCGAAGACCCTTCCTGCCCCACATGCCGCCGCTTCCACGAGGAAACACTGCCGGATATCCGAGAGAACATCGTGGACGCAGGCAAAGGTGCGTATGTCGTCCGGACATACCCAGTCATCTACCCCTGGGGTGAGCCGGCGACACAGGCGCTGGAGTCGACGTTCGCCCGCGACAGCGAGGCGTACTGGGCGCTGTTTGAGCACTACTTCGCCGAGCAGTCGTCGTTCGACCCGGACAACGTCCTGGACCGGACGGCGATGTTTCTCACCGAGGAGACAGCGGTAGATGGCGAGGCGGTCGCACGCGACGCGCAAGAACAGGCACATAACGACGCTGTGCAGGCTGATATTCAGGCAGCCGAGGACGCCGGACTGGGCGAGACGACGCCGATTATTCTGCTGTTCGAGGACGGCGAGTTCGTGACAAAGGTCAACGGGAGCGTCAGTTACGACCTCATCGCGGAGGCGCTGGGAGAGCGCGACGGATGAGCATCGCACGCGGGCTCCGACTGCCGACGACGCGCGGCGACTGGCGACTCATGGGTCGGACGGTCAGGCTTGTGCTCACGCTGCCGGTCTATGCGGCGGTCGCCGTGATCGCTGCCATCGTTTCGCTGACGCTGTTCGTCGTCTCACTGAACGTCCCGCTGGTGCTTGACCTCGTGGTCGGCGGGTCGCTCCCGCTTGCTAGCCGCCTGCGCGTGCTCGCTGAACTGTACCCGTTCATCGGCACGTCGTTCAACCTTGCACAGGGAATCCTGCTACTCGTCGTCGCCGTCCTCACCGGCGTCGACATCGGTCTGGTGACGTACCACTTCCGCGAGCACGGCCTCGACCTCCAGCAGGGCGGTGCGGGCGTCGCGGGCGTTGTCCTTGGAACGCTCGGTGCGGGCTGTGCGGCCTGCGGGTCGGCGGTGCTGCTGGGGCTGCTGTCACTGCTCGGCGTCTCGACCTCGCTGCTGTTTCTGCCGCTGGACGGGCTGGAGTTCGCGCTGCTTGCGCTCGTGGTGTTGACCCTTTCCGTCTACTGGCTCGCCGAGGGGATGCGTGGCGGCGAAATCAACGGCTGTCCGGTCGACCTCTGACCGTGTCGTTGGCAGGCCCTCGTCTCGCTTCGGTCGTGGAGTGCCAACCATTCCAGCGGGAGAAAACGTATAGTGTCGTCAGCCGAACACTCCTGCCGAGAAGTATGCCCGAGACGGAGTCCCAGGTGACGGCCTCAACGGAGTCCCCCGCCGAGTACGAACACCTCCACCGGAAGCGGAAAGAGACGGCCGGCACGGTCGAACTGGCCGAAATCGTCGACGTGTGGGTCGGCGAGAGCGAACTCGTCTGTCGATTCCAGTTCGACTGGGCGACCGACGCGATACAGCGGCGCTACGACCTGAACAGCGACCGCGACATCGCCAAGGTCGAACGGCTCTGTGAAGCCAACGGCCTGCAGTTCGAGCAGGCCAGCCATCTAGAGGGGTCGCTGGTCGAACTCGAATACACGGGGTCACAATGGCTGCCACGGCCGGAAGCCGCCTACACCGACGGCGAGGGGTCGGCGGCCGAGACGTTCCGTGCGGAGTGGCGGTTACTGGTCGATGAACTGGCCCAATCGCCTGCATTCATCCGGCGGGGTATCGAACGCGTCCGGGCGCTCTCGACGACGCAACTGATTATCGGTGTTATTCTCGTCAAGAAAGTCGCCATCATTGCGTTGCTGGCACACCTCCTGTTGTAGCCCGGCTGTCGCTGGGTCGGAAAGCAGTGCCGACAGCGATCCGCTCAGTTCGTCGTCGTGATCTCGACCACGTCCCGATGGTCAAGTTCAGTGTCAGCACCGATCTGTCGCTCGGTGCGCACGTCGTGGGCGTGGAGGAATCCCTCGCCGATATCGGTGTGCAGGAAGTACGCGAAGTCCTCGGCGGTCGACCCGTCTGGGAGGACGAAACAGTCCTGCAGGAAGGTCCCGTCTTCCTGGGGCTTGCGAGCCCCGGGGAACACCGCGATAGCTCCCAGTTCCTCGAACAGCGCGGTTTCGAGGGCCTGCTGGACGCCCGTGCCGCCGAAGTCGGTGACGAACTTCCGGATCTGTTCGAGCCCTGCGGCCTTCTCTTCGGGCAGGTCTGCCGTCACGGTGAACTCCTCGTCGCCCGGCCGGTAGTCGAGTACCCCCTGCTCGTTGCCGTTTTTCAGTGCCTTCTCCGCGTGAGCTGAGACCGGGACAAATGTGAGATGCTCGTACTCCGGGTCCTCGGTGATTGGCTCCCAGTTTTCTTGCGCCGCTGGGGTGTCCATCTTGTTTGCCGCGATGAGCATCGGTTTCGTCCGGATGCGAATTTCCCGAGCGAGTGCCTCTCTGTCCTCGTCGTCCCAGGTGTCAGGGTCTAGTTCCAGGTCCAGCGCGAGGACGACCTGTTTGATCTCGTCAGCATTGATTTTGAACGCCGACATCTGCTCGGCGAGGTCGTCCTCAATGGCCTTGTCCTCGCCGTGATAGCCCGAGCGGTAGCGCTCGATACCCTTCTCTAAGATGTCGAGATACCACATATCCAGTTCGTCTTCGAGGAAGTCGATGCCCTCGCGCGGGTCGTGGTCCTCGGTGGGTTCACCCTCCAGATCAGTCTCACCGGTGAAGTCGACGACGTGGACGAGCACGTCGGCCTCGTTGAGGTCCGTGAGGAACTGGTTCCCCAGCCCCTTCCCTTCGTGTGCGCCGGGGACGAGGCCGGCCACGTCGACGAGTTTTGTCGGGACGAACCGGACGCCCTCCGTGCAGTAGCCGTGGTTGGGCGTGCAGGTGTGGTCGAACTCTGGAGCCGCACAGTCGACGCGGACGTAGGCTTCGCCCATCGACGGGTCGATTGTCGTGAACGGGTACGCGCCCTCCGGCACATCGTTCATCGTCGCCGCATTGAAAAACGTGGACTTGCCGACAGAGGGCTTGCCGACGAGTCCGATCTTGTAGCTCATTGCACCGACGAAGCGGTTTCAGCGGCTTAAACGCTGTTACACGAGCTACGAGAGCGTGTGAGTCACACACGTACTGTGGGCTGCGAATGCGAGCCGGCGTTTACAATCGCCGCTCGTACACGTTCACCGGATGCTCCTGTCCGCCGACCTCTGCGGTCCGCTGGCCGACTTTCTCGAAGTGAGCGCGGTAGAACGCGTTGCCGACCTCGTTTTCTGCCAGAACCTCGTCGCGGATTTTCCGAACGGACAGGTCGTGCAAGTGCTGTTCGCCGCGGTGTAGCAGCTCCGTCCCGATACCCTCTCCCCAGTAGTCCGGGTGGACGTACAGGTCGAGGTCGCCGAAGCCGGTCGCGTCCGTCATCCCACAGCTCATGTACGCCACTACGTCGTCGTCGGCTGTCGAGACGAACAGGCCGACCTCGTCGAGCTCGATCATCTGCTCCAACAGCGGCGGCGCATACCCCTCTTTGAGGTGTCCTTCTACTGTCTCTGCCCCGAGAATGTCGTCGTACACGGTATGCCACGTGGCTCTGGCGACCCGGCGGATATCCGCAATGTCCACCGACTCGGCTGGCCGGATGGCTGTCTGGAACGACATATGTGAACATGTAACGCGAGACATCATAGAACTGTGGCCTTATTGACAGCAAGCAGTATCCGCCGTGTCCCGCCCCTCTGAGAGAATAGGGCAACTCTTATGTACACTTCTGTACGTTAGTGTTCAGTAATGGACGACAGTGAGGAGATAGCACCAGCGGTTCAATCGATTCTCGACGCGGCGCGGGAGCGCGGTGGCGGCGGTGACCGGGTATCGGTGACGCCCCGTTCGCTGCCCGACGCCTTTGACGCGGCGGCAGACGCCGGACGGACACCAGTCGTCGCCGAAATCAAGCCGACGAGTCCAACCGCCGACGGCGAGCGGACCGACGACCCAGTCGACCTCGCACAACAGATGGTCGAGGGCGGTGCGGCAGCGCTCTCGGTGCTGACAGAGCCGGACCACTTCGGCGGGTCGACGGCGACCCTCGAACGGGTTCGTGAGGCTGTCGACGTGCCTGTCCTGCGGAAGGACTTCATCCTCCACGAGAACCAGCTGGATGTCGTCGAAGCGGACGTGATCCTGCTCATCGTCCGGTTTCTTGAAGCGGACGGGACCGACGACCTCGCGGATCTCCTCACGGCTGCGCGCGAGCGCGGCTTCCAGGTCCTCGTGGAGACTCACACCGCGGCAGAGGTCGAGAAGGCGCTCGACGCCGGCGCGGACATCATCGGCGTCAACAACCGCGACCTCGGCGAGCTAGCGGTTGACCTCGAAACGTTCGAAGCTGTCGCGCCAGATGTCCCGGAGGGCGTCACACTCATTGCTGAAAGTGGCATACAGACAGCGGACGACGTTACGCGGATGCGCGACGCCGGTGCGGACGCCCTGCTGATCGGCTCGGCTATCATGGACCACGACGCGGCGACGGACGTGGAAGCGAACACGCGGCGACTGACACGCGCGAACACTGATGCAGTTGAGACAACAACTACAGACACATGAGTACTGACGACGCATACGACCCCAAGTTCGGCGAGTACGGTGGACAGTACGTGCCCGAGGCGCTGATGCCAGCTATCGAAGAGCTGACCGACGCCTACCAGCGGTACGTGCTCGAAAACGAGGACGGCTTCATGGACGAATTCCGGGAACGGCTGGCCGACTTCGGTGGCCGACCGACGCCGCTGCAGTACGCGGACCAGCTCTCGGCCCGGTACGACACGGACGTCTACCTCAAGCGCGAGGACCTGCTTCACGGCGGCGCACACAAGCTCAACAACGCGCTCGGACAGGTCTTGCTGGCGAAGTACATGGGCAAGGAGCGGATTATCGCCGAGACCGGCGCGGGCCAGCACGGCACGGCGACGGCGATGGCGGCGGCCCACCTCGATATGCCCTGTGAGATCTACATGGGCGAGAGCGATATCGCGCGCCAGCGCCCCAACGTGTTCCGGATGCGCATCAACGGCTCCGAGGTCAACCCCGTCACGGTCGGCCGCGGCACGCTGAAGGAAGCTATCTCCGAGACGATGCGGGACTGGGCGACCACCGTCGAGAACACCCACTACGTCATCGGGAGCATCGTCGGTCCGCACCCGTTCCCGAAGATGGTGCGTGACTTCCACGCGGTCATTTCCGAAGAAGCCCGCAAACAGATACGTGAGACGACCGGTGGCCTGCCCGATTCCGTGATGGCCTGTGCTGGCGGCGGGTCGAACACTATGGGGATGTTCGCCGAGTTTATCGACGACCCCGAAGTCGACCTCTTCGCTGTCGAGGCCGGCGGCTCCTCGCTGCAGGTCGACGAGGAGAAGGGCGTCGCACCGAACTCCGCGACACTTTCAACTGGCGACGAAGGCGTGCTCCATGGCGCGCGCACGAAGCTCCTGCAGGATTCGGACGGCCAGATCATGGAATCCCACTCCGTTTCGTCGGGGCTGGACTACGCCGGTGTCGGCCCGGAACTCGCCCACCTTGTCGATGAGGAGCGCGTCACACCGGTCAACGTTGACGACGACGTCGCGCTGGAGGCGTTCCACCGCCTCTCACAGGACGAGGGTATCATCCCGGCCTTGGAGACAGCCCACGCCTTCGGTTACCTCGAAGAGCACCACGACGAAGTCGGTGACTCTGTCATCATCAACGTCTCCGGCCGCGGCGACAAGGACCTCGAAATCGCCATCGAGGAGACCGCGAAACGTGACCTCGATATCGCCCCGGACATGTCTATCTTCGAGCGCGTCGGCGGGGGTGGCCTCTGATGGGACTCGAACGCGCGTTCGCCGACGAGCCTGCTTTCGTCCCGTACCTTGCGGCCGGCGACCCGAACTACGAGGCGTCGCTAGAATACGTCGAGGCGCTAGCCCGCGGCGGCGCGGATGTCATCGAACTCGGCCTGCCGTTTTCCGAGCCGATTGCTGAGGGCAAAACTATCCAGAACGCTATCGTCCGCTCGCTGGAAGCCGGGATGACGCCTGACCGCTTCTTCCAGTTCGTCGAGGACCTCGACGTGGACGTGCCGCTGGTGTGTATGACCTACTACAACCTCATCTATCAGTACGGTGAGGGTGATAGCGAGTCGCGAAGCGACTCGGAAAACGCGAGCGGTGAAACCGCGAGCCAGGGACCCCGCCCCTTCGTCGAGAAGGCCGCCGCGGTCGGCATCGAGGGGCTCGTCGTCCCGGACCTCCCCGGAGAGGAAGCCGGCCCGCTCCGGACGGCCTGTGATGAATTCGACCTCGACCTGGTGTTCATTGTCGCACCAACGACGAAGGGTGACCGGCTCGAACGGATGCTCGAACAGGTGTCTGGCTACGTGTACGTGCAGGCCCGTCTGGGCGTCACCGGCGCGCGCGAGGACGTGGACGACGCCACCGAGGACTCGCTGGCCCGACTGTCCGATTGGGACGTGCCCAAGGCTGTCGGGTTCGGCATCAAGACCGGTGCCCACGCCGAACGAATCGTTTCTGCCGGCGCTGACGGTATCATCGTCGGCTCCGCGCTGGTCGATATCGTCGCCGAGGGCCACGAGAACGGCGATTCGACCGATGCTGTGGCCGACCGGCTCGAAGCGAAGGCTCGCGAACTCAAAGAGGGGGCGCTCCGGGGAGCGGCAGAACGACCGCAACCGGAACGCACATAATCGTACTTGCCACACTGTCTCATAACATGACTGCAGGAAAACGCGCACGACTCGAACGTATCGGGACAGACGACACATACGTCATCATCCCGATGGACCACGGCATCACAATGGGGGCTGTAAAGGGCCTCAAAGACATCGAAGCAACGATTGACGCGGTTACCAGCGGTGGCGCGGACGCCGTCCTTACCCAGCGTGGCATCGCCGGGCGGGTTCACCCCAACAAGAACGACGCGGGCTATATCACGCATCTCAATGGCTCTACTACTATCGGCCCGGACGAGCAGGACAAGCGGACCACGGGGACGGTGGAAGACGCCATCCGCGCCGGGGCCGACGCCGTCTCGTTCCATATCAACGTCGGCAGCCAGTACGAACCCGAACAGATCGAGGAACTCTCCGAGCTGACGACCGAAGCCAGCCAGTACGGCCTGCCGGTGCTGGCGATGGCCTACGCCCGCGGTCCCGACATCGACTCCGAGAACGAGGACTACAACGAATCCGTCGGCCACGCCGTCCGACTGGCCGAGGAACTGGGCGCGGACATCGTCAAAACCGGCTACACCGGCTCCGCCGAGACGTTCCAGCACGTTGTCGAGTCCACGTCGCTGCCGGTGGTCATCGCCGGCGGCTCGAAAGGGACTGACGAGGATACCGTCCGGATGGTCCGCGGGACGATGGACGCCGGAGCCTCTGGCGTTTCCATGGGCCGATCTATTTTCCAGCACGACGAACCGGAGAAGATTGCGCGCGCCGTCTCCGCCGTCGTCCACGACGACGCCACCACCGAGGAAGCGCTCCGCGAGGCCGGACTGGCTGTCGAGGCCTAAAGGCCAAACAGCGACCGCATTCTCTCGCCGAGACCAGCAGCGCCGCTGCCGCCGGCGTCGGCGTCATCGTTGCTTTGGGAGTCTGACGACGAGTCGATGGCCGGGTCGAGAGCAAACTCCGGTGCATCGTGGCCCGACCCGTCAGTTGTGGACTGCGATGTCTCAGCGGTCGAGTCCGACAGGGCAACATCTCGATCCGGCCTGTCGACCGGTCCCGGCTCGCTGTCGACGAGGTCAGTGCCGTCGATGACCGGCGCGGTTCCGGTGTTCTCCTTGGAGTCCGCTGGCTGCGGTCCCGAAACAGAAGCTGGCGATGTCGCTGTGTCGTCCGCCGGCCGGTCACCACCATCGTCGGCGATTCCATCCCGACGGCGAATCTTCCGCCCACCGTCGGTTGTTTCGACGGACTCAGTTGTGCGCCCATGTGCTTGGTCGTCCGTTCGATGAGAGGTTGGCACCGTGTCCCCCGGGGCCGCTTCCGTGGTTGCATCTGCTGTGGAATCAGTCGATGCTTTCGCTGTGTCGATGAGCTGTTCCGAGATCCGCTCGTAGGCTATCGCGGCGCCGCTGCTGGGCGCGTTCTGAACGACGGGCACACCGCTATCCTGAGAATGCGAGACCGCGTCGTCTTCCGGCACGTGGCCGAGCAGTTCGACGTCGAGGAACTCCGAAATCTCGTCGGCACCCGGCGATGCCCCTGTCCCGGATTTCGTGAGGATGAGGCCCCGAACCGGCGCTTCGACCCGCTCGGCGAGCTCTTTCGTGTTCGAAACGTTCCGGATCGACGCTACCCGCGGGGTCGAAACGAGCAACACGTCGTCGGCGAGCTTGAGCGGCTGAATCGTCTCCTCGCTCAGCCCCGCCGGTGTATCCAACAGGACGATGTCGTGGTGCCACCGAAGTGTTTCGACGAGACCGGGCAGCCGGTCGAGGTCGGTGTCCGCGTACCCTTCAAGCGTGGTCCCGCTCGGCACGATTGACAGGTCGGCGTCGGTTTCGTACATTGCCTCCGTGACCGACGCGTTGCCGGCGAGTACATCGTGAAACGTCGCGTCCTCGTCGGTGTCGATGTCGACATCGAGAAAGTCGACGATATTTGCCATCGCGAGGTCCATTTCCACGACGACGGTCGAGTATCCGGCTGCCGCCAGCAGTGTGCCGAGGTTGATGCTGGACGTCGTCTTTCCGACCCCCCCTTTCGCCCCGGCGATTGTGTAGACGTGGTTAGTAACCATCCGTAGCTGGACCGTAGTATTGACTACTTTGTTAGTGAGGTTCATTGATAAGTCTACTGGCTAACACTTAATTGCGATAACCTGGTGTGAATAAATAATAACTGTTGTATACTGCGCTTCTATGTTCAGGAAATCCAACCGGTGTCGCCTGCCGTACGGATATCCCTTCCCTGTCTGCCACTCAACAGACCCACCCGGGTTCCGCCACGTTCAAGCCCCGCCGTTGCGGACGTGGGCGTATGACTCGAAGCGTCTGGCTCAAAGCCGACAGCGAGGTCGGCGATTGGGAGACACGGAAACGCCGGATAACCGCCGGTATCGAGGCCGGCGTCGACTGGGTACTGGTCGACGAGGAAGACGTTGATCGCGTCTCCGAACTCGGCGAGATAAACATCGCCGCGTTCACCAACGGCGACGTCCACGTGATGGAGGCCGAGGCGGAGGATTCAGAGGCTGATGCGACCATCGTCGGGAAAGACGGTGAGGGCGACGGGACAGTCGACCTTCCGTCTGACTTTTCCGGCTCTGCGGACCTCTCGACGCTGCGGCAGAACGGGGCCGCCCCTGACGGCGGCTACGTCCGCATCTTCGACGAGGACTACGAGGCCTTCGCCGAAGCGGTCGCTGCCGAAGCCGACTTCACGATCGTCATCGGCGAGAACTGGCAGATCATTCCGCTCGAAAACCTCATCGCCCGTGTCGGCGAGGAGACGGACCTCATCGCCGGCGTCCGGACCGCTGAGGACGCCCGGACGGCCTACGAGACACTGGAACTGGGGGCTGACGGCGTCCTGCTGGACACCGACGAAGTCGACGAAATCCGCAAGACAGTGGAGGTCCGCGACGAGATGGGTCGGGAGTCACTCGACCTAGAGTACGCCGAGGTCACCGCTATCGAGCAGACCGGCTCCGCCGACCGCGTCTGTATCGACACGGGCAGCCTGATGGAACACGATGAGGGGATGCTCGTCGGGTCGATGGCTCGCGGCCTCTTTTTCGTCCACGCCGAGACGGCTGAGTCGCCGTACGTCGCCTCCCGGCCGTTCCGGGTCAACGCTGGCGCGGTCCACGCCTACGTCCGAACGCCTGACGGTGGGACGAAGTACCTCTCTGAACTCCAGTCCGGCGACGAGGTCCAGATAGTCGATGCGAACGGACGCACCCGCGAGGCCATCGTCGGCCGCGCGAAAATCGAGAAGCGCCCGATGTTCCGCGTTCAGGCTGAAACCGAAGACGGCGACCGAATCGAGACGCTGCTCCAGAACGCCGAGACGATCAAGGTTCACACTCAGGACGGCCGAACCGCCGTCACGGACCTCGAACCGGGCGACGAAATCCTCATTCACCACGAGGACACGGCGACGCACTTCGGCGAACGGATCGAAGAGAGCATCATCGAAAAGTAAGCTGACTTCGTTTGGGGCTGACCGCAACCCGCAGGTTACTGCTGGTCCGCCTCAACCGGTTCCAGTTGCGTCGTACACCAGTGACAGAAGTCGATGTCTTCGTCGAGTTCTTTGCCGCAGTTCGGACACGTCATGCCGGCTTCGACCTCCTGAGTCTGGTTCTCGTTGACTGCGAGCCAGTAGGCGTCGACAACGTTGAGCGTCGTAATCACGACCGAACCGATTGTCACCTCGGTGGGTCTGGACTGATACGACGACGAGATAGCCTCTAGGCTTAGCTGGGTGACAGGGTCGATAGCGCCAGTGACGACGAACACCACCGACAGCATGAACAGTAATCCGAGCCACAGCAGTCCCCGCACCCACTTACGGAGGTAGAAGTGTCCCAATCCAGGGAAGATGAACGCAAGCACCACGGCCAGCAACGGCCGCTTGCGTCCTGTGTCAGTCATACTCGGCGAATCTATCTCGCATACCCGTATATCTTCCGAAGGACCACTGTCCGGACGAAAGCCTCCTGACGGGCGGCTACCGGCTCAGGCGTCGCTCTGTAGCTGTCCGACCAGTGTCCGGAGCGTCGCGAGGTCGTACTGGCCCGGTGCGGTCGCGTCAGCAGGGTCGACCGGTGCGTAGCCGATGCGGGAGCCGTACACCGGGGCGACAGCCCTGGAGTGGCGGCCAGCCGCACCCATGCACATCGTGGCGACCTGTTCGCCTTCGGCGGTCAGTTCGCGGGTTGCCCCGAGCATCGCCAGCACGTCGTCCGGCGAGTGAGCTGTACTCGCCATCTTCCCAACGTCGCCGTGTGCACAGGCCCGTTCGAGCCGACTCACGATTGCCTCACGGTCGGGCGTCGACTCGAAGTTGTGTGTCGAGACGACGACGGATGCTCCGCGGTCGCGGGCAGCGTCGGCGACGCGGCCAGCGTCGTGGTCGCCAGCACCCTCCAGCGCTGCGAGTTCGAGGTCGACAGCCGTCACGGCGTCGTGTTCGAGCGCGGTTTCGAGCGCATCAAGACGACCCGCGGTGTCGGCGGCCTCGCCGCCCTCCCACGTCGGCCGGTTCGTGACGAGTATCGGGAGGTCGCCGTCGTAGGCGTCCAGCTGTGCCAGCGGTTCGTCGGCGAAATCCATCCGTAGCTCCAGTCCGTCGGCATCGGCGCGGGCGGCCGGTTCCACCCCGAGGTCGTCGGTGGCGGCGAGCAGGGTGAACGACTCGAAGTCCATAGGTCAGCTTCGGCGGAGCCGCACAAAAAGCCGCGCTTACTCGACCGGCTCGTGGACGGCCCGGAAGCCGTCATCGGTCGCCGTAACGGCGTCGACTGCGTAGAACTGAATCCGTTGTTCCTGTTTCGTGTTGACGGCGAAGTCGTACTGCTCGGCCTCGTATCCCGGTTCTTTCCCGTCGGCGCGCCGTTGTGCCACCCATGAGCGATGCTCAGCGAGACGCTCCTGAGCGATGGTTCGAGAACGCTCCGGGGCGGTGGCGACCCGTTCTTCGAGCGCCGACAACAGGTCCGGGTCGCGGTCCACACCTATCGAGTTCCGCCCGGCGACCATCGCCGCCAGCGTCGTCGTCCCGGTCCCGAGAAACGGGTCCAGCACCGTATCGCCGTACACCGAGAACATTGAGATAAGTCGGTACGGCACGGTCAGCGGGAAGGCTCCAGAGCGGTCCCGAAGCCCGTCGTCGAGGTCCTGCGTCTCGCCGGGGAGTTCCCAGAGGTCGGAGAACCACTCGTTGCGCTCCTCCCAGAAGTAGGCGCTCTCGTAGCGGCGGTCTGCGCCGGGTTCGAGGCGGCGGCGCTCCCCATTGCGGAACACGAGGATGTGTTCGTGCTCAAGCGTCGGATAGGCGTTCGGCGGGACCATCCCCGAGCCCATGAACTTCGCGCCGCTGTTGGTTGGCTTCCGCCACAGGATATCGGGCAACGCGCGAAGTCCGTGGTCGGTCAGCCGGTCGGTTATCTCCGCGTGGTTCGGGTAGGAACGGAACCCGTCCGAAAGCGACCGTGTCGCGTCCCCGACGTTGATGCAGGCGATGCCGCCGGGAACCAGCACACGCTCTATCTCGGCCCACACCGCATCAAGCACGTCGTGCATCAGCGTGAACGCGCGGTCGCCGTCGTCACTGTCCAGCGCCGTCCCGATGTCGGGGTCCAGTGCAGTGAAGATGTCGTCCCACATCTCGATCATCGGGTACGGTGGGGATGTGACCACCAGCTCGACGCTGTCGTCGGGGCACGCAAGCGTGCGGGCGTCACCGGTTCGAACCCGGTGTGTCGTCTCCATACCGGTCCCAGCAGATGAGACGACTCTAGTCTTGCGGTTATCGGTCGGTATCTGTGGCTATCGTCTGGTGTTGAACTACCGACCATAGACAGCCAGAAAGCCCCCGACACGCTCCGGTCCCGCGGCTCGTTGCGCTCCTCAGTTGCTGCACTCCCTGCGGTGCTTACGTCGTCGGGGTTCCCGGGGCGTGGGTGGTCGGCTCTGTCGACCACCGCATAACGTGGCGGCGATGCCGCCACGCTGTCGACCCCTTTCAGTCCACCCGTTTTCGGATGCCCAATCAGTTATGAGGTGGGACTGAAAGGGGCGGGCGGCTGAACGACAGCGGACGAAGCAAGGACCGCAGTGAGCAAAGCGAACGAGGACCACAGCGAGTCCCCCGAGTTCAGCCGGCCGGGGCTTTCTGGCTGTTCAGACTGTCCGCTGCAGGAGCGGACACTACGCTTGGAAACAGCAGTCAAAACCCGGTTCTCAGAGCAATACCAGACGAGAGTGGAGCTTACGCGACAGGCAGGTCCTGCTCGGCTTCCAGCAGTTCGTGATACCGGTTGCGGATAGTGACCTCGGAGATGTCGGCGACCTCAGACACGGCGGCCTGCGTCGTCTTCTCGTTGGTCAGCAGGGCGGCGGCGTACACTGCGGCGGCAGCGAGGCCGACCGGTGACTTGCCGGAGTGGACGCCCTGCTCTTTTGCGTTCTGGAGAAGTTGGCGGGCGCGGTGCTCGGCCTCGTCGGACAGTTCCAGCGAGGAAGCAAAGCGCGGAACGTAGCTCTCGGGGTCAGCAGGGCGCACTTCGAGCGAGAGTTCGCGGACGACGTAGCGGTACGTGCGGGCGATTTCGCTCTTTTCGACCCGGGAGACCTCCGTGATCTCGTCGAGCGAGCGTGGGACGCCAGCCTGTCGCGCGGCGGCGTAGACGGACGCCGTCGAAACGCCCTCGATGGAGCGGCCGGGGAGCAGGTCCTCGTCGAGCGCGCGGCGGTAGATGACGCTGGCCGTTTCGCGGACGTTTTCGGGGAGGCCGAGCGCAGAAGCCATCCGGTCAATCTCACCGAGGGCCTGCTTGAGGTTACGTTCCTTGGAGTCTCGCGTTCTAAAGCGCTCGTTCCACTTGCGCAGGCGCTGCATCTTCTGGCGCTGCTTGCCCGACAGGGAGTTGCCGTAGGCGTCCTTGTCGCGCCAGTCGATGTTGGTCGACAGCCCCTTGTCGTGCATCATGTTCGTCGTCGGCGCACCGACGCGGGACTTCTCGTCTTTCTCGCTGGAGTCGAACGCGCGCCACTCGGGGCCGCGGTCGATTTCGTCGGACTCGACGACCAGGCCACAGTCCTCACAGACCGTTTCGCCGTGTTCGTCGTCGATAACGAGCGAGCCACTACACTCCGGGCACGCTGTGCTCTCCGATTCCGTCGACTCTGTCGTCTGTTCCTCACGTTGCTGTCGCGTCCGTGTGTGTTCACTCATTGGTTGCGAAGGCGGGTGCTCACCGGGTGAGAGACATCACAGAACCCGGAGGCAGTCGGTAACACTGTATTCGAACGAAAGTTATTAAAATATTCCGGTATTGTAATGGAGACCGCCGATACACGTCACGAAACCCATGTTTGTTCATCAGTCTCATGACCATTCATATAACGACAGTGGCGACTCTTCCCGTCGCCTACCGGAAATCAGGTTATAATAGTGCGTAACAGCCGCTCTCACCACCCCACCTCCGTGGCTCAGAAACAGGTTACTGGAACGTCTCAACCACGGCAGGCATACAGCCCTCCTCTGGTTCGTAGTAGGAGTTGTGGTCCTCGACCGTTGCTGTTACCTCGTGGTCAGTGTAGTTCCCGGGTGCGTCAGATGGATTCTTGATGCCCTCTTCGCCGACCGCTTCGGCCCACTCGGCGGCACTGAAAGCGAGACTCAGAACGAGGTCGTCGTCCTTGTGGAAATTGTCGAAGGACGCCGCGGCGTACTCGATTGCGTCGCCGTAGGCTTCGTCTGTTTCGACGGCTGTTTCGCCGATTGCCCCACCAAGCAGCGTCGCGGATGTAACCGCATCATCGCGCTCACGTCCCTTTAGTGACGCCAGGGCTTCGACGACGACCCGCGCGCCCAGCGAGTGGCCAATGAGTCGGACTGGCAGGCCACCGCCGTCAACGTGGTCAATCACCCACTGTGCGAGTTTGGGGCCGTTCTGGGTGGCGATGTCGACTCCCGTCTCCCAGCCGATTCCCTCACCCTGGTCTGCATCCCAGGTAAATCCGACGGTGAACCCCTCGTACTCGTTCTCGTCAAGCCCGACCTCGCAGGTGTAGGCAGCATCCGTGGCGTCAGCCTCGTCGAGACTCCAGCCGTGGACGAAGACGACAATCGCCTGGTCGTCGTCACCGCGACTGGACTCCCAGTCACCGACCGTCTCGTACTCCGTCTCGGAATACTCATCCTTCAGTTCACCGTCGTCGGTGAACTGGTCTCGCGTCGATATTTCGGGAAACGACGGCGGGGCCGTGTAGTCGCCGTCATCACCACCTAGGTCGCCAGCCCGGGCGGAATCGCCCATCCCGATGCCAGCCGCTGCGGTTACAATGCCGGTCGAGACTTTCAGAAAACTCCGTCGCGTTCGTCGGTCCGATTCGTCGCAAGATGTGCTACGTTGTAACATAGCGAGCAGCGATAGAACTGTATCTTACAAAATGTTAATTATTATTGTTTACACTGTTGTTCGTACTGTCCCTTAAATATAATATTGTAAAATCCAGCGGTGATTTGTAAGGCCTGACACCCTTCGGCCAGACAGGAGACAAAGCGGCCAACACGCCAGACTGCTACAGAGTGCGCGACCCCCGCGCCTGAGATTCACAGAGCGTTAGTCGAAACTCAGTCGTTCGTCTCCGGCTCGATAGCGTCCGTCGACTGGGATTCCTCGACGGCCGTCGTCAGCGAGACGTTGAGCCAGCCCATCGACGCGACGCCACCGATGATAGTAACGACGTTCTTGACTGCGTGGTCGACGATAGCGACGCCGATAGCCGCAGCGACGCCAACCGGCGTTAGCGATGCGACGATGACGGTGAACGCACCCTCGTAGAGACCGACTCCGCCGGGCGTCAGTGGCAGAACTTTCGCGAGGTTTCCGACGCTGACCGCGAAGAAGCCAACAGCCACTAGCGACGGCGTCAGGCCGTAGCCGAACGCTTCGAAGACTATTAGAGCTGTTATGACGTCGAACGTCCAGATGAGAAGGCTTCCCAGACCGACACGGGTGAAGGCCGACCCATCGGCGGCCACCGTCTGTACGTCGCCGACGAACCCCTCGATGATGCCAGCGACGTAGTCAGCATAGGAGTCGCTGCTTAGCCGGCCGATGCCCGCTCGGACGAGGTTCCGGTCGCTCCGCGCACTGGCGACGATGGCCACCACTGCACCAATTGCTGCGAGGCCGACACCGCCTGCCACGGCCACGGCAGTCCGCCCGCTACTGGCCGCGTCGCCGCCGACGGCATCGCCCGTCAGCGCCGTCAGCAACTGTTCGGCCGACCCAGTCACGGCCAGCCCCATCATGACGACGCCAGCAAGGAGCGTTATCGTCAGCAGATCGAACACGCGCTCGACGGCCAGCGACGCGAATCCGGAGGGGTATGGAATCGAGCGACGGGCCTTGATAACGTACGCCCGGACCGCGTCACCAGCTCGCGCTGGGAACACGAGGTTCCCGGTCTGGCTGATGAATATCGCGCCCGTCAGGAAGCCCCACCGCTCACGATACCCCATCGAAACGAGGATGTCCCGGTAGCGGATGCCACGGAGCGGCCATGAAACAGCATAAAACACGGCACTCAGCGCGACGATTTCCGGTGCCGCCCCGGCCATCTCCGCGAGGACGCGGTCGGGGTCAAGATACTGTGTCATCAACAGAAGGGCAATAACGACGAGCATCGTGCCCGCGCCGAGCGACACCTCACGGGTAATCCGGGGGCTGACCGACAGTTCCCAGAACGTCCGGAGTATCTGGCTCCCCATGCCAAACACGTCCCGGACGATGTCGACCTTCGAATCGCCCTTGGGCGTCCAGTCGACAGGGAATTCCTGCACCCGGTAGCCGTTGCGCTGAGCCTTGACGAGCAGTTCCGTGTCCCAGAACCAGTGCTCGTCCTGAACGATGGGTAACAGCGTTTCCAGTGCCTGCCGGTCGAACGCCTTGAACCCGCACTGATGGTCCTTAAGATCCGAGCAGAGGACTGCTCTGACGAGCGTGTTATAGCCGAAGCTCGGAATGCCACGCTTTGCGGGCCGGTCGGCTCGGTTTTCAGGCATCCACCGTGACCCCGTCGCCACGTCGTAGCCGTCGATTCGGACGGCGTTGACGAGCTCTTCGAGATGCGACATATCCGTCGCCAGGTCCGTATCAAAATACACCAGTGTGTCGCCGTCGGCCTGGTCGAAGGCGTACTCTAACGCGCCGCCGCGTCCGAGGCGGTCGTCGCTGTGGACGTGTCGGATCCGGCTGTCCTCGTTCGCGAGTCGCGTCGCGATTTCGGGCGTGCGGTCCGAGCAGCCGTCCTCCGCGACGATGACCTCATACGTGTCGTCGGGGAGAAACGAGGCGAGCGTCTCGAGCGTTGTCGACACTGTCTGCTCGATGGTGTCTGCTTCGTTGTAAGCGGGGAGAACGACGCTCACCTCGACCGCAGTCATACGCTCTTGGTCATCCCCGGAGTGAAAAGTACTTTCCGTTCGGTATGCTTTCGGGACCAAACCGGCTGTTAGTCAGCGCCTTCCTGCGACTGGGTGGTTGCGAACCGCTCGATTGACGCGACGTCGATATCTCCGACCGATTCGTAGGGTCTGTTTACCACCACATCGCCGGCGGTGCTCCGGCCGATACCGGGAATCTCGGTGAGTTCGTTCATCGACGCGCTGTTGAGGTCCAGCGGGTAGGGGACGCCGGTGACCGACCGGTAGCCGTGGTCGGTGACCGCGATGTCGACGACACTGCCGAGTTCGCGTTCGCCCGGAATGCCCACAAGGAGCGGGTAGGTCCCCAGCTGCCGGCCGAACGTCTTGCCGTCCTGATGGTACTCTAGATGGACATCGGGCAGCACCGTTCCCGGCGGCGCGACCCGCTGGAGCATCGGGTTATCGATGGTTTCACGCACCTCCTGTTTGTACTGCTTGAACAGTTGTTTGTGGTCCTTAGCGATTTCTGCGCCGGTGTCGGCCATGTCGGTCCCCTCGAAGGCCATCACCTGCCGGATGTTCACCCGCCGGAGCATGAGCCCCTCGTCGTACACCCGCTGGAGGAACCGCTTGTTGTGCTCGAAGGTCTCCCGTGTCTCGCCTTTCAGCCCGTGGACGAGATTGATACCGGGCAGGAGTTTGGGGAGCCGCCGAGCGGCGTCGTCGCCAAAGTTGGGGGCAGTGTCTTTATCTCCTCCGGGTCGCCAGCCAGCCACCTCGTTGACGATTTTCACCGCCTCGAAACACTGGTCGGCGGTGACGTTGAGGTTGTTGTCGCTCATCACGTCCGGGTCGGCTGACTCCAGGCCGAAGGCGGCGGTATCGCCGGGCGTGTTGTGTTCGGCGATGATGCGAATCCCCTCGCGGGCCTTCTCGGGCCACTTCACAACCGTGATGGGATTCATATTGTCGAGATGCAGCGTCTCAAGGTCCGGCGCAACGTCGCGGATACCGCCGTAGAGCCGCCGCAGGGCGTCGGGATTCGGTGCTTCACCGTCACCGCCGTACGCGAGGATATCGGCCTGCCGGCCCAGCCGGAAGTGCTTCACGCCGCGGTCCGAGAGGGCATCGACTTCATCGACAACACTCTCGGGCGGCCGGAAGTCCGGGTTGCCGTACATCGGCTCCGTACAGAAGGAACACCGGTACGGACAGCCCCGGGAAGTCTCCATCTCGCAGATGAGGTAGTCAGGGTGGTTCGGATGCTGTTCGACAACGAACGCGCCGGCGCGGGCCCACCGTGTCTCCTCTTCGATGTCACGGTACCGGTCGTTGAACCCTTCCAAGCCGGAGTCCACGAGGTCGAACACTGCGGCCTCGACGTCCGCCATCGCCAGGAAGTCGAAATCGAGGTCATCGCGGGCCGTCTCGCTCGCTCCCTCGTTTGCCTCGCCGACGCCGAATCGGACCGGACCGCCCATGATGGAGGTCCCGTTGGCCGTCCAAGCCAGCTCGCGCACTTCGTCGGGTTCCGCCGGCGTCCCACCGACGTACTTGCCGGGAACGGTCATACCGCCAACGTATACCATGAGGTCGGCGTCCTCAACGTCTCGCCAGACCGCGTTGTCCTCTCGGAGTTCGTCGATGGTGTGATACGTTATCTGCTCGCGGGGGACGCCGGCATCGACGAGCGCGCCGGCGGCGTACCGCGGATACGTCGAGATGTACGGCGGCACCCCGAAGTGCGCGGGCTCGTCGACGTAGCCGTCGACGATGGTCACGTCGAGCGTCTCGGGGTCAGTCATACCCGTCGCTTGACGTTCGATACCTAAAACCGTGTCTGGTCGGCCGTGGAAACAGGAACGGTCATGTGCGAGCTAAAGAGGGCGTAGTCAGCACCACGGCCATCCATGGTACAAAATCACTTTCTCCCAGCCCGTGCCATGGATGTGTATGGAACGGGTCGAATTTACGGTCCGTGGCGAAGGGGCCAGCATGCTGCCCAGCGCGTTCCGCGATATCGCCGAAGATTCCCGCGAGCTGTATGACGGCAACGGGTTCGTTGTGGCGGTTACGGAGAACCACTACCGCATGGAACTCACTGAGGTACAGGCGACGACCGTGCTGGAGCTAATAGATGAGACAACTTGCGAGGTGACGATCATCGCTGGCGGCGGTGGATACGGACTGACAGCCGATGCGGGTGGCCGTGAATCCGAGGAGGCTCGAAAGGTCTGGCGTCGACTCGAAACGTTCTGTGAGGACCGCAATCTCACTGTCGAACGGATGTAGGCCAGCAGCGCTTCCGGAGGGGATGATGCAGTGACAGAATCACCCGGGGGCAGACGAACTCAGTCGTCGGCGACAGCGGACGACGTAGCTGAATCAGCCTGCTCGGACCCGTTATACCGTCCGCCAAACAGTGTTGTCGCAAACAGGATCAGCGGCGAGAGGAACGCGAAGAAGTAGTACGGGGCATAGGCAAGCGTTCCGACCCCGAAGACCGCAGACATGTAGACGGCACCGGCGTGCCACGGGAAGAGCGCGCCGGTCGGGGTTCCGGCGGACTCGATAGCCTGTGAGAGGTCGTCGCTGGCCAGACCGTACTCGTCATAGAGGTTCCGTAGTGTGAGTCCGGGGACGACGATGCTCATGTACTGCTGGGCCGAGAAGGCGTTGACGAAGATGGCCGAGACGCCGGTCCCGACGACTAAGCTGCGCGGGCCGCGGACAGCAGTTGCGAGATGGTGTGCGAGCACGGCGAGGACGCCGGTCCGCTCAAGGAGCCCACCGAGACTGAGAGCCGCGACGACGACGGCAATCGTCCAGGCCGACCCTGAGATACCACCGCTTGCCAGTAGGTCGTTCACGAGGGCTGTCCCCGTCTCAGGGGCCGTCCCATCGAGAAAGACAGTCCAGGCGGCAGTGAACGACCGGCCCTGCACGAAGATGGTCGTGAAGGCCCCGGCGAAGACTCCGGCGACGAGCGTCGGGAGCGCCGGGATGCCGTACAGTGCCAGCCCGAAGGTGACAATGAGTGGAAGGAGCACCAGCACTGAGAGGTCGTAGCTCCCAGCGAGTGCGCCCTGTATCTCGGCGACACGCCCGGTCGGGATTTCACCGACGGCACGCAGTCCCAGAACAGCGTAGAGCAGGACCGAGAGGCCAAACGCCAGCACAGTCCCGTTGCGCATCGCCCGGATGTGGTCGTAGAGGTCGGTGTTCGTCACGGCGGCCGCGAGGTTTGTCGTGTCTGAGAGGGGAGACTGCTTGTCGCCCGCGTAGGCACCCGAGAGGATAGCACCAGCGGTCATCGGTGTTGGCACGCCGAGACCGGAGCCGATGCCGATGAAGGCCACGCCAAGAGTGCCGGCTGTCGTCCACGACGACCCAATAGAAAAGGCGACGACCATCGCAAGCAGCGCCGTCGCCGGCAGGAACACGTCCGGCGTCAGTATCGAGAGGCCATAGTACATCAGCCCGGGGATAGTCCCCGCGCTCACCCACGTCGCGATGAGTCCGTAGATGATGAACAGGATGAGAATGGCCTGCAGCCCCATCAGCAGACTGTCCGCGAGGCCCTCGTAGAGGTCGTCCCACGAGTACCCTAACCAGTATTTGCCGACTGCGCCAGTCAGCACAATGCTCCAGAGCAGCGGCCCGTGTGGGGCCAGCTTCAGATATCCCGATCCGATGCCGAGGAACAGAACGACACCGAGTACGGGGACCAGCGCCTGCAGTACCCCCGGACGGCGCTCCGACGGGATGTCCTCGTACGTCAGCGGTTCGAGAGTGAGTGATGTCACGTCTACGCCGACCTAATAACTTGTGTGTATTAAAACGAGCGATAATATCTCTGTAGCGCATATGAGACACTGTCACTTTCAAGCCTATCGTTACCAAGCATCGATACAGCAGACCGGAAGCGGGGTTAACGTGCACCTGACTGGCGGCCATGCTGGCTGCTATCGAGGGACTTGAATGAGCAAATCAAGTATTTCTCGGCAGCAACTATTTCGAGACAGCGCAGTTGGTCGTGCCACTGGTACTACCTCCCTGCCGGAGACGTTTGGACAGCAGCAGTCTCAGTCGTCGGCGCTGACCGTTCGGTCGTCGGCTTGGGCGTGCCAGAGGTCGGCGTAATCGCCGTCCGCCGCGAGCAGGTCGGTGTGGCTACCGCGTTCGACGATTTTGCCGTCGTCCATCACGACGATGCGGTCCGCGTCCTGAATCGTTGAGAGGCGATGGGCGATGACGAAGGCGGTGCGATCCGCGACCAGTTGCTCGATACTCTCCTGAATGCGGTCTTCTGTCTCCGTGTCTACGTCGCTGGTCGCCTCATCGAAGATGATGATTTCGGGGTCGTTCAGCAGGGCCCGGGCGATGGCAACACGCTGGCGCTGGCCGCCGGAGAGTTTGATGCCGCGCTCGCCGATCTGCGTGTCGTACCCATCCGGCAGGTCCTCGATGAACTCGTGGGCCTGTGCGGCTTCCGCCGCGTCGCGGACGCGGTCGCGTGCGGTCTCCCAGCTACTCCCCCGCGCCTCGTCGTCCGACTGCTCAGCGTCAAGGACTTCGCGGTCGCCGTAGGCGATGTTCTCGGCGACGGTCCCCGAGAACAGGTACGGCTGCTGCTCGACGATTGCGATTTCGCTCCTGAGACTCTGGAGGCCGTATTCGCGCACGTCGACGCCATCCACTCGGACTGCACCGCTATCCACGTCGTGGAACCGCGGCACCAGTTTCAGCAGGGTTGATTTGCCGGCCCCGGTCGCCCCGGCGAGGCCGACGGTTGCGCCGTCTGGCACGTCCAGCGACACGTCGCGGACGACCGGCGGCTCGTCGCCGTAGCCGAAGGTCACGTCGTCGAACTCGACTAACCCGTCGATGCTATCGGGTTCGTAGGTGTCCTCGGGGTCGGTGACTTCGGGTTCTTGGCCCAGCAGGCCGAACACGCGCTCGGCGCTGGATTTGGCGAGCTGGTACTTGTTGGCCGACTTGCCGACCCGCCGCATCGGGGAGTAGAGCCGGCGGATGTAGAGGAAGAAAGCGGTAAACGCCCCTGCCGACAGCGCCGTTTCGCCCTGTGGATTCGTGATGAAGTCCATCCCGGCGACGTACAGAATCAGCACGAACACGATGCCGGTCAATAGCCGCAGGCCGGCGAAGAAGGCCCGGCGGATGCGGAGCGCGGCGACCTTCTCATCGTGGTACTCCTGGCTCTGGTCGGTCACTCGCTTGCGCTCGAAGTCGTACCGGTCGAATGCCTTGATGACCGGCGCGCCGCTGAGGTTGTTCTCCAGCCGCGTGTTGAGCCGCGACACCGTCTGGCGAATCGAGCGATACCGCGGCTCAATCCACGTAAGGAAGAAGCCGCTGGCGACGCCGATGATCGGGACCGGTGCGAGCGCGATGAGCGCTAGCTTCGGCGAGTAAGTGTAGAGGATGACGGCGATACCGCCGACGGTCGCCACCACCCGTATCATCTGGCGGAACTCCGTGTTCAGAAACGACTCCAGCCGGTTGATGTCGCTGTTGAGTATCGACATCATCCCGCCGGTCTGGTGGTTCGCAAAGAAAGACAGCGAGAGATGCTGGAGGTGGCCGTACGTCTCGTTTCGGAGGTCCCGCTGTATTTTCTGGGCGCTCGATTGCAAGAGGTATCTCGATGCGAAACGCGCTGCCGACCGGATGAGATACGCGATGGCCGCGATGACAACGAGTCGCTGGAGGAACGCGATACGGGCGGCTTCGCCCGTGATTTGGCCGGGCGGCAACAGACCGGCGTCGGTCAGCAACCCTGGTTCGCCGCTGTTGAGGACGACGCGGTCAATGGCCGCGGCGACGATTATCGGCGGCACGAGGCGGGCGAACCGGGTACAGAACGCCGCCAGAATGCCGACGAATAGCCGGAGCCAGTAGGGCGTAGCGTAGCCGACGAGGTTGACCATCGGGTGGCCGTCGACGTTCTCACGGACGCCTTCGAAGCCGCCCTGGTCGTCAGGCATAGACGGTAGTTGGGCCGGAAGCTGATATATGCCGGGCTTCGACCCAGAGACACTGCCGCCACTGCGTCGTCAAACGTAGATACAGCCTTCGCTCTGTGGGCCTGCCGCGGGCGGTCTTGCACCGTCGGCCAGTCGGCCCGCAGAGACGACAGCAGCCAACGAGTCCAGCGCGTCGTGGTTTCCGAGGTAGGTGTCGCGGTGGTCGCCGACGGTGACGCTACAGGCCTCAACCGCCGCGATGTTTGCTTCCCGACGCTGTCGGGGGTCGTCGACGTTCTTGTACCCCTCGCGGTAGCAGCCCAGCCAGCCGAACGTCGCAGCGGGGTACACCTCGGCGACGAGCGTCTCGGCGTCCCAGCCCTCCATCGGTACGACGGCTGTTTCCTCGTCGTCTCGCAGTTTTCCGAGCACGTCCCGGACGCCGTAGAAGGTCATACTGCGCGTCCGATTCGTGTAGGGACACAGCGCGCCGCGTCGGAAATCCGTCTCCCGGCGCAGGTCACGGCTGCCGGTTGCCATCTCGGCGGTGTGCCGACAGGCCTCCGAAAGCGACCCCGGGTCAGTCGGGCCGCTACCGCTCGCAAGCCAGTCGACGAAGCCGTCCCAGGTTCCGCCGCATTGTGCGTCAAGTAGCGCCTGTGGCAGACTGAACGGGAAATCCAGCCCGACCGTGCCGACATCATCGTCGGTAATGCGGTCGAGGAGGCCGGCGTGGGCCGCCTCGCGGTCCCGGCCCCATTCGTCCGTCCCGCGGTAGCACCGTTGAATCGTCAGTCCGTCTTCCGTCGGGATCGCCTCGGTAACCCAGAGCGCGTCACCAGCGCTTGCTGCGCCGCTGAAATCCGCCCCGAGGACGCGTTCACTCATACACCCGAGTACGCCGGTGACGGCATCAATGTTGGGACTGGCAGGACGGGGTAACCCCGGCCCCGTCCGTAAGGGGTTTGTCCCCGACGGACCAACGAAATAGTATGCCAGCCACTATGGAGGTCGTCTGCACGGACGACAGCTGCGAACTCGACATGTTCGAGATGCACTACACGTACGATATGCCGGACGATGTCGAACTCGCGGCGTTCTCCTGCCCGTACTGTGGCGGAACGGACTGCCTCGACGAAGTGGAACTATGATGCGAGACATCGGCTCCTCTATCAGCGACGCGATATTCGAGAACATCGGGCGGGCCGCCGGCCGGGTCCAGGAGAACAAGCCGCTGGCCTCGGACCTGCTGGAGTCAGACGATGCCTACCTCGTCGTCTTCGACGCGCCCGGCACGACGGCGTCGGACATCCAGGTCCGGTACGTCGACGACCGCGTGGAGGTCCGTATCGACCGCTTCCGCGATTTCTATGATGGATTCGAAATGCGCTACCCGGGCCGCGGGCTCGCACTCGACGGGAGCGTCACGCTGCCGAGCGATGCCGCTGTCGACCCGGAGACAGCGCAGGCGACGCTCAAGAGTAACGGCACGCTCCACGTCCGCGTCCCGAAAGCCGACACGGACCACGACGAGGACGAAGCAACGGATGTCGGCGTTGCAACCGATGATAGCGGGACTGCTGAGGTGACTGACGCGGATGCAGACAGCGAAACGGCTGATGTTGAAGACGTGACCGACGCAGCTGACGAGGGCGAAGACGACGACGCCTGATCCTTCTGTATACTCCTTCTCACAGCGTATTCAATCGTTCCAGTCACGCGTCGGGTCGTCCAGCGCGGCGAATTCTTCGGAGCCGTCGAACCGTGTCGGGTCGACGCGACCAGGCAAGTGTTCTGAAAGTGGGTTCGGGCGATTGAGAACGTCTGCGGCGAGATAGTTGCCCATCGCCGGCGCGCGCATGAGTCCGTGGCCCTGCCAGCCAGTGGCTACCCAGAGTCCGTCGGCGACCTGCCCGGCCAGCGGCGCGCCGTCGGGTGTCGCCGTACACAGGCCGGCCCAGGCTCGGTCACAGGCTGGCGTGAGCGCCGCCGTCTGCTCGACCCGGTCGAGGCTCCGAGTGACGAACTCGGCGTCCGCGTCCGGGTTCCAGTCCGTCGGGTCGACCTCGTGTGCGCCGTTACCGACCAGCAGTGCGTCGGCTTTCGGCCGCCAGTAGAACTCTCGTGTCGCGTCGTAGAACGAGGGCAGGGCGGCGTCGAACGGGTCCGTCACGATGGCCTGCGCCCGGTAGGCTTTCAGCGCGAGCGAGACGCCGACATCGGCGACGAGTGGCTTCGTTTGCGGGCCAGCCGCGACAATCACTGCATCGAACGCCCGGGCCTCGTTCGCTGTTTCGACGGTCGCCGGCGAATCGAGGGAGACCGGGGTACCAGTCTCGATGGTTGCACCCGCTTCGCGGGCTGTTTCGGCGAGCGTCGCCACCACCTCGTCTGGGTCGAGTACGCCGGCGTCGCGGGCGAGGCCAGCCACCTCGATGCCGCTGGTCTCGAGTGCGGGGTAGCGGTCGCCGAGTGCCGCCGGCGTGAGCGCCTCGACCCCGACGCCGTTTTCCTGCATCTGCGTGATCTGCTCGCGGACGGCCGTAGCGTCGCTTTCCGTGCGCGCGACCCAGACGTAGGGCTGGGCCTCGAACAGGCCCATGTCACGGTAGCGAGCGAGTGCGTCCGCGGCCACGGCGGCGTCCACGTCATCAGCGAACGCGTCGTAACAGAGGCCGGCCGCCCGGCCGCTCGCGCCGCTCCCGAGCGTATCACGTTCAAATACCGTGACCGATGCACCGCGGCGAACCAGTGCTAGCGCGGTCGACAGGCCAACGGCCCCACCGCCAACGACGGCGACGTTCATTTACGAGAGGAAGGGGTCGAGTCCACGCGCCGGGTAGCCGACAATCGTGTCGACACCGATGTCGTGGAGTCGCTTGGTTCGCTCGGCGACTGTCTCGACGGAGCCGACGAGCGCGTAATCGCGGATAGCCTGTTTGAGTACGTCTCTAGCCCGACCCGTCGCTCGGCTGTCCGTCGGCGCGCCGTCGGGCAGTGCGTTCCGAACCGGGCCGCGCCGGGCCGTGTAGTCGCCGACGGCGTCCAGCATCGCGTCCTCGCTGTTCGAGAGCACCAGCGGGGCGTACACGGCAATCGAACCGTCGAAGCCCGCCGTCCGGAGCGTCCGAACATCGCGGGCGGTCGTCCGCGAGAGAAGTTCGTACTGTGTGCCTCCGACTGCCAGCGCGAGTCGCTCGATGCCCTCGGTACCGACCCACGGATTGCTGGTATCGTCGACGGCCGCCCGTAACCGCGGTGCGACGGCCCGTGCGGCCTCATCATCTGAGAGATACGCGCTGTGGCCGGCAACCAGCACGTATCCCGCATCTGCCGGCAGCGTGTCGAACCCGCTGTCATCGCCCAGCGGGTCGAAGCCGTTGGCCCGGACCGGCGTGGTGACGCGTACGTTGGCAGTCGATGCAAGTCGCTCGATAACGTCCGTCTCTGGGACGTGGGCCGCTCCCTCGTAGTCGATTGCGAGCGTCTCAACATCGAGGGCTGTCGCCTGCGACACGTCCACTTCTGTCGGCTTGAGCGCCACCGCGTCGATGCCGGCGGCCGCCAGTGTCGCACCGGTAAGCGTGGTCATCCAGTACGCCACCAATGCCTCGGGGTTGGAAAATTCTGTCGCTCTCGGCCCCGCTCCAGCCGGCTCTGTGTTACTCAGCTTCGTCGCGCACGCTCGGCGGCAAATCGTCGTCTGGCTCCATGTACCGGTCCGGTTCGGGCGGCACCCGCCAGTCGGTCGCGAGTTCGAGCAACTGGACGAGCATCCGTGCCGTCGCACCCCAGACAGTGTAGCCGTCGACGTAGAAGAAGTGGAGCCGAATCTCGCCGTAGTGGGGGTGGTCGCGGTGCTCTGACTCGTAGTTGTCCAGATCAGTCAGCTCCGACACCGGGAGGGTGACTATTTCCGCAACCTCCTCGTCCGAGGGTAGGTAGTCGCGGTCTGGAATCCGCCCGACGAAGGGGCGAACGGAGTACCGCGTGATAGTTCTGATGTCGTCCAGCCGACCGACGACGTTGACCGCCAGCGGGTCGAGCCCGATTTCCTCGTTCGCTTCCCGGAGCGCAGTCCGCAGCAGGTCCTCGTCTTCGGGTTCGCGGCCGCCCCCGGGGAACGACATCTGTCCGGGGTGGTCCGACAGGTGGTCAGCACGTTTCGTGAACAGTATCGCCTCGCCCTCGGGTCGCGTGACGACCGGAGCGATGACGGCCGCCTCCTGTGGCTCGTCGTCCACGACGACTGGCTCGTGGGCCGCGACCCGGTCAAACTGCATAGCTTGTGATAGGTGATGGACTGTCTTAATTCGGGTGGCTCACTCGTGTGAACTAACTGATTTAATTATGTGGGATTTTGGAGCGTCGGGCTCACACGTCGTCCAGACGGTCGCGGAGGCCGTCCATTTCAACATTCTCCCAGGCTTCGATGTCGTAGCTCACGTCAAGCAGTGTCTCGACGCGGTCCTCGTCGCCGTTCTTGACGGCCATCACCGCATCCTCTCGGAAGCGGGCCTTGACGGCCTCAATGACGGCGTCGCGTGCGAGGTCGCGGGCCGGCACGTCCATAATGTGGGGGAGATCAGCCGCCCCGTCGGGCAGGGCCGGGAACGCGACCGGACCGACGACCAGCAGCGTCTCGTCGGTATCGGCGGCGTGGTCGTCAACGGCGACGAGGTGGTACGAGTCGATAGCGCCGTCGATGGCCGCAGCAACCGCGTCCGGGTCGGCGTCGATGCCCTGCTTGAAGGCGAGTTCGCCGCAGGCATCGACGAGCTCCGCGCTGGTGAGCGAACCGAAGAGGTCGACGACGCCAGCCAGCTCGTCCGGTGGCAGGTCCATACAGGTGACGCGGCACCGAGTGGCTTCAGCCTTTAGGCTCGGGCGGCACTCGGCAGCCGGCCATTGAGGTGTAGCGACACCATCGCGACGAGGACGACGAGCAACGCGACGCCCATGCCGCGAAGCAGCGTCGGAAACGTGACGCCGGCGTCAAGTAGCCGTCCGACAAGCGCACTCCCGGGGGCCTGCATCACCATCATCCCCGCGCCGTATGTGGCGTAGGCGCTCGCGCGGTGACGGTCCGGGAGCGAGCCGAGCAGGTACGCGTCCACCGCCGGGAAGATGCTGTGGATGACGTAGCCGACGATAACGCTGAACGCGGCCAGCGACCAGAACCCGGTCAGCGACGGCAACACCAGCACGCAGCCGGTAAGTGCCGCAAGTATCGTCAGCAGGTACGGAATCGACGGGAGCCGGTCGGCCAGCCGACCACTGACGTAGAAGGCCGGCACGCCGGCACCGAACGCGAGCAACAGGAGCGTCCGACCCGACCCCGCGGACAGGCCGACGCTCGTGGCGTATGTGACATAGAAATTGAACAGCCCGTTCCAGACCAATCCCGCGACGCCGATGGTAGCGACGCTGGTGACAATGATGTGCCACTGGGCACGCGCCGCGCCGAGGAGGTCGCGGTCTTTGCTCCCGGCGTCTGGAAGCTGGGCGCGTCTCGCGATGATAGTGAACGCGACGGTTACCACTCCCGCGGCGACAGCTATCCCTTGCAGCGCGGTTCGCCATGTCCCGACGACGAGCACGAACGAGATCAGCGCCGGCGCGCCGACGGCGGCGAGCTGGGCGGCGACGCCGTGTTGCCCGAGCGCGCGACCGGGCCGCTCCGGGAACAGCTCACTGACCAGCGTGTTCGCTGCGGTCAGGTAGACGCCGCTTGCAAGCCCCATAGTGAACGCGCCGACGAGCAACAACGTCGGGTCGAACGCGAACGCGGTGAACGTCGTTCCAAGCGTCAACACGACCCCGGAGCCGAAGATGACCTTCGCCCGCGATATCCGGGTCAGCAGGACGCCGGTGGGGAGCCGTGGGAGGGCGCTCCCGGCCCAGGCCATCGTTGCGAGCAGTCCGAGTGTCGCATCGGATGCTCCCGTTGTCGCCCGAATCGGCTCGATAAGCGGTGCAAAGACGACTCTGCCGAGGTTGATGCAGAACACCATCCCAAGCAGCGAGCCAAAGATGCGGCGACGTGACACGACCGGCGATAGAGCGGAAAACCTGAACAACGTTCCGGAACGCCGCCACGGGGTTTTTACACGCGGGTAGCACACTGGCAGGTATGGACTCAGTGAGGAAGGCCCTCCGGGCCGGCGATGTCGAGAAGGACAACTACGGACGGCTCTCCTGTACCAGCTGTGACGAGCCGCTTGCGACGGAGAACGACCCGGACGAGGTCGGGAAAGTGCGCGTCTGCCCCGAGTGCGACGGCAAGTGGAAGGAACTCAGCTAGCTACTCAAAGACGGCGTCGAACGCGTCAGCACCGAGTGGCTCGTATCGGCCCGCATCGACGTTCTCCCGGGCGTGTTCGACCGACCCCGTGCCGACCAGCGAGCAGGTCACGCCCGGCGCACTGCGTGCGAAGTTAATCGCGCGCTGCGCGCTCGTTTCACCCGAGAGCTTCGCCGCTACGTCGTCCGGGAGTTCCGCGGCTAGCTGTCCCTGCATGATGGAGGCGCTGGTGAACACGTCTAACCCGGCCTCGTGCGCGAACCAGAGCGCCGACTGTGGCCCCTCCGCGCCGTCGTGAGACTCGACCGTGAACGCGTCGGCCATCGCAACGTTGAACGGCAACTGAATCGCGCGGAGATGCGTCGCCGCGTTGCCGACCGTCTCTGCCGCGGCGCGGGCGCGCTCAACGATCTCTGGAAGCGAGAGGTGGCTGTCGTGGTCGGCGGGCACGCGGAACGCCTCCCACGTCGCGACGCCGTACTGGTTGATATCGCCGGCCGCCGCCCGTTCCTCCAACTGTTCGAAGGTCGCCTCCAGCTGGTCGTACACCGCTTCACGGGAGTTCACTTTCAGTTGCGTCTCCGGATTGTGGACGTAGTAGAGGTCGATGGTATCCAGTCCGAGATTCGTCAGCGACCGGTCGATCTGATCGTCAATGTAGTCGGGCGCAATGCAGTGCTGGCCGGCAACGAGGTCGTCGCGGTCGACGATGCCGGTGTCGAGGTACTCCGACCGGACGAACGCGCCGGGGTCAGCCGGGCGCGCCCCGTCAAATGGGATGAACCCCCCTTTCGTCGCAACAGCGATTGCCTTACGGTCCACGTCGGCGTCCGCGACAGCGTCGCCGACGACACGCTCGGAGCGCTGGTGGCGGTAGTTTATTGCTGTGTCGACGACGTTGATGCCGGATTCGAGCGCCGTGACGATGGCGTCGTGGTAGCTCGCGTCCCGCTCGTCGGTCGGGTCGCCGAGGTACGTGCCGATGCCGATGCTGGAGACGACGCCGTCGCCGAACCGGCGGTAGAACGTGCGTGCGAACTCGTCGTGGTCGTCCCGGTACGCCCAGGTCGCCTCCCGTGTAGCCATACCGGCTGTTGGTCGGGTAGTAACAAAAGGGCAGAGATTAACCCCGGTCGGCGACCGCGCACAGGTCGCCTGTTACAGTTCGCCGCTCATCGCATCGAACACCCGTTCGCGGAAGTCGTCACGGGAGACGCCATCGCTGGGACCGAGGCCGGCCATGTGCTTGACCGGGACTTTCCCGCCGCCCATCCGCGCGTGACCGCCGCCTTCGGCCATCGGGATATCGTTGACGACAGCCTCTATCGCCCGGCCGATGTGGACGCGGTCGTCCCGGGAGCGCCCGGCGATGCGCATGGTTCCCTCCTTCTCGCCGACGATGACAACTGCCGAGACGCCCTCTAACGTCTCCAGCTCGTCCGCCGCCTGTGGAATCGCATCCGTGTTTGACACCTCGCCCACATCGCTGAACGCGTAGGGCGCTCGCACCTCCCGTTTCCCGATGGCCCGGGATTTCACGTCGAGGACTTCGGCGTCGACCTGGGGGTTTGCGATGCGGTTGAGGAGGTCGCTGTCCATCCCATCGTAGAGGAACGCGGCAGCCGCGAAGTCCTCAGACTGACACCCGTTTGTCAGCGACCGGGTGTCCGACTGAATCCCGTACATCAGCCCCGTTGCCAGCGCACAGGGGACGGTTTCTGCCGGTGCTGCGTCGATATCGATACTCCCGGTCCCCTGTGTGTCGCTGAACTCAAATTCTAGCTGATTGAAGTAGCTTGCGAAGATGGTCGCACAGGCCCCGTAGTCGGACCGGATGTCGGTGAACTCGTCGCCGCTGCCGTTGCCGGGGTGATGGTCGATGACGGCGACAGGTTCGACCTCCTCGGCACCGGGGAAGCCGCGTGCCGTGTTGTGGTCGACGAGGACGACGGCCTCTCCGTCGATGTCTTCGACAGTTTCGATGTGGTCGAAATCAAGATCCAGCACCGTCTGGAAGGCCCGGTTCTCCGGGCGGCGTATCTCCCCGGGGTACAGCAGCGCCGCTGACGTCTCGGTGCCGGCGACGAGCTGGCTGACGGCCAGAGCAGAGGCCATCGCGTCCGGGTCCGGGTTCGGGTGCATCAACACTGCGATCCGGTCGTAGCCGGTCAGCGTCCGACGCAGTCGCTCGCCGGGCGTTCGGCTGAGATACCGACGCACCCAGATACCGGCACCGAGGAGGGCGAGGAGGACCACAGCGACACCAGCGATCAGCAGGGGGTTCTCGCTAGCGACCGCCGCGGCGGCGTCAACCTGGAGTCCGCCGACGGCAACGCGTGTCATACCACGCTGTTCGCCAGCCTATCAGTAATAAAGTTCGCCCCGATAGGGCTAATTTTGCCGGTATTCTCGGACGGCGTCGCGGTACCCTTCCCGGAATGTCGGGTACTCGAATTCATATCCCAGTTCGTGGAGCCGGTCGTTCGAGCATCGCTTGCTCGTCTGAATACGGCGCTTTGCGGTCTCTGAGAGGCTCTCGTCGGCGAGTCGTTCTTCGGTCGTCTGTTTCGGCGGGAACGAGACATCACACTGCTCGGCCAGCCAGTCGGCAAAGGCCCACTTTTCGACTGGTTTGTCGTCGACGACCAGCACGACTTCGTCACGGTGGTTCTCGGTCAGGAGGTGGCGCACGGCACCGGCTGCGTCGGCCCGGTGGACCATGTTCAGGTAGCCGGCCGTCACCGGCCCTTCCAGATACCGATCCAGTCGGTAGCGGTCCGGGCCATACAGGCCGGCGAAGCGAGCGACCGAGCCGTGGCCGCCGTATTCCACGGGACGCCCGCGGGCGACCCGCTCCGCTTCGGCCAGCACTTCGGTCTTCTCGGTCTGTGGGTCCAGCGACGTCTCCTCATCGACCCACGCGCCGCCGTGGTCGCCGTAGACACCGGTACTGGAAGTGTACACCAGTCGCTCGGGCGGGTCGGCCCGCGACCAGAAGTGGTCGATAGCTGTCCGGAGCCCCTCGACGTACACCTCGCGGGCGGCCTCGGCACCCCTGCCGCCGGAGCTTGCGGCGAAGACGAGCCAGTCGGTATCCGGCACCGCCGACAGCGACTCGGGATCGGTTACGTCGGCCCGGACCGCCTCGAAGCCGGCGTCCTCGATAGCCGCGATGCCGCCATCGGACCGGCGAACGCCAACGACCTCGTAGTCGCCTTGCAACTGCCGCCCGAGTTCGAGGCCGACGTAGCCACAACCCAGAATGGCGACGCGCTCCGTCACCGCTTTTCCCCCTCGATGTGACTGTGCAAGAGGGCATACTCGGCCAGTGTCACCGGGTAGCGCCCCTCGATTTTCTGCTGTATTTCCTTTGGCTCCAGTTCGTCGTCGATACCGGAGGCGAGAGACTCAACGTCCATGACAGCCGTCGTCATCCCCATAAGGAGGATATCCTGTGCTTCGGCCTGTAGTGCGTCCGCGTCCGGCCGGTTCGGCCCGGTCGCCAGCACAGCGACCGCCTCATCAAGCGTCCGGTCGGCGATATCGCCGTCGGCGAACGCTGTCACTGTCGCTTGGTCGAGACCGGTCTCGGCGACGATTTCCTCAACGCCGACTGTCTCGACTGTCTCGGCCAGCACGGTGCCGTAGGCCGTCAGTAACTCCTCGGGGGACTGCTCGCCAGCGTCCGGAAACTCGCCTCGAAGCATGGGCATCGGTATGGCCCCGGGGTATTTTACTTCGGTTATGCGGCCCGGGGTCAGGAGCCTGCGTCCGGCCACCCACTCGATTCTTCCACAGCGTTGCCGCCCTTGTCACCGACTCCGCGCGGTTTGGGTGGCACGACGACGACAACGCCCGTCTCGGCTTGGAACGAGACGCGGTCGGCGGTTCCCAATCGCTCGCCTGTGCCGTCGCCGTCCACGTCGAGCGTGACGTTGTGCCCATCACGCGCATAGGTGGTCTGTGCGCCGGGCTCGCTCGGCGGACCGTGACTCGCGGAGACGGCGAACCGTGCGTACTCGCCCTCCACAGTCACCCACCAGATGTTCGCCGTCGCGTACCAGGGGGTAACTGGCGGTGCCAGCGGGAGGCCCGCTGGGAGCCTGTCCGTTCCGAGCCGCTTCTTCGCGAGCTGCTGGACCTTCTGTTCGCCGGCATTCGCCAGAGCGCTGCTCAGTTCGTCTTTCGCAACGGACCGCACCGCCGAGGCCGTCCCGTTCGTCGACTCCAGCGTCGGTCTGGTCGCCGGCGTATCGACCGAAAGCAGTTGCAGGCGGAGGCGGTCGCGTTCGACCCGCGTGAGGTTCAGTCGGGCACCGGTGACGCGGGCGACCCGTTCCTGAGCGGAGCCGTTGGTCAGCGCCAGTGCTCTGGCCGCCGATGTTTCCCACGGCGACATCGCTTCAGTGACAATCGCCTTGCTCTCGTCCTGTTCAGCCTCAGTGTGCTGGGAGACTGCCAGCCAGAGCGTCGTCGTCATCTCCGTGTTAGCCGCCGCAACCTCCCGCTGGAGTGCGTCGCGTTCCGAAGCGAGCGTGGCGTTTGACCCCGCTTCGAGGGTTTCGTTTGCGGCCGCGAGTGTGTTCGCTGCCGTTGCGAGGCGTACCCTGTCACCACTCTCGAATGCACCGCCAACGACGGCGTCAGCGACGTCGCCGTACGGGACCGTGAACACGTTCACGTTCCGCGCTACCAGCGGGTGCTCTCGTCCGTCGAGAGCGCGATATTGGCTCTCGTTTAGTTCGGCCAGCGTCAGATACGGCGTCTGTGTATTGACCCGTGTTCTGACGGGGCCGGCCGGACCGACTGGCACCGGGCGTGACCGCGGAACGGGCGTCTCGCGTGCTGTTAACCCTTTCCGGAGATCACGCAGCGACCCGTCGGTGCGTTCCGTTAGCTGTGTGGCAACTCGTTCCCGGTTGCCGTCACGAGCCGTGGCCTGTCTGTCCAACTCCGCCGACACCGCATTCAGATAGGTCAGCCGGGCCGCGACGCGTGCCTTCTGGGCCGCGCTGTCGTAGGTGTCCGGCACGGCCGCAAGGGTAGCACGGCGTTGCGCGACCCGTTCTCGGAGTTCCTGCGGAGGATTCGTCTCGAAGGTCCCGACACGTCCGCGCTCAACGGTGACGGTCGTGTTACGGACTGACGCCCGCAGACTCATCAGGTCCCGATACACCCAGTTCCGCAGCTCTGGCGGTTGGTCAGCCGTCACTGTCGCCTCTGTCCGGCTGAGGCTGTCGTCGACGACTCGCTCGGCCACTCCGTCCCGACCCCCGGCGTGACTGACGAGCACGTCCATTGCTTTCGGCTCCACGTCGGCAAGGTTCGACCCGTTCAGCGGACTCGGGCTGGCATCGTGCGCGGTCCGAATCGAGCGGTTCGGTGCCGGTGAACGGCCGTGATGGCGGCCGACGACGGCGACGGTCACGCGATAGCGCATGGTGCTTGACGTCGTTGTGCGCTGGCGAACGGACCCGTTCTGCCAGACGGCGGTCCGTGTGTACTGGCGCTCGACAGTCCGGCTGAACGTCTCCAAAGTATGCCAGCTGTCCGGCGTTGCAACGCGACCGCTGGCGTTCCCGACTGTCTTTGTAGCGGTGGTCGTCCGGTCGGCGACCAGTGTCCAGTCGGTGCCCGGCGACGACGGCGTCCCCGGCGGCCCCCCGCCCAGTCGATGTTTGTCGGTTTCCAGCGCTACCTCGACCGTGTATGCGTCTTCGAGCGTCTCGTTGAGCGCTGACGGCTTGGTGACGGACCGGAACGCGGTGTCGGCCGTCTCGTTGACGCCAACGGTCATCGAATCGGTCGAGCTTGGACCCGTTGTGGATTTCGGACGCGGCGGTGTCTCACTGATCGGCTTGTACTGGGCTTGGCCGACCACGTCGCTGGAGACAGCGGTTCCCCTGCTGCCCCGAATGATGTCTTTGATTCCGGTCACCGCTGTTGCCTCTTTCAGCGCACGGCGACCCGCCGGGTCACTCCGGCCGAAGGTCGACCGCTGGACGCCGAGCAGTGCGCCGTTCGCCGCCAGCGAGACGTGCCGGTTTGCGACGACGTTTTCGATGCCAGCGCCGCCGTATTGCGCGTACCCCCTCGCCCACGCCATCGGGTACAGCCGCGCTGTCATCCGCTGGCTCAGGCCCGGCTTGTCCAGACCGTTGTTCAACCGCGTCTGGTAGGTTGACACCTGGTCGTGGAGCATGAGCGCCTGCGTCGGAACGACAACAGTCGGCGAAACGCGCCGCGTCGAAACCACTGCGCCGTTGCGCCGAACCGTCAGGACGACATCCTCGACCGTTGCCCGCATCGCGGTTTTGTTCGGTCCAGCACGTTCGACCGAGACGCGGTGTTTCGCCGCCCGGAGGTCGCTCGCGTTAGAAATCGCCGGCAGGCTGGCGGTCACGGTCACGTCACCGCTTCGGCCGGAGACGCGCTCCAGTCGGTCCGCGACCCGGAGATAGGCGCGGATTCTGAGCGCGTCCCGAAACGCTGTCGAGTCGTTCAGGACCCGACCAGCGGGTGTGTTGGCCGGCGTGATGACTGGGTTCGCCGCTGCCTGCTGGCCAGCCGTCGAGACGCCGTCCCGCACGGCGACCTGTGTCTCCGCCGTGGCCTCGTCAAGTGCCCGCTCAACGGCTGTTTCGCTTGGAGCCGGTTCGCTGACGAACGTTGGGGCCAGCGTGAGACTGCTCACCAGCAGGAGAACGCCGAGCAACGCGAAGGGGACGCGGCCGCGAGTGTCGTCTCTCACGGTGACCACGTCCTGACAGTCACGCGGAAACGACTCGTTCGGACGGCGCTGGCGGCGTCTGCTGGCGAGTCGTACCGCGACCGCATATCGGTCCGAAGCCGAGCGGCGAGGGCCGCGGTCAGGTCGCGGTTCATCTCGACCGTCGACTGTCGCTTAACGGCAATGTTCGTCCCTGTCAGGTCGGCCATGCGCTCGTACCGCGTGGCCATCAGCACGTCTGCGGGGTAATCGCCGCGGAGGGCGTACCGCGACTGTGTCGGCGGGAACAGGCCGTCGACAACACTCCGGGCCACGACCGTCGCTACGCCGTCGTAACCACCAGTCTTCGCCGCTTCCCGGGCCGGCTCCGAGACGTTCTCCATCCCGCTTGGGACCGTCACCGTCGCCGCTCGAACGTCTACAGTATCCGGCGGCCGGTTGCCGACGCGGTACTCCCCGCTGACTGGCGCACCGGGATACGGTGCCCAGGTGACGCGGGCGGACGTTCGATGCCCGCGGCTGTGGAGTCTGTCACGCGTCGCCGCAGCGACTCGTGACTCAAAGTCCATGCCGGCGCTCGATACCCGCTCGCCCCCCACGGTGACGCTGCTCATCGCCGCCTCACCGAGCAGTTCCGCGACGGTCCCGTGGCTCGTCCGTTGCCGTCGCGTGGCGTGGTCGGGCGGCCTGCGGTGCTCTGACGGTGGGACGAGCAAATCATACTCGACGCTCGCGGTACTCGTCGCCAGCGTCGACGCTTGCTCGGCCGCAGGGTTTGTGGTCGTCGCCGGGTTCTCGACCCCGACACCGCTCACAAGGGTCCCCGCGGCCGCACCGATGAGCAGGAGGAACACCGTCACGTCGGCGACGGCACTCATTGCTCGGGTCATCGCCACACTCGCACGGTGAGCGTTCCACGACGGACTGTCCCCGGCCCGACTTGTACGCTCACTGTTCTGGTTTCGGTGTCGGCGCTGGTCGGTGGCTCCCGGCCACCACTCCATCGCTCGCCGGTCATCGCCGTGATGGTCGCGTTCCCGTGGTAGTTCGCTGGCACCGCATTGAGCGCGTTGTCGAGCCCTTTGGGCCGAACGACACCGGCCGATGAGAGCCGTTGTTCCACAGCATCCGCGGTCGGCGTGGCGATGTTGCGGTCGTCGTCCAACGTTCCGAACGCATCGTCCAGCACGCCGGCATACAGCGATACGCCAAGCGTGACGGCGAAAACGGCAACGAGCACGGCGACAGGTTCGGTCGTCCCGCTATCCGACGATGGTGACATCGGTCCCTCCCCAGGCGACGTGCCTGACGGTCAGCCGGTCTGGAGCTGGTCGCCACCCGTCGTGCTTAGTCCGAGCCCGGCGGGTGTCCCGACGGAAAGCGTTGGGCGAATCGTACACCGCCTGTGGCCGCTCCCCGTTCACCACAGCCTGTAGTCGGTCGGTTCGCGCTGGGACAGCCGTTCGAATCAGTCGTGCGGTGGCTGTCCCGCCGTCGTTGCGAAGACGGACTTCACGGCCGTCGAACGCCCACTCCGTAGCGATGAGTCGTCGATGTGTGACGGACCCGGGCGGGCTAGTCGTGACTTCATCGATAGTTGCGGCCGCCGCCGTCGCGTCCGGCGGTGCGGTCGTCGGGAGACCGACAACGACCCCAAGGACGGCCACGCTTACCGTCCCCAGGCCGACCCAGAGGTACAGCGTATCGACGTGCGTCTCGAACATGGAACGGCTTGGCCGCGTTCTCCGATTTAAACACTCAGACCAGCAGCCCGGTGGCGACGACGGCGACAAAAAAAGTGGCTGTGGCCGACAGGAGCGCCAGGCCGGTTCGGTAGCCAACGAGCGCGCGGTCGAGACCCCGATGCAGGCCCGTCGATAGCGCCGTCAACAAAACAGCCAAAACGAGCACGTACCAGCCGATAACCGGGCCCAGCAACGCACTCGAAACGGTGGCGAACTGCTCGCCGCCGCCCATCGACCCAGCCAGCGCGACGGTCGCGCCGCCGACCAGTGGCCCGAACAACGCGGCGGTGTTCGATAGCGTCTCGGTAATCTGCGAAAGGTCGCGGCGCGTCTCACGCTCGATGGTCCGGAGTGCGTCCAGATGCTCACCCATCGTCGTCACGGACGCTCCCGCTGGTGGCCCGATTGCTGCGGCTGTATCCAGCAGCGTCGCCACCCGACAGGCTCGATGGCTCGGAACATCAGCGAGCGCGCCGCCGGAACCCAGAAACGCTCCCTCGACGCTGGTTCCGAGGTGCTCCTGTCGGGTGGCGGCGGCTTTGATGACGGCGCTGGTCGGTTTTGGAGTCTCGTCGACAGCCTCGACGAGCGCGGCTTCGACCGACTGGCCGCGGTCCAGCCGTCGACCGACAGCCGACAGCGCGTTCGGGAGGCCCGCTTCGATGTCGGTAATTCGATCACGGACCTCGGCGACGGGTCGGTAGTAGCTGACGAGCGCGCTCCCGACGCCGGCCCCGAGTGCCCCGATGGGAGACGCCCACGCAGCGACGAGCGCGCCGGCAAGGAGCCATCCCCCGATTCCGGCGACGATGCCGCCCGCGATTGACGGGAGCGCCGATGCCGGCACGTCCGGATGGCTCCGCGGGATTGTCGCCGGCGGGAACGCGACTGGTCGCTGTCCCAGGAGCCAGCAGCAAGCGACCAGCAGCGCGGCGGGCAAAATAACGCCGTAGGTCCCGACCAGCACGGGGGCGGTCACAGGCACACCCGCGGCAGCGGCGGCGGGCAACAGTGACGCCATCGCCAGCGGCAAGAGAACACCAAACGCGTACAGGCCAGTCGCCGGACCACGGAGTGAGGCCGCAAAGGCCGCCATCTCATCGCGCGTCCCATCAAGGATGCATCGTCGTGCGCGTTCGAGCACTTCGGGCCGCTCCTTGGCTGGAGCCGCTGTCGCGTTTTCGACCAGCCCGACCGAACGTTCCAGCGCCGGGAACCGGTCGCTCCATGACGCCGCGAACGTTCCCAGACCACTCTGTGGCGTACCTGCGGCTCGCTGTCGGTGGTAGTGCAGCCGTCTGGCAAGCAGGCTGTCTCCGGTCCGTCCAGCGAACGCCGCCGCCCGCTCAGCGCTGGGCCACAGCGTCGCGCCGAGCACTAAGGTCGTGACGAGCGACGGTGCGGCCCCCAGCGTTCGGATGCGCTTCGCCTCCGCGGCAAAGGGGACACCGTACCGTCCCAGCGCTCCGACACCCAGGGACAGGGCGAGGAACCCGAGACTGACAGTCGTCGCCAGCGGTCCGGTCACCGCCACAGCGACGAGCAATGCGAGCAGGGAGCCACACACCGCAACGGCGTAGCTCGCCGTCAGCAGTGTCTCAGGCGGAGCCGAAACCGAAAGCAACCGATACGCTCGTCGGTAGTCATCTGGCACCTCAACAGTGCCCGGGCAGGCCGCAACGAGCGCGGTTGTGAGCCGTGTGGCTGATGCCGTGTTCACGTCATCATGGGCGTCGTCTGAACCGCTGGCGTGGCTCACGGCTGGACCTCGTCTGTGTGTGGTTCGTTCCCACGAGTCTTGACAGCCACCGACTCCTCGAATTGTTCGGTTCGCGTCTCGATAGCGTCGAGCACCTCTGCGTAGGACTCACCGGGCGCGGCGAGTGACTCCACCAGACGGCTGTTACCCCGCTCCAGACGACCAGTTGCTGTCGCTGTCGACCCGTTACGCTCGTAGAGCATCTCAAAAGTGACATCGTCACTGTGAGAGACGATTTCCGCGATAGAAGCGATACCGCGGCCGTGTTCCGACGTGGGCGGAGCCAGCGTCACGACGAGGTCCGTCACGGCAAACGACTGGACAGGGACACCGAGGTCCGACACCAGTCGTTCCTGAACGGCGTTGGGGCCGTTGCCGTGAATCGTTCCGAGGACGGCCCCGTCGCCGCCACCGACACGCATCGCCTCGTAGAGAACGCTAGCCTCCTCACCGCGGACCTCCCCAACGGCGAGCGCGCCTTCGCCGAGTCGGAGCGCGGTCCGCAGGGCCTCTGTCGCATTGACTGACGGGCCGTCCCCGCTGGCGGTCCGAAGTGCCTGCACGTCCCGTCCGTCGGACTGCAGTGACGCCGCCGGAAGTTCGGGCGTGTCTTCGATCAGGATGGTCCGGACCTCGTGGGGAAGCTCCCAGAGCAACGCCCCGAGTGTCGTCGTCTTGCCCGCGCCGCGAGGGCCGGCGACGAGGCAAGCCCCGCCCCGCTCCGCGACGACAGAGAGCAATCCAGCGACGGCGGCTGGCATCGTCCCGTCGTCGACGAAGTCGGCCAGCCGCCATATGTCGCTGTCGTGGGCGCGAAAGGCGAAGGCAAGGCCGTCACTGACTGGTTCGCTCACACCGGCGACGCGAATCTGCCGGTCAGCCACCGTTGCTGTCGCATCGAGCGTCGGATTCGCTCGCGAGAACGCCCGGCCGCTCGACCGTCTGAACGTCGACGCCAGTGTGTTCGCGCCCGACGACGTCAGGCGGATATTCGTTCGCATGGTTTCACCGTCACAGCGCACTCGGAGCCGGGTGTCGCTCACCGGGGCTGTCGCGAACACGTCTGACACCCGCTGATCGGCGAAAATATCTTCGAGAATCCCGAGCCCGCCCGTGTGTTTCTCCAGTACTGCCCCGACAACGGTTGCCGTCGAGCCATCGTCGGCAACCGCGTTCGCTGCACTGTACGGGTGACAGCCGCCGTCGGCGGCAGCGGTCGCGACTCGCTCGTACGCCCTGACAAGCGTCTCCATCGTGTCCGCGTCGAACCGCTGTTCGCGGGGCTCGATATGATACATCGATAGTTGGTCACCGCCCGTGTTGTATCTCCGAACGACGGCCTCTGTCGGGAGCGTTTGCTGGTCCCGGAGAGTCGCATCGGCCGGCGGCGCTGCACCGACACGGGCGTCGCTAATCGTTGGCCCAGTGTAGGCAGTGAGTGCCTGTTCGCTGGTGTCGAAGCCTTCGGTGGCGACCGCCAGTCCAGTCTCCGCAGCCAGGTCAGCGACCGGTCCCGACCGACCGATTGCCTCCGACGCAGCAGCGACAGGGTCGCGGCGGGCGCGGTTTGCGAGGCGGTCGTCCAGCGAGGCAACTCTGGTTGCAAACCGGCCAGCCGCGGTGAGCACCGCCGCCGCCCGGTCGCTGTACATCCGCTCCTGTCCGGCTTGCTCCGTAACGACGGTATCGACACTAGCCGAAAAGAGCGAACCGATGACTGTCGCCCGGCAGTCAGCCGACGCGGCGAGGTCGCCACCGCCCGGACACTCGCCCGCTGTCATCACCAGCCGCCCGCCCTCGATAGCCGTTTCACAACGACACTCGGGCGCTGTCGATGATCCAAAGAGCCACTCACGCATGGCCACTCCTCGCCGCGGCTTCGGACTTAAACCGATGGACCATTACCACTCGCTGGCCATCCGACCGCGTCAGCACGAACACCAGCTGATGTGTGCCGGGTTCTTCCAGCCGGTCGGTCCCCGCTGTCGTTCGGATCGGGATACCGACCAGCTGTTCGGTCTGTTTCCGGGACTCAACTGTCCAGGTCGCGACGCCGACACCGGCCCGCTCTGTGAACTGCAGCCGCCTGACACCGGCGTTCGTGTAGGTACGTGCGGGGAGTCGTAACTCCACCGCGCGTCGGGCGTCGCCGTTCGGCGTCGCGTCGTCAGTCTCGACCAGCATCGTCAATTCGGCTCCTAGTTCGTCCAGTTGTCGCTCCATCGTACCGCTGGCTGCGTCCGCTCGGGCCGTCGACAGTGCCGGCGCTGTTGCACCGATAAGTGCTGTCATGACCGCGACAGCGAGGACCAGCCGGTATATCACAGCAGCGCACGGATACGTCCGATAACGCCCGCGTCCAAGTCCTCACTTTCGTCCGAGTCGCCGCCGTCAGTGATGGCAGAGAAATCAGTCTGTGCCTCCGCCGTGAGGCCAGTTGTGGCGCTCGTCTCTGTGTGGTCGTCGGCCGGCGAACTCGAAAGGGCCTGTGTGCTCCCCGTCCGTCGCTGGTCGGTCCCCGCCGCCGGGTCAGATACCGACGGCGATGCCAGTTCCTCGTCGAGTCGGACCTCCAGTCGGTCGGTCGCCGCCAGCGCCGCGTCAGCGCGCTGTTCGACATCTTCGTTGACCGAACGGATGTTCCCCACGTACCCGCGGAGGGCCTGCGTGGCTGCTTCGAGTTCCGCCGTCCGCTCGTCGATGTCGGCGAGACGCCCCTCGACGGTGTCCATGCGGTTCTCCAGTTCTGCGAGTTCCGTTACCTCCGGGAACTCCGTCGTTCCGTCCGTGACCGCGCGTTCGACCGTACGGAGCCGCTCCGCCAGCGTTTCGATATCTGTCATGCCCGGCGCTGGTCCCGTACTAGTATTTGAACGCTCGGACAGGGCACTACGGGAAACGCGTCGGCCACTGACTGACGGTACTCTTCCGCCTCACCCGCTCATGCCGAGGATGAACAGCGCGAGGACGACGGAGATGAGCAGGGTTGCAAGGATAAGCAACGCGACGACTGTGACTGACGAGAGCGCTTCCTCGTCGGAGCGGAATTTGCGCAGTGGCATGGTGGTGAAATCCGATAGTGGCTTTTCCTCAACTAGCACCGGCGCTGGGTCGGTAGCTGTATCAAACCAATCAGATTACTAAACTGTATGCGTTTTTACTCGGTTCGACTGAGTTGTGGTCTCGAACGCGCCAGTACCTGACCCGGAGCCAGTGAACGTTTATGTTGGATGCCGTGCCCACGCCGTCCTATGGCCGATAGCGACCAGGTGAAAGCGGCACTCTCGGCGCTCGCTGATGGAAATGGCGACAGCGACGACGGGGACAAATCGATCCGAGCGGCTGACCGAGAGGGCGATAGTAGCGCAGGCCGGATGGGGACCCACGAGACGGGCGGTAACGCTGACTACCGGACGGTCATTGAGCGAGCGACTCGGGCAACCGACGATCTAGACGAAGCGGTCGCCTTCGTCGAGACGCTCGGCGTCGGTCAACTCGAAGCGGCCGTCGCGCAGGCCGAACACGAGGTGAGCGGGTTGGCAGACGAGGGACGGGCGGCTTTGCGAGCGTTCCGGCGGTACCGGGACGCCGCGGCGGGACCCAGTGATGGGTCGTAGCCAGCGGATCGAACACAGCACAGTCAACCACTTTCACTCCGCTCACGATACCCCTTTAGGTGGCGCTGGCTTACGAGTGGGCAAATGACTCGGGTGATACACACCGGCGATACTCACGTCGGATATCAGCAGTACAACGTCCCCGACCGACGGGACGACTTCCTCGATGCGTTCCGGCAGGTGGTCCGGGACGCTATCGCGGACGACGCTGACGCCGTCGTCCACGCCGGTGACCTGTTCCACGACCGCCGCCCGGCCCTGACTGACATCATGGGTACGCTGACCGTTCTCGAAGAACTCTCTGAAGCCGGTATTCCATTCCTTGCTGTTGTGGGTAACCACGAAGCCAAGCGGGACGCCCAGTGGCTCGACCTGTACGAGTCACTCGGCCTGGCGACACGACTCGACGACGAACCGACCGTCATCGGCGATACTGCCTTCTACGGCCTCGACTTCGTCCCGCGCTCGCAACGCGACGACCTCGGATACGACTTCGGCCCCCACGATGCCGACAGCGCTGCGCTGGTCACTCACGGCCTGTTCCAGCCCTTCGACTACGGCGACTGGGATGCCGAAGAAATTCTGACCGAGTCGTCGGTCGAATTCGACGCGATGTTGCTCGGCGACAACCACGACCCCGGTAAACAGCAGGTCGAGGACGCCTGGGTCACCTACTGCGGGTCGACCGAGCGCGCGAGTGCAAGCGAGCGCGCGGACCGCGGCTACAACATCGTCACCTTCGACGACGAGGTCCAGATCACCCGCCGCGGTCTCGACACCCGCGAGTTCGTCTTTGTCGACGTAGACCTCGGGCCCAAGGAAGGTGTCGAGCGTGTCCGGAGCCGCGTCGGCCAGCACGACCTGGAGGATGCCGTCGTCATCGTCTCTATCAGCGGCGACGGCGACCCGGTCACCCCGGCCAGCGTCGAATCGTTCGCGCTCGATCGGGGGGCGCTCGTGGCTCGCGTCACTGACCACCGGGAAATCACGGCCGAGGAGCGAGAAACCGATATCAGCTTCGCCGACCCGGACGACGCCGTCACCGAACGTGTCCGCGACCTCGGACTGAGCGAGGCCGCCCACGACATCGACGAGACGATCCGGGCCTCGAAGGTCGCTGACGCGAACGTCAAAGACGAGGTCGAACGGCACGTTCGTGAGCTGCTCAGTGAGGATTCGGATGCGCTTGAATCCGACACGGATGCGGCTGCGAGCGGCGGGACGGCCGATACGGAAGCGAACACAGACACGGCTGAGGACGACACCGACGACGGAGCGGCAGTGAACGAGGCCGACGACAAGGCACCGGTAGACGGGGCCGATGACGACGGCCAAGCGAGCGTCGAGGAGTTCCTGTAATGGAGGGTCAACAATGAAATTCCAGCGCGTCAAGCTATCCAATTTCAAGTGTTACGACGATGCCGACCTGCGACTTGACAACGGCGTGACCGTCATCCACGGACTCAACGGGAGCGGGAAATCATCTTTGCTTGAAGCCTGCTTCTTCGCGCTGTACGGCTCGAAGGCACTGGATGAGAATCTCGGCGACGTGGTTACCATCGGAGCCGACGACTGTACCGTCGAACTGTGGTTCTCCCACGCCGGTGGCGACTATCATCTCACGCGCCGGGTCCGCGCGACCGGAGCACAACCGACGACGGCGAAGTGTGTGCTGGAGACACCTGAAGGAAACTATGAGGGGGCGCGCGACGTGCGCCGACGCATTACCGAACTCTTGCGGATGGACAGCGAGGCGTTCGTCAACTGCGCCTACGTCCGTCAGGGCGAGGTGAACAAGCTCATCAACGCCTCCCCCGGCGACCGTCAGGATATGCTCGACGACCTCCTGCAACTGGGGAAACTGGAGGCGTACCGCGAGCGGGCCAGCGACGCCCGCGTCGGCGTCGGTCGGGTACGCGACGACAAGCAGGGGGCACTCTCACAACTCGACGAGCAGATTCAGGAGAAAGAAGAAAAGGACCTCCACGAGCGCCTGAACGGCCTCGAAACGAAGGAATCAGAGCTGCAAGACGAGATCGAACACATTGAGGACCAGAAGGCCACCGCCGAGGAGACGCTCACGCAGGCCGAGTCCGTCCTCGAAGAGTACGAAGAGAAACGTGACGAACTGTCGACCCTCGAAGCCGACATCGAGGATCTGGAAGCGACTATCACCGAGACGGAGACGGAACGAACCGAGCTCAAAGAGCAGGTCAGCGACCTACAGGACCAGCGAGAGTCGTTGCGAGAGAAGCTCTCGGAAACAGTGGCCGAAACCGACCTCGACAGTTCGGAGCCGGACCCCGAAACCGTCGATGCGCGGCTTGACGAACTGCAGTCCCGCGATGACGAACTGCAGAGCCGCATCGAGGACCAGCGGGTCGATGCGAAGGATCACAGCAGCACCGCCGACGCGCTGGCCGAGAGCGCTGCCGACCTCGAATCCCGGGCCGAGGACAAGCGTGAAGAAGCCGTCGAACTGGAAACAGACATCGAAGCTGCGCGGGAGACTATCGCCGAGCGCCGGGAGCAGATCAGCGACATCGACGACCAGATCGCCGATCTCGAAGCCAGGTTCGAGAACGCGCCGACCGACCGTGACGGGTCGCAGTCGTACAAAGAATCCGTCGCCAGTGACCTCGATAACGCCCGACAGCAGGTGACCGAACTGGAGACGAAACTGGAGAGCGAGCGCGAGTCGCTCGCGGAGGCCGAGGCGCTGCTGGAGGCCGGCAAGTGCCCCGAGTGCGGGCAGGACGTGGCCGAGTCACCGCACGTCGACTCTATTGAGGACGACCGTGATCGGATTGCCGAGCTAGAGGAGTTGCTCGCGGACGCTCGTGAGGATGTCTCGGACCTGAAGTCTGAGCACGAGACCGCGACGGAACTGGTCGAGACAGCGGACGAGCTATCGACGCTTGAGAACAACCGTTCGAACATCGTCCAGCTCGTCGAAGAGAAAGAAGCGGGGCTGGATGCGGACCAGAAGCGCATCCAGACGCTCCGCGAAGAAGCAACAGAACATGAATCCGAGGCTGAGACGAAACGCGAGAAAGCCGCCGAAGCCCGCGAGCAGGCCGAGGACTGTCGCTCGGTCGTCGCCGAGTGTAATCAGGAGCGCCAGCAGGTCAAACAATCGATAGAGAACCTAGAGCGGGTCGAAGACCTGCTTGCGAAGATCGATGACTGCGACGACGACATCGAACGCCTGCGAGAGAAGCGCAGTCAGCAGGCCGAACTGAACGACCAGCGCCGCGACCAGCTCGCGGAGAAGCGCGAGCGCAAGCAGGATCTGGCTGAGTCGTTCGACGAGGACCGCATCGAAGCGGCTCGAAGCGAGAAGCAGCGGGCGAAAAAGTACATCGAACAGGCAGCGGAGGCACTGACGGAGAAACGCGAGAAACGCGACGAACTCCAGAACGCTATCGGTGGCGTCACGAACGAAATCGAGGAACTGGAGTCGCTGCGAGACCGGCGCGAAGACCTCGAAGCGACACTGGAGAGACTCGAAACGCTATACCAGGAAACCGAGGAGCTACAGGAGATGTACGGGACGCTCCGGGCAGAGCTGCGCCAGCGCAACGTCGAGACACTCGAACGGATGCTCAACCAGACGTTCGACCTGGTGTACCAGAACGACTCGTACTCCCACATCGAACTCGACGGGCAGTATCAGCTGACGGTGTACCAGAAGGACGGCGAGCCGCTGGAGCCCGAACAGCTCTCCGGCGGCGAACGGGCGCTATTCAACCTCAGCCTGCGGTGTGCCATCTACCGACTACTCGCCGAAGGCATCGAAGGGGCCGCGCCGATGCCGCCGCTCATCCTCGACGAACCGACAGTGTTCCTCGATTCAGGCCACGTCACGCAACTGCTTGACCTCGTGGAGTACATGCGCGATGAGGTCGGCGTTGAGCAGATTCTCGTGGTCAGTCACGACGAGGAACTGGTCGGTGCGGCGGACGACCTCGTCCGCGTCGAGAAAGACGCCACGACCAATCGCTCGCGGGTCGAACGGGTCGAAGCGACGGTCGCGGAACTGGCCTGACCGCAGTCACGACGCTGAACTGGCCTCAGTCGCGGAGATGTGCCAGTCCATCGCTGGCCGTTTCGGTCGTGTCGTAGCCTCGCTGGCCGTGGACCGTCGCCTCGGCGAGCAGGCCGGCGGCACGAAACTCGGCCAGCAGGCCGTGCAGGTCGCTCTCACAGAGGTCGTAGGCGGAAAGCAGCTCCGCCACGGAGAGCGGCCCGCGGTCGTCGAGTTCGACGAGCAGGCCCAGCGCACGCTCATCGTGAGCTGCTGTAATGACTTGGCGGGCGGCGTCAGGAACGCCCTCAGCGGCCGTGGCCAGCGGCGATTCGCCATCAACGGGTTCGAGATCAACGTTTGGGAGGTGTTGCTGTTCGCCGGTTTCGGGGTCACGGACCAGACTCGACTCGGTGGACTCCTTCAGCAATAAGTATCGCGTGCCGTCGTCATCCCGCACAGTACGCATATGGCTGTTTGTAGCCGACCGGGCCGGTTAGCCGTTGTGGTCGCTTGCCTCCGCGCCGTCTGGCTGGGTATCTGTTGTTTCGGTTGGTTCGTCCTCGTCGTCCGATTTGCGCTCCCGTTCGAACTGGACGTACCGAAACGTTCCGTAGCCGAAAGCGATGACGCCGACGAGGAAGATCCGGACCCCGAGGTCGACCTGTCCCTCGAAGTAGGCCAGCATCGGTCCGAGCGAGAGCGCCAGCAGCGCGACGTTGAAGACGATGACGAGTTTGACGAACAGTCCCGTGGCGTCACCGTCGTAAGCGCCGTCCGACGGCGATGGCACGTCCGGCCCGAGACTCTCCGGGTCGAACTCCTCGGGCTCGTACTCGCTCTTTTCCGAGAGGACGCCGCCGCTCTCGTTGGGGTCGTCCTCGCCGGGAATATCCATCACACTAGCTACGACGTGTGGACGCTAAAAGTACTTCCTGTCAGGCGATCTCCTGTAAGGTGAGTGCCGTATCAGTCTGTAGCCACGCGAGAGGGTTCTCTGCATCGTAAAACACTGTCCCCTCCTCGGTCTCGTAGGTCTCTGTCGTCTGGATGGCGTCCGGGAGCGCCGGCTCCGACCGCAGTTCTTCGGACCTATCCGCCTCGCCGTGGGGGGATGCGTGGTGCGACATTGGCCGTCAAACTTGGGTATGTTACTCGATGGCATATACTTTCTGCCTGTGGCAATACCCCGTCGACCGCCGGTGTTTTTATGCGGCATCTCGAAACAAGGCCAAGAATGAGTGACGGGACCCAGGGCACGCTGGGGGACTTCGAGCAAGATGCGGATGAGGATCGCCCGGTCGCCGACGAAGCGGCGGCCATCGCGGGCAACGGTGGGAGCGACGACGGTGACACGAGCGTCGTCGACCTCGACGAGCGCCAGTTCCCGCCGGTCGAGGAGACCGTCGAGTTCGTCGTCACGCAGGTCGACTACACCATCGAGGGGCAGGGCGATGATGAGTCACCGGTCGTCCACGTTTTCGGACGCACCGACGACAACGAGCCGGTCCACGCGCGAGTCTTCGACTTCCAGCCCTACTTCTACGCACCGACTGACAGCGTCACCGAGGACGGACTCCGCCAGTACGACAGCATCGCCGGCTGGGAAGAAGCCGACGCGGACGGCGACCCCTACGAATCGATTCGAGGCGAGCGTCTGACGAAGATATTCGGCCAGACGCCACGCGATGTGGGACAGATCCGTGACGACTTCGACCACTACGAGGCGGACATCCTCTTTCCCAACCGCCTGCTCATCGACAAGGACATCACGAGTGGCGTTCGCGTCCCCGCCCGCGAACTCGACGACGGGAGTCTGAAGGTCCATCACGAGGAAATAACGCCGGTTGAAGCTCACGCTGACCCGCGGGTCAACACCTTCGACATCGAGGTTGACGACAGACAGGGGTTCCCCGAGGACGGCGAGGAACCGATCATTTGTCTCACTTCCCACGACTCCTACCGCGACGAGTACGTCGTCTGGCTGTACGAATCCCCCGACGGCATCGACGGCCCCGAGGCGCTGGCTGGCTACGACCCGATTCGGGAGGACTTCGAGGCCGACGTGCGCGTCTTCGACGAAGAGGAGGCCATGCTGGAGGCGTTCGTCGACTACATCGTCGACACCGACCCAGACGTGCTGACTGGCTGGAATTTCGACGACTTCGACGCGCCGTACTTCCTTGACCGTCTGGAGGAACTCCAGAGTTACAACCACGACTTCGATCTCCAGATCGACCGACTCTCGCGGGTCGACGAGGTCTGGCGTTCGGGCTGGGGTGGCCCCGATATCAAAGGCCGTGTCGTCTTCGACCTCCTCTATGCCTACAAGCGAACGCAGTTCACTGAACTCGAATCCTACCGGCTTGACGCCGTCGGCGAGCAGGAACTTGGCGTCGGCAAGGAACGCTACACTGGCGACATCGGTGACCTCTGGGAGCAGGACCCCGAGCAGTTGCTGGAGTACAACCTCCGGGACGTGGAGCTCTGTGTCGAACTCGACCGCGAGCAGGACATCATCGACTTCTGGGACGAGGTCCGCACCTTCGTCGGCTGCAAACTGGAGGACGCGACGACGCCCGGCGACGCAGTGGACATGTACGTTCTCCACAAGCTCCACGGCGAGTTCGCGCTCCCCTCGAAAGGGCAACAGGAGAGCGAGGACTACGAGGGCGGCGCAGTGTTTGACCCCATCACTGGCGTCCGCGAGAACGTCACCGTGCTGGACCTGAAGTCGCTGTACCCGATGTGCATGGTGACGACCAACGCCAGCCCGGAGACGAAGGTCGACCCGGATATCTACGACGGCGACACCTACCGCGCGCCCAACGGGACCCACTTCCGGAAGGAACCGGACGGCGTCATCCGGGAGATGGTCGACGAACTCCTGTCAGAGCGCGAGGAGAAGAAGGCCGAACGAAACAGCTTCGACCCCGATAACCCGGAGTACGAGCGCTTTGACCGGCAGCAAGCGGCAGTTAAGGTCATCATGAACTGCTTCACGCCGGATACCGACGTGCTGACACCGGCAGGCGTTCAGAACATTCGCGACCTTGATATCGGCGACGAGGTGTATTCGCTGGACCCCGAGACGGAGGAGATGGAGGTCAAACCGGTGGTCGAGACACAGTCGTATCCGGACTACCGCGGCGACCTCGTGGATATAGAGACGAGCAAGATGGACTTCCGTGTGACGCCGAACCACCGGATGCTCGTCCAAAAGAACGAGACCAACGGAATCACTGAAGACGGGTACAGTTTCGTCGAAGCCGGTGACCTCGACGATGCCACGAACTACGAACTCCCCCACGACTGGGACGGACCGGACGGCGACCCGCTGGACACGGTGGATCTGACCGAGTACGTCGACGACTACGAGGTGTGGGTCCGGCCGTCGGTCCACGGCCACACGTTCGCCGCCGAGATTGGCCACTATCCGGACACAGTGTTGAAAAACGATATCGGCGAGGAAGGGTACGTCTTCGGCCCCAAGGAGTTCGAGGCCAACCGCGAGTATATCGAATCCGTCGCCGAACGGACGTATATCCACGCCGAATCGGGCCGGAAGTGGATACCGCGAACCTTCGACGGCGACGACTTCCTCGAACTGCTCGCGTGGTACATCACCGAAGGGAACGTCTACACCTCCGAGACGAAACAGTTCGGGGAGAAGACCCGCGGGGCATCGACCACGGTCAAAATCGCTCAGCAAGCCATCGCGGACGGCGGCGAGTCCGACCACGCGGCAATTGGTGACCTCCTCGACCGACTGGGGTTCGACTACTACGTCGACGACCGGAGTTACCAGTTCACGTCGGCGCTGCTGGGCGACCTGCTCTGTAACATCTGCGGCGAGGACAGTTTCGAGAAGCGGATTCCCGAGTTCGTCTTCGACCTGAGCCACCGACAGAAGCGGCGCTTCCTCGACACGCTTATCGCCGGTGACGGAGACCGACAGAAGAACTCCTGGCGGTACACCACCTCCAGTGACCAACTCCGCGACGACGTGCTCCGGCTCTGTGCGCATCTCGGACTGACTGCGAACTACAACCGTGACAGCGGCTCCTGGCGAATCTACGTCACGGAAGACAACAAGGACACGCTCCGGATGCATCGCAGCGGGTCACGGAGTACGGCCGACGACGGTGTCTACTGTGTCACCGTTGCGGACAACCACACGCTCATGGCCGGCCGCAACGGGAAATTCCAGTTCGTCGGTCAGTCGTTATACGGCGTTCTGGGGTGGGACCGGTTCCGTCTCTACGACAAGGAGATGGGCGCAGCGGTCACCGCCACCGGTCGCGAGGTCATCGACTACACCGACGAAGTCGTCGCAAACGAGGGGTACGAGGTCGTCTACGGGGACACCGACTCCGTCATGCTACAACTTGGTAATGTCGGTCCAGACGACGTCGAAGGCGACGTCGAAATCACCGACGAGATGCGCGAGAAACACCCCGAGATGGACGACGACGAGCTCGAACTCATCGCGACGACCATCCAGAAAGGGTTCGAACTGGAGGAGACGATTAACGCCTCCTACGACGAGTTCGCGATGGAGCGGCTTAACGCCCAGTTCCACCGCTTCGAAATCGAGTTCGAGAAGCTCTACCGCCGGTTCTTCCAGGCGGGCAAAAAGAAGCGCTACGCGGGCAACATCGTCTGGAAAGAGGGCAAGCACGTCGACGACATCGATATCACCGGGTTCGAATACCAGCGGTCCGATATCGCGCCCATCACCAAGCGGGTCCAGAAGGAGGTCATCGACCGCATCGTCCGCGGAGAGGACGCAGAGTCCATCAAGCAGTACGTCAGCGATGTCATCGAGGACTATCAGGACGGCAACGTCAACTACGACGACGTAGGTATTCCCGGTGGCATCGGGAAGAAACTCGACAACTACGACACCGACACTGCGCAGGTCCGGGGCGCGAAGTACGCCAACATGCTTCTGGGAACGAACTTCCAGAGCGGGTCCAAGCCCAAGCGACTGTATCTCGACCGGGTCCACTCGGACTTCTTCCAGCGTATCGAGGAGGAAGAAGGACTGGACCCCCAGCGGGACCCGCTGTACGGCGAGTTCCGGCGGGACCCTGACGTAATCTGTTTCGAGTACGCAGACCAGATCCCCGAGGAGTTCGAGATCGACTGGGACAAGATGCTCGATAAGACGCTGAAAGGGCCGATTGCCCGCATTCTGGAGGCAATGGACATCTCCTGGGAAGAGGTCAAATCCGGGCAGGAACAGACAGGACTCGGGAGTTTCATGTAACCAACAGAAGGCGGGCGCTTACTGCTGTGGGAAATATTATTTCTATATACTGAATTTGAGTTCACGGCAATGCGAAAGCTTCATGGGTGAAACGTACCTTCTTTCGGTTGACCTAAGAGATACCTATGGCGAAACTCGAAATCAACAATCTCCACGCAGAAGTCGCAGAAGAGGACGGTGAAACGATTCTTCGCGGTGTCGACCTCGAGGTCGAGTCCGGTGAGATCCACGCGCTGATGGGTCCCAACGGCTCGGGTAAGTCCACAACGGCGAAGATAATTGCCGGCCATCCCGCCTACGAAGTAACTGACGGGGAAGTACTCATCCACCTCGAAGAGGACGAGTTCGGTGACGAGGAGATCCCGGAGGACCTCCGCACCTGGAACCTGCTCGACCTCGAACCGAACGAGCGCGCCGCGCTCGGCATCTTCCTCGGCTTCCAGTACCCGGCCGAGATCGAAGGTGTCACGATGGTGAACTTCCTCCGCACCGCGCTCAACGCCAAGCTCGAAGAGCGCGAGGAACTCTTCGAGGACGACGAGGAAGAAGAAGCCGAGACAGAGGGCGGCGACACCAACGAGGACGCCGCCGGCTACGATACCTCCCCGATGGAGGGCAACGTCGAAGAGGGCGAAATCGGCGTCGCCGAGTTCCAGGAAATCCTCCAGGAGAAGATGGAGCAACTGGACATGGACGAGAAGTTCGCGTCCCGGTATCTCAACGCTGGCTTCTCCGGCGGCGAGAAGAAGCAAAACGAAGTCCTCCAGGCCGCGATCCTCGAGCCCTCCGTTGCCGTGCTCGACGAAATCGACTCCGGACTGGACATCGACCGACTGCAGGACGTCTCAAACGGTATCAACGCGCTCCGTGACGAGCAGGGCGCAGGTATCCTTCAGATCACGCACTACCAGCGCATCCTCGACTACGTCGAACCCGACCACGTCCACGTGATGCTTGACGGCCAGATCGCCACCTCCGGTGGCGCTGAACTCGCCGAAAAGCTCGAGGACGAAGGGTACGACTGGGTCCGAGAGGAAGCCTACGAGGCCGCGTAACGCCCTTCCGTATACAGCGATAACATAACACACACTATGAGTTCAGATCAAGACCACCTCAAGGAAACCGACACGGAGAAGCGCTTCGAGTTCAAGAAAGAGGAGAAGTCCGCCTTCGAAGCCGAGAAGGGCCTCACGGAGGAGACCATCCGGGTCATCTCCGAAGACAAGGACGAGCCGGAATGGATGCTCGAACGCCGCCTTCGCGCACTCGAGCAGTTCCACGAAATGCCGATGCCGGACGGCTGGCCGGGCGCACCCGACCTCTCCGAGGTCGACGTCGACGAGATCGTCCCGTACATCCGTCCCGACATCGAGACCCGCGGCGGGGTCGACGACTGGAACGACCTCCCCGAGGAGATTCAGGACACCTTCGACAAGCTCGGCATCCCGGAAGCCGAGAAGAACGCCCTCTCGGGCGTTGGCGCGCAGTACGAGTCCGAGATTGTCTACCAGAACATGCAGGAGCGCTGGGAAGACAAGGGTGTCATCTTCTGTGACATGGACAAGGCTGTCCAGGAACACGAAGACATCCTCAAGGAGTACTTCATGACCAAGGCCGTGCCGCCGAGCGACAACAAGTTCGCGGCGCTACACGGCGCTATCTGGTCCGGCGGGTCGTTCGTCTACGTCCCCGAGGACACCACGGTCGACATGCCCGTGCAGGCGTACTTCCGCATGAACTCCGACGGCATGGGCCAGTTCGAGCACACGCTCATCATCGCCGAGGAGAACTCCGAAGTCCACTACATCGAGGGCTGTTCCGCCCCGAAGTACTCTGAGTTCAATCTCCACTCCGGCGGCGTCGAAGTGTTCGTCAAGGAGAACGCCCACGTCCAGTACTCGACCGTCCAGAACTGGTCGAAGAACACGTACAACCTCAACACCAAGCGCGCCATCTGCGAGGCCGACGGCACGATGGAGTGGGTTTCAGGATCGATGGGCTCGAAGGCCACGATGCTGTACCCCTCGACCGTTCTCAAGGGGCCGGGCGCGACGGACAACCACATTACCATCGCCTTCGCCGGCGAGGGGCAGGACATCGACACGGGCGCGAAGGTCTATCATAACGCCCCCGAAACGAAGTCCACCATCGAATCCAAGTCCATCAGCAAGGACGGCGGCCGCACGAACTACCGTGGCCTCGTCCACATCGCTGACGGAGCCGAGGACTCTTCGACCTCCGTCGAGTGTGACGCCCTGATGTTCGACAACGAGTCGACGTCGGACACGATGCCGTACATGGAGATTCAGGAGTCCAAGGTCGACGTTGCCCACGAGGCGACTGTCGGCAAGATCGGCGATGAGGACGTCTTCTACCTCCAGTCCCGCGGACTGGACGACGACGACGCCAAGCAGATGATCGTCGCCGGCTTCATCGAGCCGATTACGGAGGAACTGCCGATTGAGTACGCCGTTGAGCTGAACCGCCTCATTGAGCTTGAGATGGAGGGGTCGCTCGGATAACCATGAGTACGCAGGTACACGCCAATCTCACAGAGGCCCAGGTAGAACAGATTTCAGACGACTTCGGCGAGCCCGAGTGGCTACTGGAGACGCGAAAGGACGCGCTCACGGCGCTCGAAGAGCTCGAAATGCCGGACGTTATCCGGACGCCGGGTCGGACGTGGACGAACCTCGACGCGCTCGAATACGAGTCGCTGGTCGACCCGCTCGACTACGCACAGGACAAGGACCGCGTCGATGCGGAGGGCGTCGAGGTCCTCTCTTGGAGCGAAGCGCTTGCGGACCACGAGGACCTCGTCAAGGAGCACTTCGGCAGTACCGTTGACCCGCAGCGGGACTACCTCACTGCGCTGTCGACGGCCCTGTTCTCTGCCGGAACGGTCGTCTACGTCCCCGAGGGCGTCGACGCCGAGGACGTGAAGATCCGGACGACGATGAACAGCCAGTCGCTGTTCAACTACACGCTCGTCCTCGCCGAGGAGTCCTCCTCGGTCACGATTCTGGAGCGCCAGCAGACGGGCGAGACGACCGACGCTGACCAGTACTACTCCGGCATCGTCGAGGTCGTCGCCGAAGAGAACGCCTACGTCCAGTACGGCGCGCTCCAGAACCTCTCGGAGGAGACCTACAACTTCCAGGTCAAGCGCGGCCACGCCGACACTTACGCCACGGTCAACTGGATCGACGGCAACATCGGCTCCCGCCTGACCAAGTCCAACGTCGAAACCCGACTGCTGGGTGACTCCTCCGAGTCACAGATTCTGGGGGCCTTCTTCGGCCACGAGGACCAGCACTTCGACATCGCGTCGCGTGTCTGGCACGAGGCCGAACACACCATCGCCGACCTCGTCACCCGTGGCGTCCTCGACGACGACGCCCGCTCGGTGTACGAAGGCGTTCAGGACGTCGGTCGCGAGGCCTGGGACACGTCGTCGTACCAGCGTGAGAACACGCTCATGCTCTCCGACGACTCCGAGGCCGACGCGTCGCCGAAGCTCATTATCAACAACCACGACACCGAGGCCTCCCACTCTGCGACGGTCGGGCAGGTCGACGCAGAGGACATGTTCTACATGACCTCTCGCGGTGTCGACCCCGAGAGCGCGAAGAACATGCTCGTCGAGGGCTTCTTCGTACCAGTGCTGGAGGAGGTTGAGGTGGACGAACTCCGCGAGGACCTCGACCAGCTGATCTACGAGCGGCTCAGGCAGTAACCGCCCCTGTCCGCAGTCTTTCCCGTCTACTGCTTCTTGCTACCGGCTCGTTTTCACCAGACAGCCGCTGTGAAACGTCTCACCGTCCATCAGGGTCAAACCGGACAAGACCGAAGAAGTCGCTGAGTTCCTCGAATCCGCACTTCCACAGGCTGAGGTCGAAGACCGACACGACGGCCACAGCCAATCGCAACAACAATGTCCGTATCGTGTGTTTCGGGGGTATGCCCTTCGAGACGCCGGACCTGCTCGGGCCGTCCGAACCCGTTCCGGACCAACTGTCGGCCAACGAATTCCTGCTCCGGCCGCTGACGCCCACCGACGCGGAAATAGATTACGAGGCCGTGACCGAGAGCGGTGACCGCCTCCACGGGATCTTCGGACCCGACGACGAGTGGCCGACGGGACTGACCCCCGAGCAGAACCGGATCGACGTGTGCTGGCACTATAAGGAACACCAGCGGCGTGACGCGTTCACATACGGTGTGTTCGACCCCGCCGAGACAACCGAACTGGGGTGTCTGTACGTCCAGCCGACACGGATAGAGGGGTACGACGCTGCGGTATATTACTGGACGGCGGCGGCCGCAGTCGAGCGTGGCCTTGCCGACGAGATCGAGACGGCCTGCAGGGAGTGGGTTGCGACCGAGTGGCCGTTCGGGCGGGTCGCCTATCCGGGGCGGGACGTGTCTTGGCAGGCGGTACTGGCGGCGGGGACCGAAGGCGACTGATAGTGACCTCTGTACGGTATCGACCGCAGTACGTCGGGCGGTCGTCTCGGGACGCAGGCACAGCAATCACGATACGTCGGAGCCGTCGGGTCGTTTCATACTGTCGGCTGTCCGCCCTGCAAGGCGCTTGCCATCACGGGGTGTATCGTGTCGCAGTGATAGCCGACAGTCTCAGTCCCAGTGGGGAAGCTGTCGCCGCGAAGCCAGACGCAGTCACACGGGTCCAACAGGAACGTGACGCCGCCGCTAGGGCGGCGACAGGGAACCGCTTAAGTCCGGCCCTCCCCGAACTACGTGTATGACTGCAGCACAGCGCCGAGTGGGGGTGTTACCGTGAGTCTTACACAGCCGGTGGCGTCTGACCATCAGCTCGCCCGGCTGCTACAGATCGGCATCGTCCTCGAAGAGGTCGTCGAGGCACGGTCGGCTAAGCACGCCGAAGAAACGAGCGGAGAGCACGAGCAGGCGGTCCTTGACCTCCTTGAGCACGCCGAGACAGAGTCTGCTGAGCACCGCCGGCAACTGGAGTCGCTCATCGACGACCTCGAAGCGGACACCGTCCCGTTCGAAGAAATCGAGATGCTGGTCGAAGCCCAGTACGAAGCCGACAAAGACTTCGATGGCGTGCTGTACGACCAGCTCTGTAACGAGGAGACGGCGTACAAGTTCTACGACGACCTCATCGAAGCGATCGAGGCGTCGGACGTGACATTCACAATCGACCGCGAGCGGTTGCTTGCCGTGCTATCGGACATCCGTGAGGACGAGGCGGAGGGCGTCGAAGACGTAACCGACCTGATGGAGGACTATCAATGAACACGCAGGCCCAGTATCTGAAAGCGATCTATCTCACGCAACAGCAAGAGGACGGTCCGGCATCTACCGGTGACGTGGCCGATATGCTCGACGTCAGCCCGGCGAGCGCAAACGAGATGATCGGGAAGCTCGAAAGCCGAGGACTGCTGAACCACGAGAAGTACAAAGGCGTCGACCTCACTGACGACGGCATCGCACAGGCTCGCGAGGCACTCCAGAACTACTGTATTATCGAGCGGTTCCTCATCGAAGTGCTTGAGGTCGAGGAGTTTCGGGCCGAGGCAAAGCAACTGGAGGGCGTTATCGACGAAACAGTCGCTGATCGCCTCGACACTATCATCAATCGCAAACCACAGTGTCCCGACTGTTTCGACTCCGAAGGAGATGTCTGTGGCCTGCTCGAAGTCGAGGCCGAAGTCACCAGCGACTGACCGCCCGCTCTCGAAGCGTTCAAGTGCGTTCCGTCGATTATTCCGAATACAGTGAGTGCAGTCCCGTGGTGGTGAGCAATTCCCCGGAATTGCGACTCTCACGGGTCAAGCGAACAGAGTGAGTGCAGTCCCGTGGTGTAGTGGCCAATCATAAGGGCCTTTGGAGCCCTTGACGGCGGTTCGAATCCGCCCGGGACTATTTTCGCGCCAACAAGTTTGTGAGCGCGAAATATCTCAGCGGTTCGAGCCCAGAGGACGAGAGGATTCGAGTCCTCGCGGTTCGAATCCGCCCGGGACTATCTTCTCGCGAACGTAGGTGAGCGAGAGATATCGCTGCGGATTCGAAGCAGGGAGTGGAGCAACGCGGAGCGACCGCGGTTCGAATCCGTCCGAAGTATGCTGTGACAGAGTCTGAACAGCGACTGCACTTCTATAGGGGAGCAACGATAGCAGTGGGTAGCGAGCAGACACGTCCCAGTCGAGGCCACAAATCGTACGTCCGCACATGAATAGCTCAACGAGTGTCCCAAATTCTGACACCGAACTGTAGATTTATGATGTTCCGTGCCAACTAGTGGCATATGAAAATCAGGGAGGCAGTGCTGTCGGACCGGCCGGCTATCCGTGACGTGGCGCGTCGCTCGCTCGAGGCGTCGTACTCGCTGGGGCCGAAGGCGATTACAAGCGCTATCGAGGAGTGGTACGACGAAGCGCGTATTAACGAAATACTCAGTGAAGAGAGTAATCGGTTGCTTCTCGTCGGCGAGCAGGACGGGCAGGTGGTCGGTCTCTCAGAGAGTGTCCTGTCAGGTGATAGTATCGGGACGATTCTCTGGCTGCACGTTGACCCGGCATACCGCGGCGAGGGGGTCGGGTCAGCGTTGTTTGACGAGACCCACGGAGAACTCCATGACCGCGGTGCCGAGACGCTTCAGGGACGCGTGCTGGCCGACAACGTCGAAGGCAACAGCTTCTACGAGGACCGCGGCTTCGAACGCGCCGGCACGGGTGAAGTCGATATCGCTGGACGGACCTACGTCGAGAACCTCTACACCGATGCTGACGAACTCGGCCGCGAACGGATAACTGACGACGGCCGGACAGTCTACGTCGATCACAACAACCACGAGTCCGGGTCAATGGCGCCGTTCCATGTGGTCCACGTCACAGAGGAGGGAAGCGATCGTTATGGCTACTTCTGCAGTAACTGTGAAACGCTGGCGAATGCGATGGACTCAATGGGTCGCATCGAATGTGACAACTGCGGGAACGTTCGAAAGCCGATGCGCTGGGACGCCGCCTACCTTTGACATCTCCTCCGCCCTGAAGGGCGGGCTTTCTGTTTGTATCTTCGTAATTACGGCGGCGACTGGCCCCCCGTGCGCTGTGACGATTCCTGTCTGTTCGCCGGGAGTAGTATCAGTTTGTAGTACAGTCCGAACAGACACAGGGCAATACCGACGCCAACGAGGACGTCAGTCACCGGGTGTTCGTTCATCGCGTGGGTAACGATCGACACGTCGCCGACGGGCGTATGCAGTGGCTGGAGAGACATATGTACCGATTTATCTATTAGATGTAAAAAGCCGGACTAATGTTCCCAGCCGCTGAGAACCAGTCTCGGCTGTCGCCCGACAGAGACCTCGCCTGACACGGAATCGGGGACAGCGATGGCGGTTGTCCGCTGCTCGGACAACTGCTCCGAAGACCGGTTTTGTGACGCTGTTTGCATCCAGAAACGCCGGGTGTGGCAGCCGTTCTCCCTGTCGTAACGCTAAAGAGTCGAACGTACGTCTATATGTGTAAGATGAATATCGAAATCCGTCTCCGGAGGTGGTGCTGTGGGCGTCGAGATTAGGGAGTCACCTGTCTCAGCCGACGCGTTTGAGGAAATGAAGGAATTCGTCCACGACTACCTCGCGGCGAGCGTCGAAAACGAAGAAGAGGGCGGTCGTATGCGCTGGTACCCGTGGCACTCCGCAGAGTACCGCTTCAACCACATCCTCAACGTCGTCGACATCGCGACAAAAATCGCCCGCAAGGAGGGGGCAAACGTAGACGTGACTCGCGTGGCAGCGTTGTTTCACGACATCGCAAAACTGGAAGCCGAGCAGGATCTCCACGCGGAAGCCGGCGCTCGGATCGCACGCGAGTATCTGCGGGCACACGGTGACTACCCCGAATCGTTTATCGAACAGGTCTGCTCTGCCGTCGAGGTCCACTCATACCAGGGGTCACTGGACGACCTGCCCCTCGAAGTCCAGTGTCTCATCGAGGCGGATATCCTGGATAAGGTCGGTGCGAACGGGACTGCCCTGATGCTGTTGCGTATGGGGTATGAGTCCCGGACACACATGGACGCGGCCGAGATGGTCGACCGTGTCATCGAGCGCGGCGAGGACGCGCGCGAGCGTGTTCAGAGCGACACCGCCGAGTCTCTCGTCCACCAGCGGCTCAAGCGGACCCGCTGGTTTCAGGAGTGGCTGACGATGGAGGTCGCCGAAATGGCTGTCGAGGACGACCTCGACGACGTGGCGACCGGGATGGGCGACTCATAGCGCTCGCAGCAGGAACAGGACGCCAGTCCCGGCGAGAACAGCGGCACTGACCCACGCGATTAGCGGTGCGAGCCGTTCGATACGCGCTCTTGCGGCGACAATCGCTGCCGGGAACCCTGTAATCCAGAGACCGATACCGCCGAAAAACCCACCCAGCAGGACCGGATGCCCGGTCTGTACGGTTAGCGCGTCAGTCCCGACCGCGGGCACGTACGACGCCACGTCGACCACGCCGGGTTCAAGGAGGCCCACGCCGACGGTGAGCCAGAAGGCGACCTGATAGGGGTTTGTCAGCGCCAGAACGAGGGCCTTGCGGAAGCCGCGGCTGTCTCCAGACGTGACTGACGAGTCTCCCTCTGTAACTGCTGTATTGGCCTCCTGAACTGCTCCGTACGCGAACCAGAGCATCAGGAGCCCGCCGGCGCCGACCATTATGCGGCGGACTCCCGGCGTTTGGGTGATTACTGTGGCGGCGCCGAGTACGGCGAGCACGAGGAAACAGGCGTCAGCGGTCATCGCGCCGAGGCCGGCAAAGAAGCCGGCCCGCCAGCCCCGTAGGGCGCTCTCCTCGGCAATAACGGCGTTCATCGGGCCCGGCGGCGCAGCGAGTGCGAGGCCAAACAGGACCCCGCCGAGGGCTGTCGGGACAAGCGAGAGCGCACCGAGCTGGAGCAGGCCGAGTGGGTGATGCATCTATGTTCAGTGAAAACAGAGAGAAAATCCTACAGACTTACAGCTTGCCGGCCTTCTGGAGCTTCATCAGGTCCTCGGTGTCGAGGGTCTCGCCTTCCTTGAACTTCTGATAAATCTCCTCTGCTTCCTCGCGAGCGGCTTCCTGCTTCTCCTCGCGCTGGGAGCGCTCCTGCTCTTCTTCCTTCTTGTCGAGTTCGCGGAGGCGCTTCTGGACGCGGACGAAGTCCTCGTGGTGCTGGTCGGCCGCTTCCTGAGCATCCACGAACTCCTCGTGCTTCTCGTCGGCCTCGTCACGGATCTCGTCGGCCTCGCGGTAGGCCTCGATCATCTCGTTGTGGTGCTTCTGGGCCTCGTCGGCCAGTTCCGTGACCTTCTGGTGGTGCTTTGAGGCTTCAGAGCGGACCTCTTCTGCTTCCTCTTTGAGCTCTTCGAGGTCGCCGCCCTGATCGAGCTTCTCCTGTTTCTCCTGGAGCTTTTCGCGCTTGGTCTCGATCTTCTCGATGAGCTCCTTCTCGTCTTCCGAGGAGAGCACTTCGGTCTGTTGCTTGAACTCGAGGTCCTCGATTTCCTCTTTGAGTTGTTCGACTGACGTCCCCTCATCGAGTTCGAGGTCGTTTTTCAGGTTGTCGACCTTGTCGAACAGCTCGTTTGCTTCCGCATTGAGCTCGTTACGCTGGTCTTTGTGTTCTTGGACCTGCTCGTTGAGTTCGTCGCGCTTCTCGCGGTGTTCCTGCGCTTCGTCGACCTTCTCGCGAGTCTTCGCGTTCAGGTCGTCTCGGGCGGAGGCCCGCTCGGACGCCATCTGGTTCAGCTCGTTCCGTCGGTCACGAAGCTGGCCGGCGAGTTTGATAAGCTCGCCTTTCGATTTGTTTTCAAGATCCTCTTCTGTTACTGTAACGTTCTTTGATTCGTCTATCGAGTCTGCCATTGTTGAATCCTCTATGCCATCACCGCTTCAGCACAGACAGTTGACCCACTACTGAGGGGCTGACACCAATAACAAGGGTTCCCTCTCATGTTGGGCTGAAAGCGATACTGCCTGAACGCGGAAGCGTTCTGGTGTCTACAAATAGAGGTGGATATTGTTTAAACATTCCGGTGCATTGAATACCGCGTCAACGTCTCACACGCCATAATTCAGGGGGTGTGACGGTCACTATCGCACCGAGCTTCCATGGTATATCACGCACCTGTATTACTCGCTAATACGGTACTCATTCTTGACGACAGTCTGGCCGTCGGTGGCTGCAAGCGTCACATCGTCACCGGCTGAAAGGGTGAGTGTGTCGACGGTGACGCGGGCAAACGGGCCGACAGTGTGTTCGGCCTGTTCGCGGTCCCCGTTGCAGTCCCACTCCACAGTGAGGTCCGCTTTTTCTGGACGGTCGTGGAGGACAACAATATCTTGCTCGCCGAGCGCTGCATCCGAGAGTATCACCTGTGTGGGCTCGTAGCTGTCGGCAAGAACACTGAACGCCGCCTTTTCGGTCCCATCAGCGGTGAGCAGGCCCATGCCCGCATCACCGACATCTCGAAGGCTGTCAACGACAATGAGCGGCGCGTTGCGTCGCCGGAGCGACTCGGCAACCTCGCGGACGACACCAGCCTGATACGCCTGCGATGCTTCGACTCCGCCGTCGACGTGGCGGTCGTGGCAGGCACTATCGAACCCAGGACTATCGCCTGAGCCCGGCGTTCCCAGCGCACCGGCGCCAAAGCCGGCAACGGCATCGCTGACGTTGAATCTGGAATAGAGCCACGGGAGGTCGGCTGCGTCGCCGTACCGCCACCCTGGGTACAGCGTGGTCGCGTCGGGGTCGATTCCGGGCGGGCCGACTACCGGGAACGTTGGGACGGAGTCAACAGCCGACGCCACCGATTCGGCGTCCGCGCTGTCGTAGCCGGCTCGCCAGGCACGCCACCGGAATCGAAGCCTGTCGAGGAACCCAGAGCCCAGTCCGTCAGCATACGGCGACACTGGCTCGTCGTGAACACCGACCGCTGCGAAACTGGGATGCTGTGCGTAGGTCGCAGTGAGCCGCGCTGCGAGGGCAGTTCCTCGTTCGGTGTCGAACGAACCGGGGCCCGACAGGGGAAGGTCCTGCCAGAGCAGGACGCCGTGGTCGTCACAGGCGCGAGCCACCTCTGGCGACGTTCCCTGTGCTCGAACCCGGACGAGATTCGCGTTAGCGTCAACGGCCCGTGCGACATCCTCGACGGTCGGATCGCGCAGCGTCACACCGCGAACCGGCACGCTTTCGCCGTTGACCCGCAGGCCACCGTCGTACGAAACCGTCCGCAGTCCCGTCGTCACCGAGTGCTCGTCGTCTCCGAGCTTCGCCCTGAGAACGTAACGGGACTGCTCGCCGCGGTCGTGGGGCCACCACAGCGACGGGTCGCGCACGTCCATCGTGTAGGTCACTGTCGCCGTCTCCTCGTCGGTCGAGACGCGGGCTCGGTCCATCATCCCGCCCCCACGAACGTCGCCCTCCGGCCGAAGCGAGAGCGTAATCCGGTCGTCGAGTGGCTCTTCAGTCAGGATGGTCGCTGACACGTCCACCGACGCGTCGGTTACGTCTGCTTCGGATAGCTGTGGCTGGACCGAGAGTTCGCTCACACACGGGTCCGGTCGGGTTTCGAGGGTCGCGTCCCACCAGATGCCCGGGACACAGCGCTCCGACGGAAGCTGGTCAGTCGCGTGCAACCCGCCGAAGCGGTCCTCGGGTGCGCGACACTCCACGACGATCCGGTACTCTTCGCTCTCGGGGAGTCGGACCCGGAGCGGTTCGAAGTAGGCGTCGTGGCTGGTGAGCAACTCACCGTTGCACCACACGCGTGTGTGCGCGTAGGTTCCACTCAGTACAAGCAGGGTGTGTGCGTCGCTCTCGTCCCGTGGGTCCGAGAACGTCGTTTCGTAGGCCACGGCCTCGGCACCGGCGAACTGTCCGGGCCGGCTGGGAACCGATACTGGTTCCCACGCCTCCGGGGACGGCATCTCGTCGTCCGGCGCAACCGCCGCGCCGCGCCACTCCAGCGACATACCTTGTGGCCCGTTCCGTGGGGGCATATCCTTTGCCCCACGCCTTCACTTTCACTTTCACTCCGGGGATGGCTCGCTTTGACATAGGTAGCCACCTACTATCCAGATATGTTCACCGAATTGCACGAGGCGGCGACACCGACCTGTGAGGCCCAGCACTGCGAGCGCTCGCTCGGAGAGCCGGCGCTGGTGTTCGAGACCGAGGCCGGCCGCCGCGAAGCCCACGAGTGTGCCTGCGGTGCGGTGACGGTTACCGTCGTCAGGCCGGAGTCGTCCCGCTGAAGTACGCCCGGCAGTGACCGGGAAGTATGACACTCGAGGAAGTGGTCCGTGCACAGGGCCACGAGAACGTCTCCGGCGAGCACGCCAGCACGCTGGAAGTGACGAGCGACGACTTTCTAACCCCTGCAGGTGACTGCATCCTCGCTATCGAAGCCGACCGTGTTCCTGCCGACTTCGACAGCGAGTTCGTAACGGCCTGCCAAGACGCCGACGCGACGATTACAGCGACTATCGAAGCCGGCGAGCAGACCGTTACTGTGACCGGAACCGGCCATCCCGACCTGTCCTTCGAGAACGACCGGAGCCACGTCCTGCGGACGAGCGACTACGTCGATGACCGGACCGTGATGGTGAACGCCGACGCGGCAGCCGGCGACGTGGACCGGGACCTCGTCGAAGCGCTCGCTGACGGCCACGATGCGACGCTGACGCTTTCTGTCGAACCCAGCGGCGACTGAGCGGTAGTTTCTACAGCGGTCGCGCCGCTCTCTGGCGCAGTCAAAAGAAAACAGATTGTGAACACTCGCGGCGATGCCGCTCGTGTCGAGGTCGCGTTGCGACCTCGCTTAGCTCGACGAGATAACGTCGTCGATACGGACGATCATCGTCGCCGCCTCGGTGGCGGAGTCGACCGCTTCGCGCTTGACCGCGGCGGGGTCGAGGATACCGTACTCGACTGGGTCACCGACGACGCCAGTCTGGCCTTCGCTGATGATGCCAGCGATGCCCTCGCTCTCGTGTTCTGCGCGGAGGTCGACGAGCGCGTCGATGGCGTCGAGGCCCGTGTTCTCCGCGAGGGTTCGGGGCAGCACGTCGACGGCGTCGGCGAACGCTTCGACGGCGAGCTGCTTGCGGCCCTCGATGGACGCCGCTTCGGAGCGGATGTGGTCGGCGATGGCGATTTCCGTCGCGCCTGCGCCGGGGACCACACCGCCGGCGTCGAGCGCGGCGATGACGGTGTCGAGCGCGTCGTTGAGCGCGCGTTCGAGTTCGTCGACGACGTGTTCGGTGGAGCCGCGGGCGATGACCGTGACGGACTCGGCGGTCGCGCCGCCGGTGATGAACGTCACGTCGTCGTCGCCCTGCTTCTCGACGTCGACGCTGTCGGCGTGGCCGAGCGAGTCCTCGTCGAGGGCTTCCAGCGAGCCGACGCGCTTCGCGCCGGTGGCCTCGACGATGTCCTTGGCGGTCGAGGAGCCGATGCTGTCGGCGACGAAGACGCCTTCCTTGGCGAGCTGGGAGGCGACGCGGTCGGCGACATCCTCGGTGACGAACGCGACGTCAGCGCCGCTTTCGAGGACATCCTCGGCGTAGCCCTGCAGTTCGCCCTCTTCGGCGTCGAGCGCGGCGTTGAGCTGGTCGACGCTAGAGACGTTGTACTCGGCGTCGATGTTGCTCTCGCGGACGTCGAGTTCGGTGTCGATGACCGCGATGGACGCGTCCTCGACCGAGGTCGGCATGTTGTCGTGGACGGCCGTCTCGTCGACGATGACGCCCTCGACAAGCTTGGTCGCGGAGGAAGCCGCACCCGTCTGGGTGTGGACTTCGATGTTGTCCCGGCGGACGCCGTTGTCGCTCTTGGCGTGGCGGACAGCGTCGACGACGACTTCGGCGAGTTTCTCGGCCTCGACGTCACCGGTGCCCTTACCGGTCATCGAGGACTCGGCGACTTCGACGAGTGTCTCGTCGTCGAGGTCGACATCAAGGACGAGCTCGTTGATGGCGTCCTGTGCGAGTTCAGCCGCGGCAGAGTACCCCTCGACGATTGTTGTCGGGTGGACGTCGTCGTCGAGCAGGTCCTCGCCTTTCGTCAGCAGTTCCCCGGCCAGCACGGACGCCGTCGTCGTTCCGTCGCCCACTTCGTCCTCCTGAGTCTGGGCGACTTCGACGATCATCTGGGCCGCAGGGTGTTCGATGTCCATCTCGGAGAGGATGGTCGCCCCGTCGTTGGTGATGACCACATCACCGTCGTCGGAGACGAGCATCTTGTCCATGCCGCGGGGACCGAGCGTGGTCCGTACAGACTCGCTTACGGCCTTTCCGGCGGAGATGTTCGATGACTGTGCGTCCTTCCCGTGTGTGCGCTGGGCGTCCTCATCAAGGATGAAAAGAGGCTGGCCGCCCATGCGTCGCTGGCCAGATGACATATGTGTTGAACCTCACTTAAGACAAGGCAAGCGGTTCTATATAAACCTTTCTAACACTGCGGACCGCTTGTCGGGCGACAGCGCCGTGCTGTCCCCGTAATCCGAGCCGGACCTGCACACCTTTTAATATGGGAGTATACACACCGTATAGTAGATGTTGGAGCTGGAGCACGGGTTTCGGGTCGTTGACGTGCACGCACGGTTGGAGCCCGACGAGCATCGCCGGCCCCGAGACGGCATGGGTGACCCAGAGCAACTGGAGCGGGAAATGCACCAGGCCGGTGTCGTCCGCTCCGTCGTCTTTCCCGGTGAGCGGGACGGTTCATATCTGAAAGCGAACAACGCTGTCGCCCGGATGACCGTCGAGCGACCGATGGTCGCCTTCGCCAGAGTCAACGGCGCTCGGGACCCGGGAAGCGGCCCCGGGTCGACCCTTCGCAACCTCGCAAGTAGTCGCACGGACGACCACACGTCCCCGGAAGACATCGAGCAGTACGCATACGACGACCGGTTCTACGGCTTCAAACTCCATCCGCCGACCGACGGGCTGCCAGACGAGGACGTGCTCGCAGAACTAGAGTCGGTGTCGCTGCCTGTCATCGTCCACGGTGGCGAAGGGTTCCGACCCGAAGCTGTCGCTGAGTCGCTGCTGGCGTATGACTTCCCGGTTATCCTCTCACATTTCGGCGCGCACCCGCTCCGGAAGGACCTGATGGAACGGGCCATCGACCTGCTGGAGACCCACGATAATCTGTATCTCGACACCAGCGCGGTCCGCTACCGCGGGCCGATGGAACGGGCGGTGTTAGAACATCCCGACCGCGTTCTCTTCGGGAGCGGCGTCCCTGGCGTCCACCCGAACGTGGCCGTGATGGAGATTCTGACACTGGACGTTCCCGAAGACGCGATGCGAAAGGTGTTCTCGAACAATCCCAACCGCGTCATTGAGGCGCTGGCCCCCTGACCACCGTACTCCTGCCCAGTCGAACGGTTGCGACCAGTACCAGTTATCGCCAGTCGTACACAGTCACCGCGCGGTTTGTGCGCGCAGAGCGACCGTTCGGATTCCGGCGAGCCGTCCGGTCGGTCACGCGTGCCCGGACGCCGTCGACGATTCCTGACCCGACGCCGCCGAACACGTCCTGCCCAGTGCCGAGCCACTGCGACGGCGTCGTCTCCCCCCGCACGACATCAAATAGCGCGTCCTTCGCGTCACCGACCGCGTGGCTGAGGATTCGCCGCACCACGGTCGGCCGGACGTTGTAGTTCTTCACCAGTCGGTAAGCGAGCGAGCGGTACTTCCAGTTCCAGTCGGTCTCTGCGATACCGCCGTCGGCCTCGAACTCGCGGCTGACGCACATTTCCGTGCTCCAGTCGACGCCGTACTCACCGGCGGCCATCCGGTGTGCGAAGTCCCGGGCGCTGCCGACGTTCAGGTACTCGTCGAACCCGTCGAGCGCTTCCACCACCTCGGCATCGAACGCGACGTTGCCGGGGTTGAAGTACGTCACGTCGCGGCCGGCGATTGTCCGCGTTTCCTCTGTTTCGGTCGTCATCCCGGCCCACAGTTGCTGGTGTGTGGGCCCGGTGATAGCCTGGGCAGCCCCAGAGAGCCCGTCTTTCACGGCGTCAGCCCAGCCGGACTCGACTGAGAGTGACTGATGAACGAGCGCGATAACGTCCCCTGTTGCCCGGTCGATCCCTGCGTTGCGGGCGACCGTAACGGAGCGGTCGGCGATTTCGACGAGAAGAGAAACGTCGTCCCGGTCGCGGACCATGCCAGTCGTGCCGTCAGCTGACGGGCCGTTGACGACAATCACTTCGGCATCGGGAACTTGCTCGGTGAGTGCGTCCAGACAGCCGGTCAGCTCTTCCCGGCCGTTCAACGTCGGGACCACTACCGAGATATCCATACCTCTGGGTAGGACGGCGAAGGCGCTTAAAAGTCGCGGGAGACGGACGGCGACGTTCCGATACAAGAAACGGGTCGTTCGAACAGCGCCACGCTAGACGTGAGTGTTCCAGTACGACACTGAGGCCAGCTTTTCGCCAAGTGGCGTGCCGCCAAGCGCCGTATCGAGCGACCGGAACGAGGCGGCCAGTTCGTTCGGAATCTTCCGGTAGAAGCCGTACGGAAGCAGCCAGTCGTGGTTCGCGTCAGTCAGTTCTAGTCCGGCTCCGTCTAACAGCCGGTCGATTTCCCAGCGCGAATAGAGCCGCGACCCCATCGGGAGCGCCCAGTTGTATATCGACCGGGTCGAAAACCGGTTGAACGTATCGAAGAAGACCTGTTCCTTCGAGACGCGGCGCATCTCCGCGAGAAACGCCGCCGGCGTGTCCGCCAGATGGAAAAAGCGCATCGCAAACACGGTGTCGAAATGGTCGTCCGGGAACGGGAGCCGGGCGGCGTCGCCCCGCATGAACTCGACGCGGTCGTCGACACCAGTCGCCTGTGCCTTCTCACGGCCCTGCTGGAGCATCGGTCCTGAGATGTCCAGCCCGGTGATGTTCGCGCCGCGCTCAGCCAGCATCACAGTGAACCGTCCAGTCCCGCAAGCTACCTCTAACACGTCTTTATCGGCCACAGGGCCGATTGCATTGAGGACGGCCTGTTTCTCACGTCGGTCGATCAGCCGCCCGCCACGGGAGAACCGCTTGGCCTCGTACTCTTCGGCCACGGTGTCGGCCTGATACCACTCCTGCCCTTTCACGGTCTATTGCTCACCCCGCGGGGGATAAAACGATACTGGAATCCCCTTTCGTCGGTCGGACTGTTTTCCCTACCAGACCGACTCCGGTCACGCTCGCTGCCCTGATAGGTCTGGGCGTGACTTCGTGATAGAGACGAGAACCACACGATGACGGCCATGTATAAGGTCACATTAAACACTTCATAGAATCTGTATTGTTTGGTCATGCATATAGCCAAGTTTTACCAGTAAGTCTTGAATATCAGCCACTATGAGCGCATTAACTGAAAACGCTGCACCAGCACCTTTCACTGACGAGGAGTTCCGCGACACCCTGCGTGAACTCCCGCCGAGCGCGAAGCTCGTCGCGAAGGTACTGGAAGACGATGCCCCGTTGTCACAGGGCGACTTAGCCGAGAGTTCACTGCTCCCGGACCGCACTGTCAGATATGCACTGAACCGGCTGGAGGAGTCCGGTCTGGTCGATTCGCGGTACAGTTTCACCGACGCACGCAAACAGGTTTATTTCCTCACGGTCTGACCCATCGGCATGGACTGGCACCGGGCCGACGTGTCCGTCCCGACACGGGCACCGACCGGCAGCACGGCAGCATACGTTTGCGGCGATGAGGCCGCTCTTCTTGTGGACCCTCCGGACGCCGGGGATGCGCTCGATTCGCTTCTCAGCGACCGTTCCCTCGCTCACATTGCACTCACGCACCACCACCCTGACCACGCTGGTGCTGTTGCACACTACGCCAGAGAGACAGGCGCGACGGTCTGGGCGCGCCGCGGTCGGGCGAGCGCGTTCGAAGCCGCGACCGGCATTACCCCGGATAGACTGTTCAGCGGCGGGACGACGATTCCGACCGATGCCGGCCCAGTGACTGTCATCGATACACCGGGGCACGCGCCGGAACACGTCGCCTTCGCCACGGATGGGGTCGTTGTCTCCGGTGACCTCGCCGTTGCTGAGGGTAGCGTCGTCGTCGGCGCACCCGAGGGCGACGTTCGGGCCTATCTCGCGTCACTGCGGCGACTCCACGCCAGAAACCCCGATGTGCTGTTACCGGGCCATGGCCCGCGTATCGAGACGCCGCGGGAGACCTGTGCGCGCCTCATCAATCACCGACTGGCGCGCGAGCGGCGTGTTCGGGACGCTGTCCACGATGGGGCCGCCACGCTGGATGAAATCCTTGAGGCCGCCTACGAGAAGGACCTCACCGGCGTGCGCGATTTGGCCCGTGGGACAGTGCTGACCCATCTTGAAAAACTGGCTGTCGAGGGCGCTATTTCATGGGACAGCGAGCGGGCCGCACCGAATCCGGCGGAGTGACGCCTTTTTGCCCATCCGCCTGCTATCAGGGCTGTGGACTCTCTGGAAACCGAACTCGAACGGGCCCGTGCCCTTGAGGAGTCGGAACTGGCCGACGCAATCGAGACTATCGGGTTCGAATGCACCCGCTGTGGGGCCTGCTGCAAGGCCGAGTCGGCATGTGGCGAAGGCGAAGAGAGTGCTGACGAGGCCGTCGATGCGCCCGACGAGAACGCTGACTCGGCCGAAACCGATGCCGAACCCCACACTGCAACGGTGTTTCCTGACGAGATTCGGCAGCTACAGGCGGCCGGGGAGTACGACTTCCGCGATGTCGCCCGGCCGATGCCGTACGGACTGGCCGACGGCCCTGAGGGCCCCGAAGGAGAGACCTTCGAGTGGGCGCTCCAGACCGACGACTGCGGCGACTGCACATTCTACGCTGAGGGCGATGACGGTACGGGTGCCTGCACGGTCCACGGCGACCGTCCGCTCATCTGTCAGACTTACCCCTTCAGCGTCGCGCTCGGCGGGACGAGCCAGCCGATGGGTGAAGCTGTCGACGAGGAAGGAGTCGTTCGGGCCCACGAGTGTGAGGGGCTCGGCCGGGATATCTCCAGAGCCGACGCCGAGGAGTTGGCTGCAGCGCTCAAAGAACGCGCCGTTCGAGAACTGACGGAAGCAATCGGCGTCCGCGACACCTATCGACCTGTCGACCCATCAGCCGGACAGGTCGTCGTCCACGACTCTGAAGGGGCAAAGCGCCCCGACGGCAGTCCCTATGAGTAGCGTCACACGTCGTCGATGATTTCGCCGACCGCGAAGTTCGACTTGACCTCTGTGACTTCGATCTTGACTCGTTCGTCGATTTCGGCTCCTGGGACAATAATGACGTAGCCGCGCTCGACCCGAGCGATGCCGTCACCCTGCTTCCCGATGTCTTCGATCTCGACGTAGCGCGTCTCACCCGGTTCGACCGGCGGCTGTGGCTGGTCCGGCGGCGTGTCTGACACCGTCTCCTTGCCCGTCTCTGTCTCCTCATCTGCGGAGATGAGCGCAACGCGATAGGTACTGCCTGAGTCGACTGCGCCCGTCTTGACCTCTCGACGCGGGACCTCCACGACGTACCGGTCCCCCTCGTCGCGGATATCGGCACTGAACAGACACAGCAGTTGATCCGAGATTTCCAATGTGATAGACCTCCGTTCGGCCACAAAACGGCCCATTATTAAAGAACTGCCGGAGCGAGCGATCGCTGTCGTTCAAACTGCGAGGCGACGACGAGCAGCGACGGTGTTTCCCGCCTGTACCAACCGGGCTCCGCGTGGCCCAACTCGCGGCAGTATCCCCGCTTCGAGTGAGGGAAAACCGCTAGAGGGCGGGCCGTTAACCGTCTGTACCAAATCCAATAAGGGTGTCTCGGTACTGTTGATAACTGTACAATGAGCGCCACCGCACAAACCCCCAACAGTCCGCTCTCGGACAAGCAGCGACGTATTCTGGAGTATCTCCGTTCCAATGCCGACGACCAGACGTATTTCAAATCGCGACTCATCGGCGACGAACTCGGCCTTTCGGCCAAAGAAGTGGGCACGAACATGACCGCCATCGCCGACGGCGACCACGATCTGGCCGTCGAGAAGTGGGGCTACTCTTCCTCGACGACATGGATGGTCGAGGCCTGAACCGGCGCTGACTCCGACGCGGATATATCGGGACTCCCACCTGACCGTCCCCACGGGCCCGTGATGTAGGGCTACGTAGAGAACAGTCGGTGTCGTCGCTCACTCTTCGTTTCAGCCCCTTCGCGTTGATTTTTCAGGATGTATTGGAAAACCCGAATGTCTATATTGATAACCGTTGAGGCCATAGTCAATCGCATCAATGGGCGAGGCTGGTTCCGCCATCCGGGTGCTTCACGTCGACGACGACCGGCAGTACGCAGAGACGACAGCGGCGTTCCTCAAGCGAGAGCGGGTTGCGTTCGATATCGAGATCGCAACGAGTGCCCGAAAGGGCTTGCGTCTGCTTGAAACGGCAGCAGTCGACTGTATCGTTTCTGACTACGAAATGCCCGGCCAGAACGGTATCGACTTCCTCGAATCTGTCCGCGAAGACTATCCTGACCTCCCGTTTATCCTGTACACAGGCCGTGGTAGCGAAGCTGTCGCCAGTGATGCTATCTCCGCAGGTGTCACTGACTATCTACAGAAAGCGCCCGACACCAGCCACTACGCCCTTCTTTCGAACCGAATCGTCAACGCCGTCAAACAGTACCGGTCACAGCGCGCCCTCGAAGCGAGTAAAGACCGGCTCTCGCTGTTTATCGACCAGTCGCCGCTCGGGTTCGTCGAATATAATCAGGACTTCGAGATCGTCCGCGTCAACGAAACTCTCACAGAGATATTCGGCTACACCGAAACGGAACTGCTCGGGGAAACGTGGGAGATATTCGTGAGCTCGGAGAGCTACGACGATGTCGATGCGGTTACGTCCGCCCTCAGCGAGGCCAGTGGCGGCTACCACAGCGTCAATGAGAACGTCCGGAAAGACGGCGAGCGCATCGTGGTCGAGTGGCACAACCGCCTCGTTACCGACGATTCGGGCGATGTTGTCACCATCTTCTCACACTGTCAGGACGTTACGGAGCGCATTGAGCACGAACAGAACCTTGCCCAGTTACGGGATTTCTTCGCCGAGGCGGAGGAACTCGGCGCCCTCGGCGCTTGGGAGTACGACGAGAGCGGAATGTCGACCTGGACAGCGGGTACCCGCCGCATCCACGAGGTCGACGACGACTTTGACCCGACAGTCGAGGACGGGCTGTCGTTCTACCATCCAGAGGACAGAGAGACAGTTTCGGACGCCGTCGACGCGGCCCTCAATGATGGAGATCCGTACGACCTCGAGGTCAGGCTCATCACCGCCAGAGGAAACCACCGGTGGGTCCGGACCCGCGGCAAACGCGTCGAGGGCGCGGAGAAGCCGACCGTTCGGGGGTTCATTCAGGACATCACCGAACAGAAGGAGCGTGAACGCAGGCTCCGCGTTCAGAACGAGCGGCTGGATTCCTTCGCCAGTGTCGTCAGCCACGACCTGCAGGGACCACTGACAGTCGCACAGGGGCATCTGGAACTGGCCCAGCAGGACGTGGCCAACGACCACCTCGACAGTATCGATGCCGCTCACGAGCGGATGCAGACGCTCATTGACGATATCCTGACGCTGGCACGAGAGGGACGCGAGGCAACGACTACCGAGCCTGTCACCCTCCAAACTGCCGCAACTGCGTGCTGGGAGACTATCGAGACGGAGAGTGCGGCTCTAGAGACTGATACCGACAGCGTCGTTCTTGCTGACCCCGGCCGGTTGCAGCGCCTGTTTTCGAACCTGTTTCGGAACTGCGTGGCACACGGGTCAGAATCTTCGCCCTCTCAGGTGCAGCAAGACAGCATGGAGCATGGCCAGATGGGGCAGCCGGGACAGTCCGACGAGGCTGTCGAGAACGGCGGCGGGGTAACGGTCACTCTCGGAGATATCGACGACGCAAGCGGCTTCTACGTCGCTGATGACGGTCCGGGCATCCCCGAAGACGAACGAAACACAGTGTTCGAAGCGGGCTACTCGACCGCATCTGAAGGCACCGGCTTCGGCCTCGCAATCGTGGCCGATATCGCCGCCGTCCACGGCTGGGATGTCAGTGTGACCGACAGCGAATCGGGTGGTGCCAGGTTTGAAATCACCGGTGTCGACAAAGAAATGTAACGGCGACACAGACGCAAGCGGACCAATAGCGAGCGATCACCGGCGCAAGCGTCACGGATCGTATCGCAGCAGCGAATCGGCCTCGCCAGCCAGCGCGGCAACATCGTCACCGAACGAGTCGGCATACCGAATAAGCAGCGTCAGCACTGTCTCTGGCTCAGTAACTGCGTACCCGTTTTCTCTTGACAGGAGCCCGGCTGACTCCAGGTCAGCGGCGTAGTTGCTCACTGTCGGTCGTGAAACATCAAGTTCGCTTGCCAGTTCCGACGCCGTCACGTCCGGGCGGCGGAGGAGGGTGACGAGCATCCCGCGGGCCGTCGAGCGCCGCAGGTAACCAAGCGCCACCTGTTCGAACTCGGAGAACTGGTCGGCCGGGAAGTACCGTCGGTAGTCGCCGTCTTTCTGTGACGTGACGACGGCCTCGTTTTCCAGTCGGTGGAGGTGGTGCTGGGCCTCACCGGTCCCGAGTTTGAGGTCGTCACGAAGCTTCGAGAAGTGCGTTCCGGGGTGTGCCGAGACGTACCCGGCGATGGCATCGGGTGCATCGCTCTCGCTCCCGCTGTCGCCGAAGCGGGCAAACGGGCTCGCTGCACCGAGGGCGGCAAAGCGACGGAGCGTCGCTCGCTTGTCCTCGTCCACGTCGCCCTCACGTGTCATTGCTACCGAAAAGGTGGGTTGGTAATAAAACGTCTTCGCCTGATTCTCAGTTAATTGTCCTTGTCGACTTCCGACGTTCGCGTCGTGTCGTCCGGACCGCCGGCCACGTCAGTCGTGCCCGGGTCGTCGTCTATCTCGGCGTCCATCTCTTCGATGACGTCGTCAGCGTTGTCGAGACCACTGTCCTGCCCCTGTTTGATTTTCTGGGCCTCCTCTTCCATCGCCTCGACATCGACCTCAGCTTCCTCATCGATCTGTCCGAGAATCTTCTCAATGTCGTCCAGACCGAGCATTTCGCGGGTCTCGTCGTCGAAGTCAAGCGCTTCCAGCGAGTGGCCGTTCTCCTTGACGTCCGACCCCTGGAGGTGCTTGCCGTAGCGGCCCACCAGCGAGGTGAGTTCCTGCGGGAGGATGAACTTCGTCGACTCGCCCTGCCCGATCTCGGCGAGCGTCTCCATTCCTTTGTCGATAACGGCGCGTTCACCCATCGATTCGGCGGATTTCGCACGCAGGACGGTCGAGATAGCGTCACCCTGTGCTTCCAGGATCTGGCTCTGCTTCTCACCCTGTGCGCGGATGATGTTCGATTGCTTGTCACCTTCCGCCGTCTCGATGGCGGAGCGCCGCTCACCCTGGGCTTCCAGAATCATGGCACGGCGTTTCCGCTCGGCGGAGGTCTGTTGCTCCATGGCCTGCTGGACGTCCTTGGACGGGTTGACCTCGCGGACCTCCACGCTCTCGACGCGGACGCCCCACTCGTCGGTGGGTTCGTCGAGTTCTTTCCGGATTCGGGCGTTGATTTCGCCCCGCTTGTTCAGCGTGTCGTCCAGCTCCATGTCACCCAGCACGGCACGGAGGGTCGTCTGAGCGAGGTTGGAGACGGCACGCTCGTAGTTGTCGACTTCAAGGAACGCCTTCTTCGGGTCCATCACCTTGATGTAGACGACGGCGTCGGCGGTCACCGGCGAGTTGTCGCGGGTGATAGCCTCTTGCCGCGGCACGTCAAGCGTCTGGGTACGCATATCGAACCGCGTCACGTCGGAGACGAAGGGATAGATGAAATGAATCCCCTGGTCGAGGACGCCGCGATAGGTACCGAGGACCGTGTAGGCACCTTTCTGGTACGGGCGGATGATCACGACGCTGGAATACACCAGCGCGATGGCGATCAGGAGGAAGATGACGGTAACGAAACCGACGAGTCCTCCCAGACCTTGCAGCGGTGCTGTCGCGGGGAACATGACAATGAGAACTCCGGAGCGCGCAAAGAAAAGGCTTCGGTGTCCCTGTCACAAACTACCGAATTACACACCTACGCCCGCTCGGACTCTCGTTCTGGTTCAGTGTCCGCATCGCTCCGGTTTCGGTCACGTTCGAGCGCGCGGTCGATTTCGTCAGCACCCGACTCAACCGCTTCGACTTCCAGAACGTTCCCACCGCCGGGGTCGATGACGATGACCTCCGCTCCCTCTTCGATGGGGTCGCCGGAACTGCGAGCCTGATAGTACGGATTGAACCCGCCGTCTTCCAGTTTGACCTCGCCGTCGCTCCGGGTCACGCGCTCGGTAACGGTTCCGAACTGGCCCGTAAGCGAGTCAGAACTGAGCGTCTGGCCGCGGCCCGGCGCAGCGAAATCGAGCTTTCGATATCCCCAGAGCGTGACCGCTGTCGTTGCAAGCACGACGACAGTAAGGATGAGTGGCGCGAGGATACCCAGGCTTGCAGGGATGAACAGCCCGACTAGCCCCGCCGTCAGCAGGGCCACGCCGAGCACGAAAAAGTGGGTCCCGGGAGCGAGCGCTTCGCCCACGATGAGGCCCGCGCCGGCCAGAAACAGCAGGATGGAGAGCGACATACCTAACAGTGGTTCGGCCTGCAGTGGGGCAACCGTCGCCAGCGGGTTTACCATGCACGGACTTAGTGTCGGAGCAGGATTAAGTGTCGGGGTGGAGAGCGCACCGCTTCCGTCATCGGTACAGCCTCACACGTCGCTCGTCCGGACGAAGAACCCATACAGAACTGCGGTGCCGAGCGCAACGGACAGGACCACGCCGCCGAGTGTAGACGGCGTGTACATCTCCGCCCCAAGGAACATCCGCCCGAGCGCGAGAATCGCGATACAGACTCCCAGCGCAACGAAAATCACATTTTCGGGCTTTGGCGCGTCGGGTGTCACCTCAAGATCCGGAGCAAAGGAGCCGGCGACTGCGCCCTCCTCGTCGGCAGCCACGTCACCGTCGGGGTCGTCTTCGACCTGAATCACGTCGGCGTCCGTCGCCAGTTCGTACTCCTCAGTGAACGTATTACCCGTAGCGGCCGCATCGTCCTGTGCGGCCCCGTCGTCATCCATGTTTCGCAGTACGTGCCGTGACTACAAAAGCGCTGGCGACTGTGGTTACTTGATTCGCGTCCCCAGCGGAGCGTCCTCGTGGGTCGTCAGCAGGTCCGCCTCGTCGCCGGCGGCCAGCACCATCCCGTTGGATTCGATGCCGAACAGCTCGGCTTTCTCCATGTTTGCAAGGAGGATAACGCGCGTTCCGGGAAGCTTCTCGGCGTCGTGGAGCTGTCGCAGGCCGGCGACGACCTGTCGGACCTCGTGGCCGATATCGACTTCCAGGCGCAGGAGCTTGTCCGCGCCCTCGACCGGCTCGGCGCTGCGGATCTCGCCGACGCGCATGTCGACGCCCTCGAAGTCCTCGAAGCTGATGCGGTCCTCGACGAGCGGCTGGAGGTCGGCGGTCTCCGCATCCTCGTCGTCCCCGTCATCTCCGGCGGCTTCGCCGCCTTCATTCGAGGCTTCTGCCGAAGCCTCGCTGGCCTCCTCGACCCGTTCCTGCAGTTCCTCGTTCAGCGCCTCGATGTGGTCGTCTTCGACCTGTTCGAATAGCTCCGCGGGCTCGCCGAACTCGGCCGGCGGCGCTTCGAGCGCGCTGTCGAGGGTCACGTCAGCGACGGAGCCCTGTTCGCCGAGCTGGCCCCAGAGGCGCTCGGCCTTGCCCGGCAGGACGGGCTGCATGAGCACCGCAACGGCCTTGGTCAACTGAACGCAGTCGCGGATGACCTGTTCGGCGCGGTCGGGGTCGTCGTCGACGAGGTTCCACGGCTCGTTGCGCTGGATGTACTCGTTGCCGTAGTTCGAAAGCTCGATAGCGATTTCGGCCAGTTCGCGGATGTCGTACTCTCGGACGGCTGCCTCGAAGTCCGCAATCGCGTCCTCGATTCGCCCGCGCACGTCGTCGCTGACGGCAGCGTCGGGCGTCCCGTCGTAGTTGCGCTCGGCGAACAGCAGCGATCGGTAGATGAAGTTCCCGACGTTACCGACGAGTTCGCCGTTGACCCGCTCTTGGAAGCGGTCCCAGGAGAAGTCCACGTCGGTGTCGATCTGTGCGCCGGTGGCGATGTAGTATCGGAACAGGTCGGGATGGAACCCGGCGTCGAGGTACTCGTCGGCCCAGACGGCGCGGTTACGCGAGGTCGACAGCGCGTTGCCGTCGATGCCGACGAACCCGGTGGCCAGAATCGACCGGGGCTCGTTGTACCCCGCGCCACGAAGCATCGCGGGCCAGAACACCGCGTGGTGCTGGATGATATCCCGGCCGATGACGTGGATTATCTCGCCGCTGTCGTCGGCCCACTCGTCGTCCCACTCGGTGCCGTGGCGCTCCTCTCTGTCGATCTTCCAGACCGCTTCCCAGTCGTACTCGTCGTCACCGACGCGCTCGGTGTACTGTTTCGTCGAGGCGACGTACTCGATTGGCGCGTCGACCCAGACGTACAGCACCAGCTCGTCGCCGCCGTCAACGTCTTCGGGATAGTCCACGCCCCAGTCCATGTCCCGCGTGATACAGAGGTCCTGCAGTTCGCCCTCGATCCACTCGCGGGGCTGATTCTGGGCGTTGTCGGTCCCTTCTAGACGGTCAAGGAAGCCCTGAAGGTACTCCTGGAAGTCAGCAAGCCGGAGGAACTTGTGTTCGCGGGTGCGGTACTCGGCGGGGTTCCCGGTCAGCGTCGACACCGGGTCCTCGATTTCGCCGGGTTCGAGGTGGCGCTGGCACCCTTCGTCGCACTCGTCGCCGCGGGCCTGTTCCCCGCAGTAGGGACAGGTCCCTTCGACGTAGCGGTCGGGGAGGGGCTGGTCCTCCTCGGTGTCCCAGGCGACCTCGATCTCCTTCTCGTGGACGTGGTCGTTTTCGACCCACGAGCGGACGAACTCCTGGGTGAGTTCGACGTTGGTCTCGTCGTCGGTATGCCCGTAGTTGTCGAACTCGATGTTGAACTGCGGGAACGTCTCGGCGTAGGTTTCGTGGAAGTCGAGTGCGAACTCCCGCGGTGCGACGCCCTCTTCGGCGGCGTTGACCGCGACTGGCGTGCCGTGCATGTCCGACCCCGAAACGAACGCCGTCTGCTGGCCGATTCGTCGGAGGGCGCGCGACAGCGCGTCCCCGTCGACGTACGTCCGGAGGTGGCCGACGTGCAAGTCACCGTTCGCGTAGGGCAACCCACAGGTCACGACCGCCGGCTGGTCCGTCGGAAACTCGTCGTTGCTCATACCTGTTCGTGTGCCACCGACGGGTCAAAAGGGGGTTGGTTTCGGCGCGCTCCGGGTTACAGCAATGCCAGCGTGCCACCGGCAAGCCCGAGTGTCACGACAAGCCGCCCGGCACTGCCGAAGAACGTCGCTGCGCCGAACCGATAGTAGTCGCGTTCGAGAACGGTAAACGCGTAAATAGAGATGGTGTCGGGGAAGAAGGGCACACAGAGCGCAAGCGCCAGTCCAACGTAGCCGTACTTCCGTGCAAGCTGTACCGTCTTTCTTTCAGACCACTCGATGAGATTGAACCGTGAGCGCTTGATCCAGCGCACGAGCGGGCCGTACTCCTTTGCCTCCTGACCGATATGGAAGGCAACGAGACTGCCGAACGCCTTCCCGAGACCACTGACGAGGATAATCGCCACCAGATTTCCGTTCGTTGATAGCCCGAGTCGAAGGGTTTCGGCCGGAACCAGTACGACTTCGCTCGGGAGCGGGAGAATAAACGCGATCAAAAACGAGTACACCGCGATAATACCCAGCCCGGTGGGACCGGTGGCCGTACAGACCCCCTCTTCCAGTGGTGACAGTGGTGTGCCGGCGGTTGTACAGTCGCCGAGGAAGGCAATGAACGATGCGGTCGGTACTACCAAGTCCACGCCTGCCTGTAGCAAACAGGCACTTCTAAACCTTCGTATGTCTTCTCGGGAGCGCTCAATACCAGTATGTTCGAGAGCGGAGACCGTGATTCAGTACTAACCGATATCTGCGACTCAGCGCCTGCCGAGGGCAGCGACTCAGTACCAGTCGAGATCCGCGACGAACGACCGTAGCATCGACCGCGTGACGTGGGGCATACACACGACGCGCATCTCGCCAGCACCGGTCTTTGAGACTCGCCAGCCGCGGTCCCTGAGTTCGTCTGTCATCGGCATCGAGAGGTCAGCCGCAACGAGGGGGAGTTCCGGGCCAACAACGTCGTGGCCCCGCGCAGATAGCTGGTCGGCCAGCCAGTCGGCGTTGGCCATCGACGTTTCGTACTGCTGTCTGTAGCCCGCCGGCCACAGCGACTCCATCGCCGCGACAGCCGAGGCCACGCCGGCACCCGACCGCGTGCCTGTCAGCGTAAGCTGGTCCGTCGATTCCAGATACGGCGTTTCGACAGCGAGCTCATCGAGCAGCGTGCGGTCACGAGCGAGTAGTCCGCCGGCAGGAACCGCCGCCTGCCCGACCTTGTGGGGGTCAATGGTCATCGTGTCGATGTCCGCGTGGCCGAAGTGCCAGTCGTGGTCGGTGAACGGGAGGTAGAAGCCGCCCCACGCGGCGTCGACGTGGCAGAGGGCATCGACCGTCTCGGCGAGGTCGGCGATGGCCGGAATCGGGTCGACGTAGCCGTACTCGGTCGAACCAGCGACGCCGACGACACACACCGTGTCCTCGTCGACGAGTTCCGCCATCGCCGCCATGTTGACGCGGTAATCCGCCGCCGGCGCGGTCCGGAGTTCCACGCCAAGCACGTCGGCGGCCTTGGTAAAGGAGAAATGCGCGTGAACGGGCGCAACCACGTTCGGGTCGTCCGTGTCGGCGCGGTTCCGGGCGATGCGTATCGCCTGTAAATTAGCCTCCGTCCCGCCCGAGGCGACGTAGCCCGCGGGGTCCGAGAGCCCGGTGATGTCGCCGAGATACTCGACGGCCTCACGTTCCAGACCGGCGATGGTCTCGTAGGTGCCCGGGTCTCCGGGGTTCGTCGCGAGGAAGCGTTCTGCCGCTTCGCGTGCCGATGGATGCGGCACGGTACACATCGACGAGAGGACGCGCTCGAAATCCTGTGGCTCTGCCCGCTGAAGCATCTATCGGGTGTATAGCGGGGGAGTGGTTTAGCCGTTGTGCTCGTGCGTATCGTTGTCTGCTGTTTATTCGCTCCAGTGGCAGAAGACTGGCCAGGACGGGCTAGCTATCCGTACGCAGTCCGTTCACGTGCTCACCGACCGAATTACCAGTTCGATGGCCCGATCTTCTTCGTCGCTTTCGCACGAAAGCCCGTGGGACCGATCAGCGACTCGAAGACGGTCTGGCGCTCAGTGTCGAGCGCGCCGCCGAAGGAGCCGACCCGCATCGTTCGATACGTCTCGAACCCCTTGTCGTTGGAGTAGAAGTAGACGCTGCCGTGCAACAGGCCGTGGATGAGCTCGTCCGACCGCACGTCGCTCGCCGGGCGGTTGAGTTTGACGAAGGCCACGTTCCCCCAGTTGACGACTGCCTCTCGGAGCCCCATGAGGAATGCCACCTCGTGGTTCTGGGGTAGCCCGAACTCCGTCGCCCGTTCGAGATCGGTCAACGAATCGACGACGATGAGCGTCGCTGCGGCGTCGCTCACCCGGTCGCTGATGTCGGTAAGCAACTTTTCGAACGTCTCTTCGGGGGCCTCTCGCTCCGGTGGCTCCGCGTCGGGCTGTTCGATTTCGGTGTCGCTCCGTCGAGCATCGAACAGCGGCTCGGGGACGGGCAACAGCTCCATGAATCGCTGGGAGAAATCCGCGACGGTCATATGCTCCGTGAGTGCCTCGAACTGGTAGCCGTCGAGGACGGCGTCGAGTTCGCTGTAGACGTGCTCGCGGTCGTGCGAGAGCGTGATATAGGTCACCGAATCCGGAATTGCCTCGCTACGCCGGGCGATGCTGTTTGGGACCATCTCGGGGCGGTGTTTCGCAAGCATCAGCGTGGCGAGGCTGGTATAGGTGAAGGCGTCGCCCCCCGCGTCGGAGGCCCCGGCCAGCAGGACTGTGCTCCCGGTTGGAATCCCCCGAACCTGTCCGTCCAGTCCGGGGATGCCGAAGGGGATGTACGACACACCGGAGCTGATACTCTTGGCTTCCGGTGTCGATTCGGGTGCCATACCGCAACGAGGCGAACAGCGCAAAAAAGCCTGCTGGCTACGTCAATCGGCCGCGGTCTCAGCGGACCGATTCCAGCAGCAGCCGCTGTTCGACGCGCTTGACCTCGTGTTGCACGTCACGCACGGCGTCGATGTTCGGCGAGATGGAGGTGACTCCTTCGTCGACGAGGAAGTCCACCATCTGTGGCTTCGAGGCGGCCTGCCCGCAGATACTCGTGGCGACGTCGTGCTCGCGGCAGGTCCCGATGACCTGGCGCATGAGTTCGAGAACGGCCGGGTGGAGTTCGTCGAAGCGGTCGGCGACGTTCCCGTTGTTGCGGTCGACGGCCAGCGTGTACTGGGTGAGGTCGTTCGTCCCGAAGGAGACGAAGTCGATGCCGGCTTCGCAGATGCCCTCGATGGACAGCGCGCTCGCCGGCGTCTCGACCATGACACCCCAGTCGCGCTTCTCGGGGTCGATGCCGACCTCCTGCATCAGCGCCTTCGCCCGCAGGATGTCCTCGGCGTCGGTGACAAGCGGGAGCATCAGCTCGACGTTGTCATAGCCCAGGTCGTACAGGCGCTCGAACGCGCGGAGTTCGAGCTTGAACTCGCCGGGGCGGTCGAGCGACCGTCGGATGCCCCGGTAGCCCAGCATCGGATTGTGCTCGCTGGGCTCGTCTTCGCCACCCTGCAGCTGGCGGAACTCGTCGGAGGGAGCATCGAGTGTCCGGACGCGGACCGGGCGCGGGTAGAACGCCTCGGCCACCGAGCGGACGCCCTCGACAATTTCGTCGACGTACGCGCGCTCGCCGTGGTCTTCGACATAGCGCGAGGGCGTCTTGTCCGTCGAGAGAATCATGTGCTCGATGCGCAGCAGGCCGACGCCGTCGGCCCCCGTTGCGGCGGCCCGCTCGGCGGCTTCCGGGATGGAGACGTTGACCTTGACCTCCGTTCCGGTCATCGGCTTCACCGCCGAGTGTGTCTCGACTGGCCCGGCGTCCTTGTCTTCCTCAGTCGTCTCGGGGACATTGGCCCCTTTCTCGACTGTGCCCTTGTCGCCGTCCAGCGTTATCGTCTCGCCGTCCCGGAGCTTCTGTGTCGCGTCCTCGGCTCCGACAACAGCCGGGACGCCGAGTTCCCGGGAGACGATGGCGGCGTGACTGGTCATCCCACCCTCGTCGGTGATGATGCCGTTTGCGCGTTTCATCGCTGGTACCATATCCGGGGTGGTCATTTCGGCGACGATGATGTCGCCGTCCTCGACCTTATCGAGATTGTCGAGTTTGTCGACGATGCGGACGACGCCGGTGACCCGGCCCGGTGCGGAGCCGATTCCGGAGAGCCGAACCGCCTCGGACTGGCTCTCCATCGCCCCGCCGTCGGCGACACCCGATTTGGCTCCCGGCGGCTGACTCTCGGCTTCGTTGGCCGAGCCGGCGCTTCCTTCGGGGTCGTCGATAGTCGTAATCGGGCGGGACTGGAGCAGATACACCTCGTCCTCGTAGACCGCCCACTCCACGTCCTGTGGCGTGTCGTAGTGGTCCTCAACGCGTTCGCCGACCTCCAGAAGTCGGTGAATCTCCTCGTCGGAGAGGACACGCTCGTTGCGCTTCTCTTCGGGGACGGAGCGCTCGATTGTCTCTCCGTCTTCACCCCGAACGCACATCACCTTCTTGTCGGCGACGGTCACCTCGTCGATGGTCTCCGTCTCGCGGTCGATAATGTAGTTATCGGGCGAGACTGCGCCGGAGACGACCGCTTCACCCAGCCCCCACGCGGCCTCGATGATGGCTGTCGGGCCACCGGTCGAGGGATGGCTGGTGAACATGACGCCGGATTTCTCCGCGTCGACCATCTGCTGGACGACAACGGCGATATCCACCGCGTCGTGGGCGAAGTCGTTCTCGTTGCGGTAGTAGATGGCCCGCTGGGTGAACAGTGACGCCCAGCACTCCTTGACCCGCTGCAGGAGGTCCGTACGCGAAACGTTCAGGTACGTGTCCTGTTGGCCGGCGAAGGAGGCGTCCGGGAGGTCCTCGGCGGTCGCTGAGGACCGCACCGCAACGTCCTCGTCGCCCATCTCGTCGTAGGCGGCCAGCAGGTCCTCGCGGACCGACGGCGGGGTGTCCGTTTCCAGGATCAACTCCTGGGCGCGTTCGGCCGCCTCGGCCAGCGCCTGCGAATCATCGCTGTCGACATCGACGGCCTCGAACAGCGGCTCGTCGATTCCAGTTGCTTCGATGAACGACCGATACGTGTCGGCGGTAACGACGAACGCCGACGGAACGGGCAGGCCCGCTCCGGTCAGTTCTCCGAGAGACGCCGCCTTGCCGCCGACCCGCGCCAGGTCGTCGGCACCGATTTCGTCGAGCCACAGTGTTGGCATGGACTCATTCGTACCATCTTCAACGACAATTAAGGAAGTTCCGGTTGCCATCAGTGAAAAACCGCTCTTCACTCGATTTCGAGTGAATTAGGCAGTCACGCCGCCGGTGCTGTTGTGTGGTCACGCCTCGATGATGTCGTCGTCGTCGACAGCAGGGACGGTCACTGTACCGTCCAGTGCAGTGACGGCGCGCCCGCCGACCCACACCTCGGTCCCGTCGGTATCAACTGACACCGTCCCGGGCCGGTCGCGGAAGTGCCCACCCTCGGCGATGATCTGTTCGATAGTGTCATCGAGCGCCCCGTAGCGACGAACGAACGCCGCGCAGGCCCCCGACGCCGTTGCTGTTACCGGCTCTTCTGCCCGACTCCCCACTCGGAAGGCTCGGCCGTGGAACGTCGACCGGCGCGTCGCGTCGGCACCGACGGTATCGAACGTGAACGGATATACGCCGGCCGCGTCCACGCGGTCACAGAGCGAGTCGACGGCAGCTACGTCCATGGTCAGCGCGCTCAGATGCTCGAAGTAGTTGACCGGGACCATGAGCCACGACTCGCCCACGCCGGCCGTCACGAGCGGGAGGTCAGAACCCACGTCTTTGAGCGTGGCCGCGTTGAGTCCGAGTGCGTCCGCAACATCGCTGTATGGGATATCTACTTCGGTGATGTCGGCCCGTCCTTGCTCGACCCAGACCATCCCGTTCTGTTTCGTCTCGACAGCGACGTCGCCCCTAGCGGTGGCGACCGTCCACTCGCTGTCGTCGATTTCACCACGCTCGTAGAGCGCCGCATGAGCCGCGACCGCGGCCGTCTCCGCCTGTGCCAGTTCCTTTGTTGGCGAGAAACAGCGAAGCCGGCGGTCGGCGTCTTCTGCCGGCAGGACGAACGCCGTCTCGGTGGCCCCCAGTTCGCTGGCGACAGCCTGCATCTGGTCGTCGGTCAGTCCGTCGGCTTCGGGCACGACGCCGGTCGGTGTGCCCGTCGTCGGCTCTGCGGCGAACGCGTCGACAAGCAACGCCTGTCGGGTATCCATGGCACGGAGTTGTGCTGACCCGCAGATAATCTTTTCCGGAGTCGTCGGTGGTGCCCGACGACGAGCTCCGATGAGATACGTGACGTTGACCGGGACACGCCCCTGACGGACGACTTTAGTACAGGGAGGTATCACTGGAACGTATGAGTGAGGACGTCGACCTCCCTGAAAGCCACCCCCGCTACGAGTCGCTTCTGACCCGCCACCGTATCGAAGCGGGCGTCGACCGCGGTATCACCTCCCGGCAGGGCCTCATCGCCCAGGGCCGCGGTGAGGCCTTCGACTACCTGCTGGGTGAGTGTACTATCGACAGCGCCGACGACGCCGAGCGCGCCGCTGCGGCACACCTTCTGTCCGCCGACCACGCCGTTGTCTCGGTCAACGGCAACGCTGCAGCCCTCGTCCCCAGGGAACTCGTCGAACTCGCCGAGGTGACCGGCGCAGACCTCGAAGTGAACCTGTTCAACCGGACCGAGGAGCGCATCGAGGCCATCGCCGACTACCTCCGCGAACACGGCGCGACAGACGTGAGAGGGCTGACTGCTGACGGCCGCATTCCCGGCCTTGACCACGAGCGCGCGAAGGTCGACGCCGACGGCATCGGCGCAGCGGACGTGGTGCTGGTGCCGCTGGAGGACGGTGACCGCGCCGAGGCGCTCGGCGAGATGGGCAAGACGGAACTCGTCATCGACCTCAACCCTCGAAGCCGCTCGGCTGAGGTGGCAACAGTGCCCATCATCGACAACATCATTCGCGCGATACCGAACATTACCGAGCACGCCCGCGACCTCCGTGGCGACCCGGACGCCCAGCAGGATGCCATCGACACGTTCGACGCCGACAGCGCCCTGACCGCCGCCGAGCGGACGATTCGGGAGGGGGACCTCGAATGAGTCTGCCGCCGTACATCTACGCCGACCGCCGGGTACCCGACGAGGAAACCGTCAGAGAAACCCTTGACCAGCGGACGATGACGGCCTTCGGCGACACCGAGCAACTGGAACGCCTCCATCGGGTGTTCTATCCGGTGTTCAAGGTCGACTACGAGTACGAGACCGGGAAGGGGAAGCTGCTCGGGACGACGACGAAGTCTGAGACAGCGTTTCTCGACGGACTCTGGGCGGACAACGACCGGGCCGTCTCGCAGTACGTCGACGACACCGACGCGGTGGTTCGACGAGCGACCAGCGACTACGATTTCGGCCGCAGCGACCCGGTGCTTGGCCGCTCTGTCCTGCTGCAGTTTCAGGTCACTGACGACGACGCCCGGTCGCTACTGCCCCAGCGCGTTGCGGAGTACCGCGACCAGCAACAGGACGCCGCCTCTGGCACGGCCAACGTATTCCTCCGGAAACTGCGTGAGTCCTACGGCCTGCCCGGTGATTTCGACCCCGACGGGTTCGACGGCGTGACCGGTGTCGACCGCCTGTATCTCCCCTTCTGGCTCGCCGAGTACCACTCGCCCGACAGCACGGACGTCAAGCTCGTCACGTTCCGGGACCCAGACGCCTCGACCGAGGAGCTACAGCGCCACGGCTGGCTCGCGGAGTTTTTGAGCGCCGAACCCCGCCGGCTGGCCGAGTACGGCTACGAGGTCAACCCGGACCGCCTCGAACGGAACATCCGGGAGCGGATCGACCAGTCCGACGAATCCGGCACGGCCGGGATGGGCGGCGATTCTGGCGCCGACAGCACCGACGGCGCGCCCTCGATAAACCGCGAGCGCCCCTCTGATGACGGGACGGTGGTCCAGCCCGACGGCGTCGACATGGAAGCCGACGGTCTGGTCGACCCGGACCCGTCCCGGAGCTTCGCCGACGTGGGCGGGATGTCCGAGCTACTGGAGACGCTCAACCACAAGGTCGTCCGGCCGTTGCAGGACCCGAGCGCCTTCGAGGAGTACGGCATCGGCGTCGTCAACGGCGTCCTGTTGCACGGCCCGCCCGGCTGTGGGAAGACCCACGTCGCCGGCGCGCTCGCGGGTGAGGTCGACCACGCCTTCATCGAGGTCACGCCCGCCGACGTGACGAGCAAGTACATGGGCGAACCCGCCCAGAAAGTCGAGGAGCTGTTCGAAATTGCCCGCGCGAACGCGCCGTGTATCCTCTTTATCGACGAAATCGACGGCATCGCCGGCGCACGCGACGGTGACAGCAACATGAACAGCAGCGAGCAGCAGTTGGTCAATCAGTTGCTCACCGAACTCGAAGGCATCGCAGACGAGGACGTGGTGGTGCTGGGCGCGACGAACCTCGTCGAGGACGTGGACGACGCCATCCGCCGCTCTGGCCGGTTCGACGAACGAGTCGAGGTCCCGCCACCGGACCCCCAAGCTCGCAAGCAGATTCTGGAGATTCACCTCGCTGGCCGACCCACTGCGGACGACATCAACCTTGACCCCGTCGTCGAGGAGACGGCCGGCTTCGCGGCCAGCGACATCGAACTTCTCGCCGAGGACGCCGCCCGAAAGGCGTTGCGGGCGGATGCCCCGATCGGGACGGACCATCTGCTGCAGGCTGCCACAGAGACCGACACCAGCATCCCGGACTGGGTGGACCCCGAGATGGTCGCCGAGAATGGCGTCGTCCAGCCCGACGGCGTCGACCTGCAGGCCAGTTCGCTGGTCGAGACTGACCCGGGACGCGACTTCGCCGACGTGGGCGGGATGTGCCAACTGAAGGACCGACTCGAAGACACGGTCCTCGACCCACTGGAGAACGCCGACGCCTACGCCGAGTACGGTATCGACGTGCTCTCCGGGCTGTTGCTGTATGGCCCGCCCGGCTGTGGGAAGACCCATCTCGCCGGCGCGCTCGCCGGCGAACTCGGGCATAGCTTCGTCGAAATCAGCCCCGCGGACGTGACGAGCAAGTGGATGGGCGAGCCGGCCCGCAACGTCGCCGAGGTGTTCGAGGTGGCCCGCGCGAACGCCCCCTGCGTGCTGTTCATCGACGAGATCGACGGTATCGCCGGCTCTCGGCGCGGCTCGATGAACACAAGCGAGCAACAGTTGGTCAATCAGCTGCTCACCGAACTCGAAGGCGCGGCGGCCGACGACATCGTCGTGGTTGCGGCGACGAACTTCGTCGAGGACATCGACACGGCGCTACGGCGCTCGGGCCGCTTCGACGAGCGCGTGGAGGTCCCGCCGCCGGATGCCAAGGCTCGCAGGCAGATACTAGAGATCCACCTGCAGGACCGGCCCGTCGCCGGCGACATCGACTGGGATGCCATCGTCGAGCCGACGGCTGGCTACGCCGCCAGCGACCTCGAACTCGTCGCCGAGGACGCGGCTCGCCACGCCTTGCGAGACGGCTCGGAAATCACGCAGGAGCACCTCGAAATCGCCGTCCGGGAGACCCATTCGAGCATTGCCAACTGGGACGACCGCGACCGCTATCAGGGGGCTGAGGGCACCGCGGACCTGGGGCTCGGGCCCTGAGGACGGCTCACTCTAGCTCCTCGTCGAGGGCCACAGCAACCCGCTCGGTGAAGGCCGGTGATTCGACAAGCGCGCCCGCGGCCTCTATGTCCTCGTGGACCGGGCGGTCAGCCGTCAGCTTTGGGACCACCGCGCGGACAGCGTCGTAGGCCTCGGCCGACCCGACGCCCAGTTCGAGGTCGTTGTCGACGAAGTCGGCGGCCTGCGCCCCACAGCACAGCTCGACGCCGAGAATCGCGGCGGCGTTTCGCGCCGTTTTCCGGGCCAGATAGGCCGACTGCGCGCTCATGCTGACGTGGTCCTCCTGATTGCCACTGACAGGGGTGTTGTCCATCGAGGGCCGGCCGAAGGACCGACATTCGTTCAACAGCGCCGCAGCGGTATACTGGGCAATCATGTAGCCCGAGCGGACGCCGCTTCGCTCGGTGAGAAACGGTGGGAGGTGTGGCTCCTGCAGAGTGGGGTTGAGCATCCGGTCGGTCCGGCGCTCCGAGATGGCTGCGAGTTCGGTGAGCGCGTTCGTCAGATAGTCGAGACGCATAGCGAGTACCGCGCCGTGAAAGTTCCCACCGGACAGCACGCCCGCGCTATCGGAGCCGGAGGCCCGGTCGTCGACGCTCACAACGCCTGCCTCGCGGCCCGCCTCTCGTCGGTTGCTCCCGCTCGCTTGGTTCGAGGACTCACTACGCTCGGCCTCGCGGGGGAACACCAGCGGATTGTCGGTCGCGCTGTTGAGTTCCACCTCGACGGCCTCCCGGAGATGGGCGACGGCGTCACGGACTGCGCCGTGGACCTGCGGCAGGCAGCGTATCGCATAGGCGTCTTGCACGCGGTCGCAGTTGCGGTGGGACTCGACCACATCGGAGTCGGCCGTCAGCCGCCGGATGTTTCGCGCGCTCGCGGCCTGGCCGGCGTGGGGCCGGACGGCGGTGATAGCTTCGTGGGATGGTACTGTTGAGGAGAGGGTCACCTCCGTCGTGAGCGCGCCAGCGATGTCGGCGGCAGTGACCAGTCGCTCAGCGTCGTCGAGCAGGAGCGCGGCGACGCCGACGGTCAGTTGCGTCCCGTTGATGAGCGCTAGCCCCTCCTTTGCCCGGAGCGTCACCGGTTCGAGGCCGACTGCGTCGAGCGCCTCGTCGCCGGGGAGTCGGTCCCCTTCGACCTCGGCTTCCCCCTCCCCGATGAGCACCAGCGACATATGTGCGAGCGGGGCGAGGTCACCGCTCGCACCGAGGCTGCCCCGCGACGGGACGACCGGGTGGACACCCGCGTCGAGCATCGCCACCAGCAGATTGACGACGGACTCACGGATGCCTGAATACCCCTTCGCCAGCGTGTTCGCCCGGGTGACCATCATCGCCCGGACTTCCTCGGTCGTCAACTCCCGTCCGACCGCGGCGGCGTGGCTCCGGAGGAGGTTCCGCTGGAGGGCATCGAGGTCCTCGCGCGGGATGCGCTCGTCGACGAGGTCGCCGAAACCGGTGGTGACGCCGTACACCGCCTCGCCGCTGTCCAGCACGCTCTCGACGCGCTCGCGGGACTCGCGGATTCGCTCGCGGGCGGTGTCGGCAACGGTGACGGTCGCGCCGTTCCGGGCGACGGCGACCACGTCGGCGGGTGTGAGAGATTCGCCGTTGAGGACGACTTCGGCGGTCATGGTTGCACCTCCCGGTCGTATGACTCATGTGTTGGGGTGCTGACGACCGAGCCGTCTTTCAGGACGGCGTCGACGACGTTGGTCCCATACTGGTAGGGAATGTGGACGTGACTCGGCGCGGCAAGGACTACGGCGTCACCGGGCGCACCCTCGCGGAGCGTCCCCAGCCCATCGGCCCTGTCCAGCGCGAGCGCGGCGTGTTTCGTTCCAGCGACCAGCGCTTCGGCCGGTGTCAGTCCCATCTCGACGCAGGCCAGCGACAGCGCAAAGCCCATGCTGTGACTGTGGCAGTTCGGATTGAAATCCGTCGCTACCGCGACAGACGCACCCCGGTCGCGGAACGCCGTCGCGTCCGCGTACGCTGCGCCGAGACCGAACGCCGTTCCGGGGAGCAACACCGGCGTTACGGCAGCGTCGACAAGCGCGTCAATGTCTTCGCCGGTCGCGTGCAGGAGGTGGTCGGCACTGGCCGCGTCCACGTCCGCCGCCAGCTGCGTCCCGCCGATGTGGGCCAGTTCTTCGGCGTGGACCTTCGGCGTCAGCCCGGCGGCTGCGCCTGCTTCGAGGACCCGTCGGGACTGCGCGACCGAGAAGACGCCCTCCTCACAGAACACGTCGCAGAACTCGGCGATGCCCTGTGACTCGACCGCTGGAACCTGCTCGTCGACGACCGCCGCGGTGTAGTCGTCGGTGTCCCACCCCTTGGGGACCGCGTGTGCGCCCATGAATGTCGGGACCACGTCGACGGGATGGACCGCGTCAGCGCTGTCGATAACTCGGAGCATCTGTAGCTCTGTCTCCGTGTCGAGCCCGTAGCCGGACTTCACCTCGACTGTCGTCGTCCCGTGGGCGAGCATGGTGTCGAGATGGGCCAGCAGGTTCGACAGCAGCGTTTCCTCGTCGGCTTCCCTGACCGCTCGGACCGTTCGGAGGATGCCGCCGCCTTCGGCGAGGATGTCCTGATAGGACTTCCCGCGCAGTTTGGCGGCGAACTCGTCAGCGCGGTCGCCGGCGAACAGCGCGTGGGTGTGAGGGTCGACGAAGCCCGGAACGACGGCCTGACCGTCGGCGTCGACAGCGTGGTTGGCGCTCTCCGGCGGGTACTCGGCGGTTACGTCCGCCGTCGGACCGACAGCGGCGACAGTGCCGTCCACGATGGCGACTGCGCCATCCTCGTAGGTCTCCAGACTGCGGCCGTCCGCCGCCGGGGCGGCGACGAGTTCGGCCGCGCCGTAGACCACGGCATCGGGGGCTGTCATCGGTCACCTCCCAGGCCGCTGAGGAAGTGCGCGATGGCGCGGGCCCCGGCGCGGGCGGTCCGGTCCCCAGCGTCAAGCGGTGGCGCGCACTCGACCACCTCGAAGCCGGCGATACGGTCGTCGGACGCGATGCGGCCCAGCATCCGGAACAGTTCTCGCGTCGAGAGGCCGCCCGGCGTCGGCGCGCTCACGCCCGGCGCGGCTGCGGCGTCGAGCACGTCGAGGTCCAGACTGACATAGACGGCGTCCACGTCGCCGAGCGCGGCGAGCGCGTCGTCCACCGCGTCGGCGGGGTCACCGGCCACCGACGCCGGCGGCAGGACTGTCCCGCCCTGCTCGGCGAGGTAGTCGTGGTACGCTGTCGAGGTTTCGAAGTGGCGCGCGCCGACAACGGCCAGTGCGTCGAGGCCTGCATCGTGGAGCTGTCGGTACGGCGTCCCGCTCGTCGGCTCGTCCCGAACGGCGCGGCAATCGAGGTGGGCGTCGAAGCTGACTGCGCCGACCGTTTCGTGGGCCAACAGCGGCGCGGCGTTCGGGAACGTCAGTGAGTTGTCGCCACCGAGAAACACCGGCACCGCGCTCGTTGCATGGACCCGCGCTGTTACCGAACGGACGGCACGCTGAACCTGCTCGACACCCCCGGCCGGAATCTCGATGTCACCGAGGTCGGCGACTGCGTGGACCGGTCCGCGTTCGATGTGATGGGTCTTCGTTCCGCCGAGTTCGCGCCGAAGGGCCGTCGGGCCGGCACGCGCGCCCGGCCGTCCGATGACGGCTCCGTCGTACGGCTCGCCCACCAGCACAGCGTCGTACTCGCCAGCGGTCGCGAGCGTGGCCGTCTCGACGATGTCACCGAACTGCTCGTCGTTCGGGTCGTCGGACGGCCCGGTCCACGGCGACGGGTCTGTCAGGTCGGTCATTGGTTGCGGTTGCGGTCACGCATCGGGACCGCGACATCGTTCTCGTCGGCCATCTCCTGTGCGATTTCGTAACCGGCGTCGGCGTGGCGAATGACGCCCATCCCGGGGTCGGTCGTGAACACGCGTCGGGCCTTCTCAGCCGCGAGGTCCGACCCGTCGAGGACGACGTGGTTGTTCGTGTGGAGAGAGTTGCCGATGCCGACGCCGCCGCCGTCATGGACGCTGACGATATCCGCGCCAGCCGCACAGTTCAGCAGGGCGTTCAGAATCGGCCAGTCGGCGACGGCGTCAGTCCCGTCTTTCATCGCCTCCGTTTCGCGGTGTGGCGAGGCGACGCTCCCGGCGTCTAGGTGGTCTCGCGTGACGACGACCGGCGCGGAAATCTCTCCGTCGGCGATAAGCTCGTTTATACGGAGCGCGAGGCGAGTGCGCTCGGTCAGCCCATCCTCGGTCGCGTACCCCAGCCAGCACACTCGCGAGGGCAGGCCCTGGAAAGACACCTGCTCTTGGGCGAGGTCTATCCAGCGATGGAGGTCGTCTTTCTCCGGGAACAGCTCCTTGACCGCGTCGTCTGTCCGGTGGATGTCCGCGGGGTCGCCCGAGAGCGCGGCCCAGCGGAACGGTCCTTTGCCCTCACAGAACAGCGGGCGGATGTACGCGGGAACGAACCCCGGGAAGTCGAATGCTGTGTCGAGGTCGCGCTGGTCCTCGACCTGCCCCCGGATGTTGTTGCCGTACTCGAAGGCGATGGCTCCCCTGTCCTGCAGTTCGAGAATGCCTTCGACGTGGCGCTTCATCGTATCGAGACTCTCCGCGACGTACGTCTCGGGGTCGCGTTCGCGGAGCCGGTCGGCTTCCTCGACAGTGTAGCCAGCGGGGTAGTACCCTTCGAGTTCGTCGTGCGCGCTCGTCTGGTCGGTCACTACATCGGGGACGAACCCCGTCTCTAACATCTCAGCGAGCATGTCAGCGGCGTTCATGTGGACGCCGACGCTGTAGGGCTCACCGTTCGCCGCGGCCGCCTGTGCGCGTTCGATGGCCGTCGCGAGGTCGTCGGTTTTCTCCTGGCAGTACCTCGTTTCGATGCGCCGGTCGATACGGTCTTCGTCGACTTCGGCCGCGATACAGACGCCGTGGTTCATCGTCACCGCGAGCGGTTGCGCACCGCTCATTCCGCCGAGGCCGCCGGTAACGACAATCTTCCCGCGGAGCCCGTCGTTGTCCGGGTAGTGTTCCCGGGCGAGCGCGGCCAGCGTCTCGTAGGTCCCCTGGATGATGCCCTGTGTGCCGATGTAGGCCCACGAGCCGGCAGTCATCTGGCCGTACATAATCTTCCCTTTCGCTTCGAGTTCGTGAAAGTGCTCCCAGGTATCCCACTTGCCGACGAGGTTCGAGTTCGCGATGAGGACGCGCGGGGCGTTCTCGTGGGTCTCGAACCGACCGACCGGCTTGCCGCTCTGGACGAGGAGGGTTTCGGTGTCGCCGAGTTCACGGAGTTCGTCGACGATGGTGTCGTAAGCGTCCCACGACCGGGCCGCACGTCCGGTCCCGCCGTACACGACCAACTCTTCCGGCTTTTCGGCGACTTCGGGGTCGAGGTTGTTGTTCAACATTCGGAGCGCGGCCTCCTGTCGCCACCCTTCACATTCGATGTCGGTGCCGGTGGGCGAACCCTGGTACTCGCGCCACTGCTCCGAGGGCGTCCCGACGTCGTGGTCGGTGTCTGGGGCAGACTGCTGTGCCATACCCTCCTGTTCGCCCCCCGGCGTGATAGCGGAGACTTTCCGTGCGGAACTGTTTTTATATGTGCATGTGAATTGGTTGCTATGTACGAGGCGGTGTTCCGGGTGGCCGGTGGCGGGGCCTATGAGGTGGCGACCGACGGAACCGGCACGCGCATCGAACTGTGGTGTACCGACCACAGCGACCTCCTCCACCTCCGCGGTGGGGATGTCGAGCCGGTCGTCAAACAGGTCTGCGGGACTGTCGGCGTCGCCGAGCGCCTCGAAACGAATGACGGGCAGGTTCTGGTCACCGAGGCGTGTCTGAAGGCCCACATAGCGGACACCGTCGAGCGCTATTTGGCCGACGAGGGGTGTCTGCTCGTGCCGCCACTTCGGTACGCGGAGGGGCACAAACTCGTTCGGGCGCTGGGGCTCAGTTCCGACGCGCTGTCGGCAGTGTACCGGTCGTTAGCGTCGGATTTCGACGTCACTGTCGAGTCGAAACGCGAGGTCGGGTCAGTGACGCCCGACGCGCCGCTGGTGACTGTTGGAGACGTGGTACCGTCTCTCTCGCCACGCCAGCGCGAGGTGTTCCTGACAGCGCACGAGGAAGGGTACTACGAACTGCCGCGCGGGACGACGACGGCGGCTATCGCGGACCGCGTTGGTGTCCAGCGCCGAACCGCGGAGGACCACCTGCGGCGCGCCGAAAAGAAACTGGCTGACGCGCTGGTAGCGTACCTGTAGCTGCGGTGGTCGTGACTGGTACGCTGCCCTAACAGCACCCAGTTCGGGGCTGGTGTCGATGCCCGCAGTCCGGACACGTCGCACTGAACGCCGTCGCATCGTACTCGAACCCGGTGTCACACTGCTGGCAGACGAGTAGCTGTGCCATAGCGAGGACACAGGACTGCGCCCATATGAGTGTCCCGCCGCCGCTGGCGGGGTGTACTTCCGTGTCCGGGCTAAGGGCCGGGTATGGACCTCGACCGCTTTACCGACGACACACCGGCCGACGACGCACCCGGTGGGGCCCGGGTCTGTGTCGTCGCCGCACAGACGGAGACGTTTGAACGCTGTCGACAGGGCTTCTATCCGTCGCCGGAGTCGTATGACCGAACGACAGAACCGTTCGACTACATGGCGTTCTACCGGACTGCGCCGGTGTCGGCAGTCACGCACTACGCCCCGGTGACCGCCCGAACGGACCAGACCCGTGGCGGTCCGGGGCCGATGGACGCGGATGACTGGGCGGCCCTCATTGACCCGTTCTCGGAGACAGACAACGTCGTGGTGTTCGAACTGGACGACCTCGTGCCGCTCGAAGCTCCTGTCGAAAACGACCAGCACGGCCTCCGAGGCGCGTGGTACTGCACTATCGACGACCTTCGGACCGCCGATACGCTCTCGGCACTGGCCGCGACCGCGACTACCTGAACGGGGGCCGATAGCCCACGCAGCGTCCCGGTATCGGTGCCGAGGGTTCAAACGGGAAGCGCCCGTACAGATGACGAATGCCGATCTACCCCTCGGTCCGAGATCACGGCGTCTCGCTGTGCGAGCGGGCCGGCTACGATGTGGCGGTACATGACGACAGCGGCGGACCGTCTGCGCTCGCGACGCCGAACGACGACGCGGTCGGCCTCGTAGATGCGACAGACCCGCGGCCAGTCGCTGTCGAACCGCTGACCGAAGCCAACGTCGGCCCCGATGGACTCATCCCCCGGTTTGTCAATGCGGTTCGAGAGGGACGGGACTGCCTGTTCGTGGTCCCGTCGACGGAGGCGATGGGAACGACACTGACCCAGATGGTCGCCACCGTTCTGGGTGAGCCCGCCTGTCTGGCCGCCGACGGCCCCGACGGGCGACAGTTCTACAACGGCCCCGACCGCGTCCCGCTCTCTGATGGTACATACGCCTGTGCGCGAGCACCGGCAAGTGACCTCCAGTGGCGCGAGGTCAGAGTCGACCAGGGCCGACCCAGACTCGAACTCGGTGTCGGGACGGAGGTGGTCGCCGTTCTCGAACACGTCGACTCGCTCGCCGATGCCGGCCGCCACGCCTTCCAGCACGCCTATCGCCGAGCGGATAACGGGCAGTTCGAGGTGACAGCCGGCGGCGACGTAATCGAACGGTTCCCCGGCCCGACGGCCATGCGGCGCGGCGGCTACCCACCTGTGCCGATGCCGCTGGTCCCTGAGCACCTGTTTCCCGAAGACGCGGACCACTCGCGGTGGGCTGTCTGCCAACCCGATGGCGGCACGGACGTACTGACCGCCGATGGACTGAGCGCCTGGGGCTGACGGCCGTCATTTCTCCGTGATACTGTGCGAACAGCGACTGGTCTCTGCATCAGAACGACTATGTACCACCAAGAGATATTACTAGGTGGTATGAGCGATTCCGATTCATTCGAACAGTTCAGTGATGTCGGCGAAGCAGAGGTCACACGCGCAATTGGACAGGAATGGACCGAGGAGTTCATGGATTTCTCGGACTCCGATGTCATCATCGTCGGCGGTGGCCCATCGGGGCTGATGGCTGCGAAGGAACTCGCCGAGCGCGGTGTGCAGGTGATGGTCGTCGAGAAGAACAACTACCTCGGCGGCGGCTTCTGGCTTGGTGGCTTCCTGATGAACAAGGTTACCGTCCGCGACCCAGCACAGCAGGTGCTGGACGAACTTGAAGTCGACCACAAGCGGTCCAAAGACAGCGAGGGCCTTTACGTCGCTAACGGGCCGGAGGCCTGTTCCGGGCTCATCAAGGCTGCCTGCGACGCCGGCGCGAAGATGCAGAACATGACCGAGTTCACGGACATCGTCATCCGCGAGGACCACCGCGTCGGCGGCATCGTCATGAACTGGACGCCGGTCCATGCGCTACCCCGCGAAATCACCTGCGTCGACCCGATTGCCGTCGAGGCCGACCTCGTCATCGACGCGACGGGCCACGACGCGATGGCGGTCAAGAAACTCGACGAGCGCGGCGTTCTCAATGCGCCGGGCCTCGAAGACGAAGCCAGCGGCATGGACCAGACCGACGACGACACCTACGGCGCGCCCGGCCACGACTCGCCCGGCCACGACTCCATGTGGGTCGGCGAGAGCGAGGACGCTGTCGTCGAACACACCGGTCTCGCCCACAACGGCCTCGTCGTCACCGGCATGGCGACGGCGACCACCTACGGCCTCCCGCGCATGGGCCCGACGTTCGGTGCCATGCTCGTCTCCGGCAAGCGCGCCGCGCAGGTCGCGCTGGATGAACTCGAGGTCGACGCCGAGCCGGTCGACGTCACGAGTCGCGACGCAACCCCCGCTGACGACTGAACTCCTCCCTACATCCCTCTGGTTTTAGTCGACCGCTTTTTACCGCTTTAGCTGCTCATTCAGGCTAGAATATCGCGCTAATACAAACAATTATACAAGAGTATGGTGGATATGTTAGTGATTGCCAACCAATGTCCGAAGAGATGCAGCGGAGCGACAACCACAGGTCCGACGAGTCAGTTGGCGGTGAAATTGCGGTCCACCTCTGGAGTCGGCGGCCGGTCTGTGGCCCCCGAACAACAGCCATTGACCGGTTCACTGAACTCGCCGCAACGGGCGTTATCGATGACTTTGATATCCAGACGTGGCCCGAGGAAATTCCCGTGTCCCAGCGAAGCGAGCACGGCGAGGTGCTGGCGACTGTCGACCGGTACGAACAGTGGGCAACGGAGCGCGGGCTGAGTCTCCGACCGCCGTTCGAGACGCGGACCTCGTCGCTACTCGTCGGCGGCAGTACGGAGGTGCTGCGACTCCCGATGATAGCCGTCGCCGTCTACGCGGACGACGACTTGGTCGGGGTGTACCCGTGTACAGACGGCACCACGACGTGGTCCGTCACCGATTGTATCGACGCACTCACGACGGAACCGGCTGGGCTTCCCCACCAGTCCGAGCCCTGACACACCCCTTCGGAAAACACACTCTGTCGCCGATGGCAGCCGATATCGCACTGCTTTGCCGATACCGTCCCTGATTCTGGAGCGCCAGATTGACCCGTCTGTTTTGGTTCTCTACTCCGGCGACCTCTCAACAGGGAAGAGTCCCTGAGACACAAATTGTATTACCTGCCGATACCACTGGCGAATACAATGGAGTCCGTGACGCTGTACCGCGCTCCGACAGCGGTCGCCGATACCGACGCCATCGCCGACTGGCTCGACGCGCGGATTGAGGCTACCGTCTCCGTCCGGGACCGGTTTCTCTCGCTGCACGGCGACTCGGAACTGGCGGAGTCGTTCGCCGAAGCGCGGGTACTCTCGCCGTACGACCGCGAGACCGGGAACACGATGCTGGGTATCGTTCGCTACGAAGAGCGAGCACTGGAGTCTCCCGAGCGGGCCGGCGGCGTCATCTACGACGGGCTGTCGGTCCAGCAGGCGCTCCACGAGCGAATCCCCGAATCCGAGCGGTCACTGGACCACCTTCACGTCCCACTGCTGGACCGCGTCGTCGGAACCTGGGGCGACCACGACGGCCGCTGGCACAAGCGCGTGAACGTCCTCGGCCAGCCCGCTATCGTCTCGGTCCCGGGGCTGTACGAAGCGCCTGCAAAGCCCGAACAGTACTACAAGGAACAGCAGAAACACGCCCTGCTCGGCGGCGGCGCACCGCCCCGGGAAGTGCTAGAAAACGAGGTCGAAGGCGAGTTCCTCGTTGAGGACGACCCGCGGACGACCGAGGCTATCAAGGGGTATGTCCTGCAGGCCTACCACTACCTCGACACCGGCGAGGCGTTCTGCGACGAGGACACCTGTAGGCTCCACAATCCGCACCGCCAGCCCGGCGTGGTCGCCGCGCAGCTACGAGCGCCCGAATTCTGTCCTGAGCACGCCGAACGGTATTGCCCATAGCAGCCCGACGCACCACTCCCGTTACCGCACAGTTCCACTCAGCAGGCCGACGAACCCGCCGGCTATCGTCTCGTAGCGCCGCGCGACCGTCCGCTCGGTAAGTCGCTCGCGGGCCGCCCGTACCCGCCGCTCGAACGCGCTGGCGTGTGACCGTCTGGACAGGCGCGCTCCCGGCGCGGAAAGGCGGACGAACCCCTCGAACGCGAGGTTCAGCGGCGCGGCGAGGGCGCTGGGACTCCGCTGGAAGTTCAGCAGGGCGACACGGCCGCCGGGGGTGACGCTGTCACACCACGCGTCGACGGCCGCCGCGGGGTCCTCGAAGATGCCAGCGACGAACGTCGCCAGGACGGCATCGGCCGCTCGAATCGGCGGGCGGGCGGCGTCAGCCTGTACGTAGTGGACGGTCCCGCCCGTTCGCGCGGGTCGCTCGCGTGCGCGGTCGAGCATCTCTCGTGTCAGGTCGATGCCGACGACTCGACCCGGCGGGCCGACTCGTTCCCGAAGGTAGGGTACGTTCGCGCCCGTGCCACAGCCCATCTCGACGACGGTGTCGCCGGGTGCAAGCGCCAGCGAGTCCACCGTTCGGTCGCGCCAGGACGCCACACCGGGCGCATTCGCTACCCAGTCGTACACCCGCGCCCACCGGCCGTAGAATGATTGCGCGTCGGTCACAGGATTTCGCGCGCCGTTTCAGCGACTGCGACGGCGTCGTCCCCGAGCAAGTACACCACTGGCTCGATCCCCATCGCGCCGGTGTGATAGAGCACGTCGGCCCCCGGGTCGTCAGCCAGCGCGGCCGCAACGGCCGGCTCGACGCTCTCCTCGGCGTCGAACTCGACCACAGTCCGACCGGCATCTCGAAGTGCGGTCACGACGCCGTCGTCGTAGCGGACGTTCAACACTGCGCGGGCGTCGCTCCCGGCGGCCCGCGCCGCCAGCAACAGCGACGCGACGTGCTCGCTGACGCCGAACTCCGGGTCCGCCGGAATCGTTGCCCGTCCTTTCACGTCGAGAATCCGCCCCGGGACGGCGGCCACGTCCTCGATGCTATCGGCCTCGGGGAGACACTGGACGAGGTTCGACCCGACCGCCGGAATGAGCGTCGCGAACCCACTAGTGTTTTCCAGCACGCTGAGTCCGCGCCGCACCGACGCGAGCGTCCGTTCGGCCGACCGGAGCTGTGAGTCCGGGTCGTGGACAGCGAACTCGTCGTCGTAGTCGCCCAGCTCTGGGACCGCGTCCTCGTGTAACTGCGCGAGGACGCCGCCCTGTTCGAGTTCGCGGATGAACACTTCTGTTTCGACCAGCGCCTGAACGGAACTCATATCGCCGTCGGCCAGCCCGTCAGCCAGTCGCTCGACCAGTTCCTCCAGCCCGCGGTGGGCCAGCAGGTCCTCGTGGCGCGCCACGTCGCCGTGGACGTACTTCGACACCGCGCTCTGGCTGATACCGAGCAAGTCGGCGACCTCGGACTGTGTCAGCCCGCGCTCCCTGAGGGCGTCGGCCAGCAGCGAGCGAAACGTCGGCAGGAAGTCGTCGACGACGATTTCCTCGATGAACCGCATCTATTGGTCGCCTCCAAATTCTCTGTCTCCCTGTATCTTGCTCGCCTGCGGCCCGGACTGACCCTGGTACTTCGAGCCGCGCTCGGCCCCGTACGGGCGGTCAGCAGGTGTCTTGAGTTCCGTGAACGTAAGCTGTGAGATTCGCATTCCGGGTGTGAGTGCAACGGGTGCGGTGCCGAGGTTCGACAGTTCGAGCGTGATCTGCCCCTCGTAACCGGGGTCACACAGGCCGGCTGTCGCGTGTACCACAATCGCCAGGCGGCCCAGCGATGAGCGGCCTTCGACGTGGGCGATGAGGTCGTCGGGGATGGCGACGCGCTCGTGGGTCGTCCCCAGCACGAAGTCGCCGGGGTGGAGGATGAACTCCCCGCCTTCCTCGATGACCGTCTCCTCAACGTAGTCAGAGACTTCGTCCTCGGAGTTCGGATGAATACAGGGGATGTTGGCGTGCTGGAACTCTAGGAACTCATGTCCGAGGCGGAGGTCGACGCTGGCGGGCTGAATCTGGATGTCCGGGTCGTCGAGCGGTTCGACGACGAGGTCACCCTGCTCCAGTCGTCGGAGAATATCCGCATCTGAGAGTATCATGAGAGTGGCGTGTGCGGCCGGAAGCCTAAACTCCCCGATTCTCATGCTGCTGGCTGTAACTGTTTTAAGATATTCGCGGTGGCGCAATTCCTTACAGACAGACAGCCGACAGCGTCAGGCGGCTATCACAGGGAGCGTCGCGGCGATAACAGCGATGGCGACCGCCGCATACCTGCTAATCTCGTGGACGACCCGGAGGCCGCCAGCCCAGACGTACGCCTGCCAGGCTGCGGTTCCGACCTGTATTGCGAGAAAGACGAATCCTGAAAGCCCATTCTGTAGACGCCGAACCTGTTCGAGCAGCAGTTCCGGAGAGGACGCGGAGAGGTCTGTGCTGGCCGCGAAAAAGACGAGCGCAGCACCGCCGGCGACAACGCCGACAACAGACGGGAGCAGTCCCCAGGCGGTGATCTCCGCTGTCTCGCCGAACCGGCCAGATCCACCGGCTAGCTTCGCACCCACGTACAGACCGAGCATCAATCCGACCCAGACGATGATGAAGCCGATAAACAGCCCTGGAAGGATCTCAGTCGCATAGCCCCAGATGAGCGAGCTGACTTCGACAGTTCTCGTCGCCGGTTCGTCACAGCCGGAGACGGTTATGCCGCCGACACCGCCGTCTTCGCACATCTGTTCCGAGGGTCGAGCGGGATTGTCTCTCTCAACAGTGCCGGTGAACTGCACGGCGAACAGCCGGAGCGCGAGTCCGAGAACCACTGTGACGACGATGGCGATGCCGAAAGCGAGGCCACTGCCACGGAAGCCGTTTAGCTGGTCGCGCCGTTGCTCGAAGAACGCGCCCGGTCGCAGGAGAAACGTTCGGATGGTGGAGGGCATCTCCGGGGTGTGCTCGGCCACGGCGTATGTACTCTGTGGTATGTGCAACCGTGGAGGGAGTCCGACGGGAGTTTAAGTACGGGTGGCCATGTAATCGTATGAAGCAGGCTATCGTCGCGCGGGCCGACATCGGTATGGGAGAGGGCAAACTCGCCGCCCAGGTTGCCCACGCCTCGCTGTCGGCCTACGAGGACGCCGGCCCGAAACCCCGCAAAGCCTGGAAGGGTGCGGGGCAGAAGAAAGTCGTCCTGAAGGCCACCAGCGAGTCCGAGCTGTTCGAACTCGCGGACGTGGCCGAGCGCGAAGGCCTGCCGCATGCGGTCGTCCGAGACGCCGGCCACACACAGCTCGACCCGGGAACCGTCACGGCCCTCGCCGTCGGCCCCGCCGAGGACGAGCTGGTGGACCGCGTCACCGGCGACCTGCCGCTGTTCTGAGGGCAGCGGCCCGCGATACGGTTATATAAGAGCAACCCTAACCTCAGGTGAACAACAACACGATACATCATGCAAGGAAACGAACAACAGGCCTACGACCGCGGGATTACCATCTTCTCCCCGGACGGACGCCTCTATCAGGTTGAGTACGCACGAGAAGCCGTCAAGCGCGGAACCGCCAGCGTGGGGGTCCGCACCGAGGACGGCGTGGTCATCGCCGCTGACCGCCACGCCCGGTCGCCGCTCATCGAGCGCGACAGCATCGAGAAGATCCACGAGATCGACTCTCACGTCGGCGTCGCCAGTGCGGGTCACGTGGCCGACGCGCGCCAGCTTATCGACGTGGCGCGCCGGCAGTCACAGGTCAACCGCCTGCGCTACGACGAGCCGGCCTCCGTCGAGTCCCTGACAAAGGAGATCACGGACTACATCCAGCAGTACACGCAGACCGGCGGCGCACGCCCGTTCGGTGTCGCGCTGCTGGTCGCCGGTATCGAGGACGGCGAACCGCGCCTCTTCGAGACGGACCCCTCGGGGACGCCCTACGAGTGGCAGGCAGTCGCCATCGGCGGCTCCCGCGAGGACATCCAGTCGTTCCTCGAAGAGGAGTACGCCGAGGGGATGGACCTCGAAGGCGGCATCGAACTCGCGCTCCGGGCGCTGGCCTCGGTCAACGAGGACGGCCTCGACGCGACTGGTGTCGACATCGCCACCATCGACGTGGAAAGCGAGCAATTCGAAAAGCTCGCCGAGGACGACATCGCCGAGCGACTTGAAGAGTTCGAACTCGGAGGTGAGGAATAATGCACGACCCTGATAACCGACTGACTGACGCGTATGAGCCCGAGGTCGGCAACCTGCCGAACGAGGACAGCGGCCGCGACGAGGAGAACGTCGTCAAGACCGGCACGACGACCGTCGGCCTCTCGACGGAGGACGGCGTCATCATCGCGACAGACCGGCGCGCCTCCCTCGGTGGCCGCTTCGTCTCGAATAAGCAGGTCCAGAAGGTTGAGCAGATTCACCCGACGGCCGCGATGACGCTGGTCGGCAGCGTCGGCGGGGCGCAGTCGTTCATCCGCTCGCTACGCGCCGAGGCTGACCTCTACGAGGTCCGCCGCGACGAACCGCTCTCGATTCACGCGCTGGCGACGCTTGCGGGCAACTTCGCCCGCGGCGGCCCGTACTTCGCGATCAACCCCATCGTGGGCGGCGTCGACGAAGAGGGCAGCCACGTCTACAGCGTCGACCCCGCTGGCGGCGTGCTTGAAGACGACTACACCGTCACCGGCTCCGGGACGATGGTCGCAACAGGGACCATCGAAGGCCAGTACGACCACGGGATGAGCCTCTCCGAGGCCCGTGACCTGGCGATCCGCGCGGTCAACGCCGCGGCCGAACGCGACACCGGGTCCGGTAACGGCGTCGTGCTCGCCGAAATCACTGACGAGGGCGTCGAAATCGACGCCTTCGACGACTACGAGTCGGCCGAATAACCCGGCTGTCTCGGTTTTCGCTTTCTTTGCGGTTTGTTGTCCCCGGTCAGTTGCTGCTCAGTCTCGCGGCACGACCCGCATCGGATAGTCGGACTGCCGCATGATATCTTGGGCGACGCTGCCGAAGATGAGCCGGTCGGTCTGGCTCCGCTTGCGGACGCCGATGACCAGTTCGTCGGCGTCGACTTCCGCGGCGATGTCGAAGATATCGTCCGCCGGCCTGTTCCCCCGGATTATCTGGTAGGTCTCGACGGACACCTGGTCGCCCAGACGGTCCGAGACGATTTCGAGCGCGGCCTTCCCGTCGGCGACCGCGTCCGGTGGTGTTCTGTCTCCACCCGGCTGTGAATTAACTGCGTACACACTGTCTTCCGGGTCGAGGACTCCTTCGAGGTACGAACACAGTATCTGGCTGACAGTCTCGGAGTTCGTCGCAAGCACGAAGGTCTGCATGTGCGATGCTCCGCACCCCATCATGATAAGTATGTGTCTTGTTACCATGAAAACCTCATCTTCAGGCTTTCACCGTGGTCGGGCTACTCGGTCAGAACAAGCCAGCCGACGGCGAGGAAGACGGCGAGCACGAGCAGAATCGACCCCCAGGCCAGCGCCGCGAACGCGGTTGACCCGAGCGCGGCGAGGGGGAGGACGGCTGGTAGAGTCATTGCTCGGACCCCCCGTCAGCCACCGGATCGTCAAGCGCGCGGACCTCCCGCCCGAGGCTGTCGAGGTCGGCGTCGGCTCCACCGAGAACGGTCGCCGCGACGGTGAGAGCGGCCGAGACGAGCGTCGCGCCGGCGAAGGCGAGCAGGAACGACGGGGTCGGCAACAGACTCCCGACGCCTGGCACGGCGGCGACGAGCCCACGCAGCGACGGGAAGTAGGCGAACCCGACGAGGAGCCCTGCAATGCCCGAGACTACCGCGCCCGGACCGGTGAGGCGCTCAGTGTAGAGACCGGCGAGGAAGGGCACGAAGACGCCAGCGGCCAGCAGGTCGGCAGTCAGGAACAACTGGAGGACGCTGTACCCCTGCGCGCCGATGAACATCGCGGCGAGCGCGACAGCGACTGTCAGCCCGCGGCCACCGAGCCACAGGGTCCGCTGGTCGGGGTCATCGAGCAGTCGAGCGAGGTCGGCGGTGACGACGCTGGCGATGGCGTTGAACATCGTGTCGGCCGAACTCATCACCAGCAGGACGGCGAGGACGACGACGGCCAGAGTCACCCACGTCGGGAACGCCTCTGCCAGTACGAGGAAGAAGGCAATACTTGCGGACCCAGACTCAGTGAGTCCTAGCCCCGCGGCGGCGATGCCGAACAGGCCTGACAGCAGAAGCATTGGGACGACGACGAGGGCAGCGATGCCCATTCCGCGACGGAGAGCGCCCTCGCCGTCGGCGGCGTACACCCGCTGCCAGACGCCCTGATTCAGCATATTCGCGCCCAGAAGCGCGAAGGCGACGTACAGCCCGAACTGCAGGCCGGGACCGAACGTCGGGTCGAGCAGCGTCGGGTCGGCCGACACCACTGTCGCGTGGAACTCGCTCGTGCCACCAAGCGAGAGGAGTGCGCCGCCGAAGCCGACGGCTAGCAGTGGGAGGATGACCAGCGTCTGGACGGTGTCGGTGACGATGCTGGCGAGCAGCCCACCGTAGGTCGTGTAGACGAGGACGAAGCCGCCGATGAGCAGCGAGGTCTGCCAGAGCGGCACGTCCGCGACGAGGGCGAGCGCGCCGGCGATGCCAGTCATCTCCGCAGCGAGGAAGATGAACATGTAAAACACTGAGACTAGCAGGACGAGCAGGTACATCCCGGAGCCAAAGCGAGCGTAGGCGAACTCCGTCAGCGAGTGGCCGGCGGGCATCACCTCGCGGATGCGAGCGCCGACCGGGATAAAGAGGAGGAGCGGAATCGCGCTGCCGATGGCGTAGCCCAGCACGGCGGGCAGCCCACCGAAGGCGGCCCCGGCCTCGGCGGGGCTCAGCAGAATCCAGACGCCCATCATCGACGCGATGACCGTCGCGGCGAGGGTCCCACTACCGGCCGAGTCGCGGGCCGAGATGTACGTCTCCACCGAGTCGATGCGACCGCGCGCGGCGAAGAGGCCAATGCCGGTGAACACGAGCACGGTCGCCGCGGTCAGGCCGAGGACCACAGCCGAAGAAGCCATTTACGGGCTCACCTCGCTGTCGACTGGTGCTCGGGGGTTCTCGTAGGCCGTCTCGAAGAACTGCCGTTCGAGCGTGACCGTCCGGTCGAACAGCGACGCGACGCGGGCTTCCCGGCGGGGCGAGAGCGACGGCCCGATGGCGTCGAGTTCGCCCCGGAGCCAGTCGACGAACGCGACGAAGGAGTCGACGGCGTGGAGGTCGACCCACTCGGCGAAGTAGAACGGCAGGCCCATCCCCGCGCTGGGAAGCCCCTCGCTGTCCGGGTCGCCGTGGGCCGCCGCGGCCGCCGTCGCCCACGACTCGTATATCCACTCTGCCGGAACGAGGACCGCCAGCGTTTCGGCATACCCCCCTCTCGGGCGGCACGACCCAGCAGGTCGACGAACGCCGCCGTCGCGTCCGTCGGCTCGGGGTCTTGCCAGCGTGAATCTTCGACGCCGAGTGCGGCAAAGGAGCGCTCGAAGTAGTCGTCTTCCTCGTCGGTCACGGTATCGAGGAACTCCACAAGCCGTCGTTTGGCGGCCATATCCGGTGCCTGTCCGACCGCGTGGCCGAACGTCCCGACGAGTTCGTCGACGAACGCGTAGTCCTGTACCAGATACTCGGCGAACGCGTCTTCGTCGAGCGTGCCGGCCCCGAGTTCCTCGACGAATCGGTGTTCGACGGCGGCGTCCCAGTCCGGCTGACTCTGGTCGCGGAGCCACTCGGTGAATCGGGGTTCGTCGGTGCGCTCGGCGTACGCCGAGTATGTTTCGGCCGTCGTCATAGCTCCCACCCCTCCTGCGTGTAGGCCATCTCCCAGAACCGGTGTTCGAGCTTCGCGCTCGTGCGGAACGCGTCTTCCATGGCGTCGTGCTGGCCGGGATAGCGCTCGCCACAGCGGTCGACGTACGCCCGACACCAGCCTGTCGCCTCGCGGAAGTCGTCGCTGGTGTACATCTCGATAAAGGGCGTGTACCGGTGTTCGCCGTCGGCCAAGTCAGCCATGTGTTCGGCCACGTCGAGATAGCCCTGCATACAGGGGTACAGCGCCGCGGCAATCTCGGCCTCATGTCCCTCGTAGGCCGTCCGAACGAGGAAGTTCGTGTACGCCAGACACGTCGGTGCCTTCTCGGTCGACTCCAGCTCACGCTCTGAGATGCCGTAGTCCGATGCGAACTCCCGATGCAGGTCCATCTCGGTGTCGAGCACCTGGTGGGCGACCCCGAGCAGGTGCGTCATCGTCGACTCGTCGCCGGCCGTCGCCCCAGCGAGCGCGAACAACCGTGCGTAGTCTTGCAGGTATCGGTAGTCCTGTTTCACCCAGTGTTTGAACGCCGCCTCATCGAGCGTCCCGTCGGCCAGTTCGCGGACGAACGGGTGGTCCTTCTGTGCGTCCCAGATATCCTCGCCGATGTCGAGCAGGTGGTCACTGAACGCCATTGATAGCCCATACAACAAACTCCGAAGTAATATATCCTGCTAATACAACTAAGTTGTATATGTGCAAGTGAATAGCGCGTGCAGTGAGCTGTGGGTTCTGAGCGTCTCGGTGATGTTCTGGCCGTCTGCACCAACAGCTACGCAGTCGACCGACACCGTTCGTAGTCCCAACTGCTAAGCGAACCACGGCCCTCACCCCTGGCAATGACACTGCAGTTACCGAGCGAAATCGTGGTCGAGCGGTTCCTCCCGACGGCCCGGGCGATGCTTGCCACGAAACTCGACGAGAAGGGATGGACTCAGCAGGAAATCGCCGACCAGCTCGGCGTGACACAGGCTGCAGTAAGCAAGTACGGCAGCGGCTCGGTTACCACCGAGGAGCGGTTCCGGACGGATACCCGGATGCAACAGACCATCGAGCGGATCGCCGACGGGCTGGCTTCGGGTGAGATGGACGAGTACGCGGTGCTGGACGAACTGCTCGCTCTGGTGCGGGAATTCGAGGACCGGGGGCCCATCTGTGCGGTCCACGAGGAGGAAATGCCGGCGCTACAGGGGATGGGCTGTGACCTCTGTGTTCGGGGGACAGACACCGCGGTCCAGGCGGAACGGACCGTCCTGTCGTCGGTCCGGAGAGCCACGCGACTCCTGGCCGACAGCGACTTCGTCGCCGACGCCATCCCGAACGTGGGGATGAACGTCGGCATGGCACTGCCGGACGCCGAAGACGCGCTCGACGTGGCCGCAGTCCCCGGCCGGATTCACGACCTGCGGGGGCGGGTCAACGTCCCGTCGAACCCCGAGTTCGGCGCGTCGGAACACGTCGCGGGGACGATACTGGCTGCGATAGCGGTCGATTCCTCGCGCCGAGCGGCGCTCAACCTGACGACCGACGAGGCATTTCTCGATGCTGCTCAGGAACAGGGTATCGAGCTGCTGGAGTTCGACGCCGGCTACGAGGACCGGGACGAACGGCTCGAAGCCACCTTCCGCGAACGCGGCGATGTCCCCCGAGTCAGCTACCACAGCGGCGCGTTCGGTATCGAACCGATAACCTACGTTTTCGGTGAATCGGCGGTCGAAGCTGCTGACCTCGCGATCGAACTCCTCGACGCAGCCGACACGTAAGGCCTCTCGGCCGCCGAGACCGTCAGAACCAGCCGGTCTCGGGGTCGATGGGATTCTCGGGCTGCTCGCCCCGCAGTACCCGGATGACATCTTCGGCCACGGTCTGTGTCAGCTCGACCCGGGACTCCTCGGAATACCACGCGACGTGGGGACTACAGACAACGCTGTCGAGGTCGTGTAGCGGTGAGTCTCCCGGCGGCTCTGGCTTGCGCACGTCCAGCCCGGCCCCGCCGAGATCGCCGCTGATGAGCGCGTCGTACAGCGCTGCTTCGTCGACGAGCCCGCCCCGGCCCGTGTTCACGAGCAGTGCGTCGTCGTGCATTCGGTCAAGCGCGTCGGCGTCGATCATCCCCCGTGTCTCATCGGTCAACGGGGCGTGCAGCGAGACGATATCGGAATCGCCCAGCAGCGTCTCGAGCGTGACCGATTCGACGCCGAGGTCACCCATCCGGTACTCGGGCGCGTACGGGTCGTAGGCGATAACATCGATATCGAACCCACGAAGCTTCGCGGCGAACCGGCTGGCGAGCTTGCCGAAGGCGACGAGGCCGACGGTGCTGCCGGCGAGGCGACGGATCGGCTGTCCGACAGCCCACTTCCACTCGCCACGCTTGACCGAGCGGTCGAACGTGGGTATCCTCCGCAGGCAAGCGAGCATGAGTGCGAACGTGTGGGTCGACACCTCCTCGACAGAGTAGTCCGGAACGTTGACGGCCGTTACGCCGGCCGCAACCGCCGCCCGAACGGCGATGTTGTCCATACCGATGCCGGCCCGGCCCACCACTTTGAGCGAGTCGGCGGCCTCGATGACCTCGGCCGTGACCTGCGTGCCGGCGTCGACGATCAATGCGTCCGCACCGTCTACTGCGCGTGCGACGGCCTCCGGCTCTTTCGCCGCTATCGTTTCGACGGTCGCATCAACCGCATCCAACACCGCCGCCCGTGTCTCCCCGTCCATCACTTTGGTGTCAGAGACGACGACTTTGTATGACATACGCTGGCTTGCCTCGGGCTCGAAATAAAATCATCCGTCAGGGTCGGTGCAGTCATCGGAACCGCGTCACAGGACCGTGGCTGTGTAACGGTGACCGGCACAGAACTGACAAAATAATGGCAAACTTTTATGATATATTCGCGAGGAGGTGGCAACAGCATGTCAGATAATAACACAGGCGAAACTGCCCTCGAACGTATCGGCTATCGACTCTCTGCATGGGTGGAACGGTGGATGCCAAGCCCGTTCCTGTTCGCGCTCATCCTCAGTTACGTCGTATTTCTGGCCGGCGTCGGCCTCACCGGGGCCGGTCCCGTGGAGATGGTCGGGTTCTGGTACGACGGCTTCTGGGCCTTCCTGACGTTCTCGATGCAGATGGTCCTCATCCTGATGACGGGCTTCGTCGTGGCGTACCACCCCCGTGTCAACGCCGGTATCCGCCGGCTGACGGAGCTTCCCAACACCGGGAAACAGGCAGTCGTTCTCGTCGGCCTGCTGACGATGCTGCTCGGCTGGGTTCACTGGGGACTGAGCCTCATCCTCGGCGCGATTTTCGCCCGGGAGATGGGCAAGACCGCCCACGAGAACGGTATCGATGTCCACTATCCGGTCCTCTGTGTGGCGGGCTATCTCGGCCTCGGTCTCACCTGGCACTGGGGGCTGTCCGGGTCCGCGCCGCTCCTGCTTGCGACAGAGGGCAACGAGTTCATCCAGCAGGGCGTTATCGACGTCGTCGTCTCCGCCTCGGAGACCATCTTCCACCCCTACGGCCTCATTCTGACCGGCCTGTCGATAGCCTACGCGCTCGTCGTCCTCTACGTCATCACGCCGACTGGTGACCAGACGCGGGGCATCACGCACTACATCCCCGAAGACGATTTGTTCGAGTCCGCGAGTGACGGCGGTGTTGAGACGACTGCGACCACCAAGCAGGTCCCGGCCGAGCGTCTCAACCACAGCCGCGTTCTCGGCGGGATTATCGGTCTGACCGGTATCGCGCTGGTCGCCTCGCAGTTCGTTCAGTCCGGCATCGACGCGCTCGGACTGAACATCGTCAATTTCGGCTTCCTGACGATTGGGATCTTCATCTACATGGACCCACAGACCTACCGGGAGAAGTTCGGCGAGGCGGCGACCGCCGCGTCGGGCATCGTGTTGCTCTTTCCGTTCTTCGCTGGCATTCAGGGGATGATGGCTACCTCCGGGCTGGCGCAGCTGATGGCCAACGCGCTCATCTCGGTCTCGACACCACAGACGTTCCCGGTCATCGCCTGGCTCACTGGTGCCACGGTCAACATTTTCGCACCGTCCGGCGGCGGTGAGTGGATCATTCTCGGGCCGCCGATTCTCGAAGCCGCGCAGAACCTCGGCGTCCCGGCTGGGCAGGCGACGATGGCCTACGCCGTCGGTGACGCCCACACGAACCTCCTGAACCCCTTCTGGGCGCTGCCGCTGCTCGCCATCACCCGCATCAAGGCCCGGGAGATGTTCGGCTACGCCATCGCAATGTTGCTCGCGCTCACGCCATTCCTGGCTGTCGTGCTGTTCGTCCTGCCGTACTGAACAGGGACTCCGGCGAGACAGTACGGCCGATTGCCCCTTCTTCGAGCGTTAAGTTGGTGGGGAAACTGCACTTCGATAATGGCAACTGAGACAGGGGCCGACGAGGACGTTGACCTGCTCGATTCCTTCCGGCAGTTCTTCGCGCTGGAGCGGGACGTACTCGTCCTGTCGCTGTCGATGTTGGCGTTCAGCCTCGCGTTCCAGATGACCAGCCGATATATTCCCGAGTATATGCGGATTCTGGGGGCCAGCGCCGGTGTTATCGGTCTCTACGGGAGTGTCGGGAACCTCATCAGCGCGGTGTACCCCTATCCCGGCGGCGCGGTGTCGGACCGCATCGGCTCGCGGCTGGCGCTGACCGCTTTCGCGACGCTGGCGACGGTCGGCTTCGGCATCTGGTATCTCGCCTCGGTCATCGGCGATGTCACACTCGGCGCGACGACGCTGCCGGCCTGGACGCTCGTGTTCGTCGGGCTCTTTCTCGCACAGGCCTGGAAGTCCTTCGGGCTTGGCGCGACCTTCGCCATCGTCAAGCAGAGCGTCCCGCCACAGCGGCTGGCGATGGGGTTCGCCAGCACGGAGATGTTCCGCCGCATCGGCTTCCTACTCGGGCCCCTCGCCGCCGCGGCGTTGCTCGCGACGACCGCGACCTTCGTCGACGGCTTCGGGCGCGTGCTGCTGGTCGCGCTGGCCTGTGGCGTCGTCGCCACCGTCGCCCAGCACTTCCTCTACGACGCCAGCGAGGACACGCTCGGAAAGTCCTTCGAGGGCATCGACCAGATACTCGCCGACCTGCGGACGATGCCGGCGACACTCCGCCCCCTTCTGGTCGCCGATACGTTCGTCCGCTTCGCCAACGGCATGGTGTACGTCTTCTTCGTCATCGTCGTCACCGAGTTCCTCTCTGTGGGGTTCACCGGCTTCGGTTTGCAACTGCGGCCCGACGCCTTCTTCGGCGTCCTGCTCGGCGTCGAGATGGTCGTCGCTATCCTTTCGATGGCTCCCGTCGCAAAGCTCACCGAGTGGGCCGGCCTCAAGCCCGCCGTCGCGCTCGGCTTTCTCGTCTACGCCGTGTTTCCGCTCTTGCTCATCTTCGCGCCGGGCAACCAGTGGGTGCTGGTGCTCCTGTTCGCGTTCTCCGGCCTGCGCTTTGCCGGCCTGCCCGCCCACAAGGCGCTCATCGTCGGCCCGGCAGAACAGGACGCTGGCGGCCGCGTCACCGGGACGTACTACCTGCTTCGGAACACGCTCGTCATCCCGAGCGCCGCGCTCGGTGGCTGGCTCTATGGCAGCGAGTGGGCAGTGGCTATCGGCGATGTCGTCATACAGGCCGGTCCGGAACTGGCCTTCGGCGTCGCGACGGTGGTCGGCCTCATCGGCGTCGTTTACTTCATCGTCTTCGGCCGGGAGTTCGAGGCGTACGAATGAACCGCTGTGCCGGCCTACCACTCCTCGCGTGGCGGGAACTCTTCGCCACAGCGCGGGCAGTACCGCATCGGTGCGCGGGACTCCTGGCCGTCCCTGTCGAACGTAATCTCTCGTCCGCAGCTCTTACATGCTAGCTTTGGCATCGTGGTGCTCTCCGGTCGCCTGCATAGCCACGACCTGTGGCTAGATAGAGTATGTCCCGTGATAACACTAGGTATCGGCTGAGAGACGGACCCACGCCGAGTCCGCAAACGCCAATCATAAGCGCCGAGCCGCGAACAGTCGACCAATGCAAGCGGCCCACCCAATCGAGCAGGCGGTCGGTATGGAGTATTACGTCAGCGACGCCGACGGGGTGGGCGGCCGCCTCCGCTCGTCGCCCGCGGACTTCCGCGTCCGGGAACTGGAGGCGTTCGACACCGAACCGGTCGACGCCGACACCGGCGCGTACCCGCATCTCGTCTTCCGGGCGGAGCTACGGAACTGGGAAACCAACGACTTCGCCAGCAAGCTCTCCGACCGCCTGGGCATCTCCCGCGAACGGGTGTCGTGGGCGGGGACGAAAGACAAGCGCGCGGTCACGACCCAGCTATTCTCGGTGAAAGGGGTCGCAGCCGGGGACCTGCCGGAAATCGGCGGCACGGACGTCGAGGTCATCGGTCGCGCCGGCCGCCCGATTCTCTTCGGCGACCTGGCGGGCAACGCCTTCGAGATAGTCGTCAGAGACACGGAAAACACCGACAATGCCGCCAGCGTGGTGGCTGACCTGCGTGCGTTCGCCAGCGGGGACGACCCGCTATCGGACGAAGACCGCTCTAGCGATCCCACACTGCCGGACGGCGACACGACGGTCGGCGTGCCCAACTACTTCGGCCAGCAGCGGTTCGGGTCGCGCCGACCGGTCACCCACGAGGTCGGGCTGGCCATCGCCCGCGGCGAGTGGAAAGACGCGGTTCTCGCCTACGTTGGAAACCCGAACGAGCGCGAACCAGAGTCAACGCAGGAGGCGCGGGGATACGTCGACGAAACCCACGACTGGGCCGGCGCGCTGGACAGGCTGCCCGGCGCGCTGGGTTACGAGCGCTCTATCTGTCACCGGCTGGTCGAGAACGGGGCCAGCGAGCCGGCGGACTTCCGCGAGGCACTGGAGGCGCTGCCGTCGAACCTCCAGTCGCTGTTCGTCAACGCCGCCCAGTCGTACGTCTTCAACCGCATCCTTTCCGAGCGGCTGGAACGGGGCCTCCCCTTCGACCGGCCCGTGGAAGGCGACGTAGTCTGTTTCCGTGACAGCGACGCGCCCGAGGACTTCCCGATTCCGGACGCCGACCGCACCCAGGAAGTCACTGCCAAGCGGTTGTCGACCGTTGAGCGCCACTGCGAGCGCGGGAGAGCGTTTGTCACCGCGCCGCTGGTCGGGACCGATACCGAGCTGGGCAGTGGCGAACCGGGCGATATCGCTCGTGAAGTCCTTGACGACGTGGGCCTCGAACAGGGCGACTTCGACCTTCCCGGCGCGTTCGACAGCGACGGGACGCGGCGGGCCATCCTGCTTCGGACTGAACTCGGTGTTGAGCGCGATAGCGCCGACCTGACGTTCTCGTTCTCCCTGCCAAAGGGGAGCTACGCGACGGTCCTCCTCCGGGAGTTCCGGAAAGGCGACCCGGACGCGTAGCGGTTCAACCGTGCTCGGCAACTGATGCGGAATATGCAACGGTTAAGTCCGGCCACACACGCCATCTCGTATGGGCGAGCTACCGGATGAGTTCTCGTGTACCATCACCGACTGGGAATACATCTACGGCCTCTGTCGAGACGTGGCTGACGACGTGAAGGCCGCCGAGTTCGAACCCGATGTGGTCGTCGCGCTGGCACGGGGCGGCTGGTTCGGCGGGCGCTGTCTCTGTGACTTCCTCGGGCTGGACGACCTGGCGAGCCTGAAAGTCGAACACTATGTCGGGACCGCGGCGAAAGGCGAGGAGGCACAGGTGAAATATCCGCTGGCCGACGGCGCGGTCGAGGGGAAGGACGTGCTGGTCGTCGACGACATCGCCGACACCGGCCAGTCCATTGAGACGGCTGCCGAGTGCGTGCGTGACCGAAACCCCAGCAGCGTCCGAACGGCGACGCTCCAGTTACTCCAGACCAGCGACCACGAACCGGAGTTCGTCGGCGAGTCCCTCGATGAGTGGACCTGGGTCGTCTACCCCTGGAACTTCGTCGAGGACATGGTCGAACTTGTGGCGGGCGTGATGGCAAAGAGCGACCAGCAGACCCACACTGAGGACGACATCCGCCGTTTGCTCCGGGAGTACCACGGCGTCAGCCGCACGAACCTAGAAATTGCTCAGCCGAACCGACTGGGCGAGGTCACGACCGAGATGGAACGGCGGGGTGTCGTTGAATCGGCCGGCGACGGGTGGCAACTCACTGACGACTAAGCAGGTCAACGGGAGTGCTCAACAGGTATCGCACAAATCCGCTAGTCTCGCCGCTCACCATCGCTAGACCCAGTACGTTCAGCCGCTAGCCACGATAAAAATGGGGTTAGCGACGCGTGCGACCGTCGTCCCGGACGTACTCTAACGCGCTGACGAACAGCTCTGTGTCGACCCGGTCCTCTGACTCTTCGAGTCGTTCACGAATTTTCGTTGGAGTCATGTGTATTGGTAACATTGTCCTACACCGATATAACTCTTTCTCACCTGCTAACAGGTTCGGTGTGGGGTGGGTCTGAAATGAGCGGTAGGCTGCCCAGTAGACCGTTCAAACCGCTGTACCGGAGCGACACCCCCGTCGAGGGAATATATTTAAAACCCTGCTTACCCAATAGAAACTATGGCCGCTTACGGCCGGCCGTCACTTCGAGACCTGTTCGATGAATCACCGACGCCGCACATCGCGCATCCGCCGCGGAGTCACCATCGAGACTTCTACATCGCCACAGACGGGTCGTTCAGACCCCACAACGGCACGACATCACCCGGCAGCGAGTCGGATAGCCCGACGGGCGGGCTGGGTGTCGTCGTCGAAACGCTCGACGGTGAGCGCGTTGTCAGGCTCTCAGTCCCAGACACCTGCCCCGACAACAACGTCGCGGAGTATCGGGCGCTCCATCTGGGACTCGACGTGCTTGCGAGACGGGCCCCGCCCAACGCTCGCGTCGGCTTACTCATCGACCACGACCAGCTCGCTGAGAACGTGAACGCGGAGGTCCTTGCCTCCCATGGCTCCGCCTACGACCCGCCACACTCTGTGTCGGTTCCGGCGGCGACAGGGCTGCACTGGCGCGGGATTCAGGCACGCATCAATGGGTTCGGCGAGGTCCGTGCCGCGCGGATCTCCGGCGACCGCAACCCCGCTCACCCACTGGCAAACGCCCCTGACCAGTACGCACACGTCAACGGCGAGCCGGACCGGTGCGTTCTCCCTGACGCGCCGACCGTAAACGAACGCGTTCCACCGCCGTCACGCGCAGAGCGTGGCGGGGCGTCGGACTGACGGAACCCGTCCAGCAATCGGCGACCGGCGACATCGTATTCTTTCACATCGCTGTCAGCAGTGGCACGTAGCTGTTGTAACGCCTTGCTCAGTACACGGCTATCGTGCTTGAAATATCACATACGACTGCGGTTCTGAGAGAATACTTGACTACAGATAGAAATACCTGTAGCCGGGGGCTACAAGGTTCTCCGTCAGTCGTCTTTCACAGGTAATAATCTTCATAAGTTATGAAAATAGTTGCACCTGTTATCACGTACGTTTGGGCAACGTCACACAGACCAAATTTTATGTATTAGAAATAGGATAGTATATAGTGGGAGGTGAGCTACGTTGAGTACCAGAACTGACGGACCGGACGGTTTCAGCGGACAGTACGCCGAGCAACTGTTGCCGCATCAGTCGCCGACGCGGTACGACCTCGTACTCGCCGTCATCCCCGCGGTGTTCATCTTCACACTCGCCGCCGCGGTTGTTCTGGGCCTCTCGCTTCAGGCGGCAATCGCTGGCGGCGCACTCGTCGGCGCTGTGGCGGTCATCGATGCGCTCTTTATCCACCCACCGACTCGTGGTCGACGGCGAGACGGTACGTGACATCGCGTTCCGGCGACGGGCCCGAACGCTGGTTTTTCGAACTGGTTTCAGTGCGAAGCGCGCTCTCCGCGTTCCGCAGTAAACGCGTAAAAAAGACAGCTATATCGGTTACTCTTGCTGTGCGTCGACGACGGCGACGCCCGCAAGGTTCACGATATCTTTGACCTCGTCGCCACGCTGGAGAACGTGGACCGGTTTATCCATGCCGACGAGCATCGGTCCGATGGCCTCAGCGCCGCCCAGTCGCTGGAGGAGCTTGTAGCCGATGTTCCCGGCTTCGAGGTTGGGGAACACGAGGACGTTCGCGGGGTCATCGAGTTCGGAAAACTCGTAGGTGTCTTGCAGGATATCCTCGACGACGGCGGTGTCGGCCTGCATCTCGCCGTCGACCGGGAAGTCCACACGGTCGTCGTTCTGTAGACGGGATACCGCCCGGCGGATCTTCTGTGTGCCGCTGGTGTCGACGCTGCCGAAGTTCGAGTACGACAGCATCGCCGCGCGCGGTTCGACGTTGAACCGACGGGCCAGTTCCCCGGTGTGCCGGGTAACCTCCTCCAGCACGTCCGTGTCGGGGTCCTGATTAACCGTGGTGTCCGCACAGAAGATGACGCGGTTCTTGAACGTCAGCATGTACACACCGGCCGCGTAGTCGGCGTCGTCGGCCGTCCCGATGACCTGCAGCGGCGGGCGCAGGGCCGAAGGGTAGTGATGGGTCAGGCCGGTCAGCATCGCGTCGGCATCGCCCATTTCGACCATCACGCTGCCGAGATAGTTCCCGTCCCGAATGAGTTCGTCGGCCTCGCGGCGTGTGACGCCTTTCCGCTGGCGGAGTTCGTACAACCGGTCGGCGTAGTCGGCCACGTCGGCTGTCTCGGGATCGACGACGACGGGGTCGAATTCCAGCCCGAACTTCCGACGCGTGGACTCGATGCGGTCGGCGTCGCCGATGAGTATTGGCTCGGCGATGCCCTGTTCAACCAGCTGGTAGGCCGCGCGGATCATCTTCTCGTCGTGACCCTCGGCGAGCACGACCCGCTGGGGGTCGCTCTTGGCCTTGTTGAGCACGACACGCATCATCTCGCGGGACTTGCCCAGCCGCGCTTCGAGTTCTTCGACGTAGGCCGCCGTGTCGAGTTCCGTCCGTGCCGCGCCGCTCTCGATGGCGGCTTCGGCGACTGCAGGCGTCACCTCGAACAGGACCCGCGGGTCTAGCGGTTTCGGAATGATGTAGTTGGGGCCGAACTGCAGCGGCTGGTCGCCGTAGGCTTTGACGACCTCGTCGGGCACGTCCTGCCTTGCGAGGTCGGCCAGTGCGCGGGCCGCTGCCACTTTCATCTCTTCGTTGATTTCGGTCGCCCGCACGTCGAGCGCACCACGGAAGATGAACGGGAACCCGAGGACGTTGTTGACCTGATTCGGATAGTCCGAACGGCCGGTCGCCATAATCACCGTGTCGTCGCGGGCGGCCTTGGCGTCCTCGTATGCGATTTCGGGGTCCGGGTTCGCCATCGCGAAGATGATGGGGTCGCTGGCCATCGACCGCACCATCTCCTGGTCGACGATGCCGCCGACTGAAAGGCCGACGAACACGTCCGCCCCGTCCATCGCGTCGGCGAGGCCACCCTCCGGGATGTCTCGGGCGAACTCCTGTTTGAATCGGTTGAGTTCCTCGTGGTTGGCTCGTTCCTCGGTGATAATGCCCGAGGAGTCACACATTGTGATGTTGTCCTTCGAGACGCCAAGGGAGACGTAGAACTTCGCCGAGGCGATAGCTGAGGCCCCGGCCCCGGAAAAGACAACCTCCAGTTCATCCAGCTCCTTGTCGGCGATGTCGGCCGCGTTGACGAGCGCCGCACCGGAGATTATTGCGGTCCCGTGTTGGTCATCGTGGAACACCGGGATATCGAGTTTCTCGCTGAGTCGGCGCTCGACCTCGAAACACTCCGGAGCGGCGATATCTTCGAGGTTGATACCGCCGAAGGTCGGCTCCATCGCCTCCACTGTCTGTATCATCGCCTCGGCGTTGTCCGTGTCCAGTTCCACGTCGAACACGTCGATGTCGGCGAACCGCTTGAACAGCACGCCTTTTCCTTCCATGACCGGCTTCCCGGCTTCCGGACCGATGTCGCCGAGGCCGAGCACGGCGGACCCGTCGGAGACGACGCCCACGAGATTCCCTTTCGCGGTGTACTCGAAGGCCTTCTCAGGGTCTTTGTCGATCTCCTCACACGGCGCGGCCACGCCGGGCGAATACGCCAGCGAAAGGTCCCGCTGTGTGTTTGTCGGCTTCGTTGTCGCAATCTCTATCTTCCCCGGCGGCTTGCTCCGGTGGTACTCCAGTGCATCCTCGTCAAGTCCCATATCCGGATGTCGAACCCTACTGTAAAAAAGACAAGTTTACCGTCAACGGACGAGCGGTACAACGACGGTTGTCGAATGTCGGCTTGTTGCAGCGGTTTTTGCCCCGGTCGTGTCTCATCAATTGGAAAACAGCCGCCGCCGGGGACCCGCCCGATGGACCGGCCGCGGACCTCAGTTCGTGTTGGTGAGTTCGCCGACCCGGTCGGTCAGTTCGGTGACCGCGTCTTCCTGTCGGTCGGTGGCCTTGACAATTTCCTTCGTTGCCGTTTCAGCCTCTTGGGCATGGTTCTGTGCGTCTTCGACCATCGAAGTCACGTTCTCGATAGCGCTCGCTTGGTCGTCGTTGGCGTCGGCGACCTCCTGGATGCCCCGTGTCGCTTCCTCAACGGCGTCGGAAATCTCGTCCAGTGCATCCAGCGCATCTGCGATCTCGGTCTCCGCACGCTCGACCTGTTCGTGGGAGGTTTCGACCATCTCGGCCGTCTCGGTCGCCTGATCCTGAATCGTAGTGATGCTCGTCGAGATCTCGGAGGCGTACTCGCTTGTCTCGTTAGCGAGTGTCTTCACCTCGTCGGCCACGACAGCGAACCCGCTCCCGCTTTCGCCGGCTCTGGCCGCCTCGATGTTGGCGTTCAGCGCGAGCATATTCGTCTGCTCCGCCACGTCAGCGATTATCTCAACGATCTCGCTCACCTCGTCCATCTGGTTGTCAAGGTCAGTGACGGTGTCCACGAGGTCGTCGCTCGTCTCGGCGAGCCCGTCGGTAACGTCCATAACTGCTTCACCGGCGTCTGACCCATCTTCTGCGGCCGCCTTCGCGCGTTGGGCCGCCGACGCCACTTCGCTAGACGTCGCGGCGACCTCCTCCATCCCGGCCCCGATTTCTTGGATGTTGTCGGCCGCCTCTGTGAGGGAGTCCGTCTGCTCGGTGACCCGGGTCTCGACATCCTCTGCGGACGAATTCGCTTGCTCGATAGTGACTGCGAGTTGCTGTGCCTGCTCGTCCACCTGATCCGCCAACTGCTCGACCTGTTCGGCCATAGCGTTGAGCGAGCCGACGACCTCGTACAGCTGGTCATCAACGTACTGGCCACCGTCGGTCCGGTCGAACGACGCCCGGGCATCGAGGCGCCCGTTCTTGAGTGCAGCCATAGTCGATTTAACCTCATCAACTAGGCTCGTCACGGCCTCGTGACGGTTGGCCTCGTCAGTTCGGTCCTGAACCATTTCGACAACCGCGATGAGTTCGCCGTCGTCATCGTAAATCGGGGCAGCGCTGAACGAGATGTGGCGTTCGTTCCCGTGCTGGTCGGCCATCACGCTCGTGTCGCGATACAGTGTGAAGTCCTCGTCCTCGACTTTCGGCACATCGTACTCTGTGTGGGTCGTCTCAGGGGCGTCGAGAACCTTGTCAGCGAGCGTCTGTCCGCGCCGGCCGTCCGGATAGAACGCCATGCTCGCCATCTCCATCTCCTTTGCTTCGGCCTCGGAGACGCCCGTGAGATTTTCGATAGAACTGTTCCAGCTGAGGATATCGCCGTCCGGATCCAGAACAAAGAGCGGCGTTCCAATATGCTGCAGTATGTCGTGATAATCGAATCCACCGCTGGAGTTGCTATCTGCCGTAGAATCGGTGAATGCGCTGACGCCAGCCTGAGAGACAGACTGCGTCGTTTGCAGCCCGTCGTGAAGCTCCGCCTCGACAGCGTCGATAGCGGCCTGTGCGTCCGGGCCGAGTTCGTCCCGGAGCTGGTCGAACGCACCTTCGACGAGTGATTCGGTAACAAAGCTCTGTGTTGCGACGAACTCGCGTTGGCTGATCCCGGCGGCTTCGTAGTCGCCGATCAGCGCCTGAACTTCGTCAGGGCCGAGTTCGAACTGCCGCTCGACGTGCTGGGTCCCAATAGCGGCCTTATCTGGGTCCTCAAAGCAATCGTCGAGATGTGGCGAGTCTGGGTCAATGGCGTCGGTCAAAAAGCGAGTCCGTCCGTCACTCGCGACGAATCCCCCGTCCGCCCGCCGGGCCGTAGCGTCCGAAGAACGGGACCCCTGGCCGTAGATGTAGGTGCGGATCTGTTCGAACATAAGCTAGCTATGTTCCATTCCAACACACCTGTAGATAAAGATGACTCCGGGAGTATCAGCAAAGATAATTCTACTCGTGGGTAGAGCGGGAAAAGAGAGCATAAGTACGTGCAACCGAAGTGCTAGATATGACCACCCGTTTCCGCCGACTGGTGGCGACGACGACGGTGCTGACGTTCGCACTCATCCTGCTCGGCGTGTACACCGGCGCTATTGGTGCCGGGCTGACCTGTGAGGCACGCTGGCCGTTCTGTGACGGCTGGATGGGGCTGTTCCCCGCAAACTGGGCGAGTTTCGTCGAGTGGTTCCACCGTTTAGTCGCAATGGTTACCGGTTTCGGCATTCTCGGTTCGACGGTCGCCGCGTGGCGTGGTGAGTACAGCCGGCGGATCAAGCTCGCAACAGGCGTCGCCACGGTCGTGCTTCCGATGCAGATTCTCCTCGGCGCAAACACCATCTTCAACTTCGGTGCCACGGCGCAGGTGCTCCACCACGGTGCTGCACAGCTCATCTTCGGCGCGATGGTCGCGGCGACGGCGTGGGCCTACACCGATACGGCGGAGTCGCCGTCGGTGCAATCGGCCGATACCCAGCACACAGCACGCGCTGACGATTGAATACGAGTACCACCCCCGTGGTTAACACGTAAGATATATTCCGGTCTGTCGTGTGGTGAGGACTATGTCAGACGACGGCCTTTCACGACGCCAGTATCTCTCCACGGTCGGTGGAACCGCAGTAACCGTCTCACTTGCCGGCTGTTTCGGCGGCGGTGGCGGTAACGGCGGCGACGGCAGTACCGAAATCACTGCCGGAACTGCACCGGGGTTCCCCCCGTTCGAGATGAAGCAGGACGGCGAACTCGTCGGATTCGACATCGACCTGCTCGAAGCGGTCATCGACGAGACCGACTACACCCTGGCCGGCTGGGAAGAGTTCGAGTTCAAGTCCCTGATTCCGGCGCTGACGAACGAGAACATCGACGTAGTCGCCGCAGGGATGACGATCAACGACGAGCGCGACGAGACCATCGACTTCACTGACCCGTACTACAGCTCGAATCAGGCGATTGTCGTCCGCGAGGACGGCGACTTCTCGCCGGCGTCCCTGTCGGACCTCTCCGGACGCCCTATCGGCGCACAGAAGGGGACAACTGGCGAGACGACGGTACAGGACGAACTCATCTCGCCGGGGAACCTTGATGAGTCGAACTACAACTCCTATGGCAACTACGTGCTGGCTGTCGAGGACCTCCAGAACGGCAACATCGACGCCGTCGTCATCGACGAGCCGGTCGCACAGACATTCGCCGCCCAGCGCCCGGTCACCATCGCCTTCACCTACGAGACGGGCGAGAACTTCGGCTTTGGCGTCCGCGATGGCGACGACGAGTTCACGCAGGCACTCAACGACGGCCTGTCCACCGTCAGGGATGGCAGCACCTACCAGGACCTGACGAACAAGTGGTTCGGCCAGCAGTAACCGATGCCACCCCTCCCGTTGCAGAGTGACTGGGCGTTCGTCATCGGGAACCTCGACCTGCTACTCGTCGGCACGGGTGTCACGGTCGCCCTGACAGCGACGAGCATCCTGCTTGGCTTTCTGCTCGGGTTTCCGGCGGGAGCCGTTGAGGTCTACGGGCGCGGCCCGCTCAAACGCGCCGTCGAGACGGCCGGCGTCGTCCTCCGCGGGACGCCGCTGCTCGTCATCATCATCCTGCTGTTCTTCGGCCTCTCGGTGTCGAGTAGCGCCTTCGTGACGGCGACTATCGCGCTCGGCCTCCGGAGCGCCGCCTATCAGTCACAGATATTCCGTGGCGCGCTCCAGAGCGTCGACGAGGGACAGCTGGAAGCCGCTCGTGCCGTCGGCATGGGCCGGCTTCAGGCGATCCGCAGCGTTGTTGTCCCGCAGGCGCTCCGCCGAAGCGTGCCCGGCTTCCAGAACGAGTTCACGATCGTCCTGAAAGACACGAGTATCGCCATCGTCATCGGCCTCGGCGAACTGCTGACCATCGGCCAGAACCTCTACCAGGGCGGCCAGAGCACGGCCGCGCTTGAGATTTTCCTGACTGTGAGCCTCATCTACTTCGTTCTCACGTTCGTGACGAACCGTTCGCTCGACTACGTCGACGACCACTTCAGCATTCCCGGTGGTGAGCGAGCGTGAGCGACCCGCTGCTGGAACTCGACGACGTGTACAAGTCATACGGTGAAGAGCAGGTGCTCTCCGGCGTCAGTTTCGAGATGGACGCCGGGGACGTGGACGTGGTTATCGGCCCCAGCGGGAGCGGCAAGTCAACGATGCTGCGCTGTGTGAACCGCCTCACCGAGATCAACGGCGGCGACATCTACCTCGACGGCGACTGTGTTACCGACGCCGACACCGACGTGAACGAACTCCGAAAACAGGTCGGGATGGTGTTCCAGGATTTCAACCTCTTTGCCCATCTCACGGCACTCGGAAACATCACGCTCGGCCTGCGGAAAGTCCGTGGCATGGACAAAGCGGCGGCACAGGAGAAGGGGTACGAACACCTCGAACAGGTCGGGCTTCTGGACCAGGCTGACTCTTACCCCGCCGAACTCTCGGGCGGCCAGAAACAGCGGGTCGGTATCGCTCGCGCGCTCGCCATGGACCCGAAACTCCTCCTGTTCGACGAGCCGACCAGCGCGCTTGACCCCGAACTCGTCGGCGAGGTCGTCGAGGTGATGCGCGACCTCGCCGCCGAGGGCATCACGATGCTCGTGGTTAGCCACGAGATGGGGTTCGCGCGGTCGGCGGCATCGGACATCATTTTCCTCGACGATGGGCGTATCGTCGAACACGGCCCGCCGGAACAGCTGTTCGAGAACCCTCAGGCGGCCCGGACCGGGGAATTCCTCAGCCGCCTCGAGACGGCCCACGAGGAGGAGTGACCGATGGGGACGCCGGAGTCCACGACCGCCGGGCGAACGCTCCGTGCCCGTGCCGCCGGGCTGACCGACCAGCCGCTGACGCTGCTGACTGTCGGGGCCTTCTGGACGTGGCTCGTCGTGCGCTGGACGAACGACTTCCTGCTAGACGGCGCGCTCATCGAGCGCAACACGTCGTTCTTCCCGACTGCCCCATTCGAGGCGGCCGCGTCAACGATTGGCGGTCTCGCGGTGAGTCTCGGTCCGGTCGGGGTCCCCGTCGGCTGGGTCGCCGGCTTCTTCGAGTTTCTGGCGGCATCGATCCCGTACTTGCCGCCACTGGCGACCGGCGTGTGGGCGACCATACTGCTGACGCTGCTGGGTATCGCGCTCGGGTTCTTTATCGCCGTCCCACTCAGTGTGGCTCGGGTGTACGGCGGGACGCTCACCCGCTCGCTTGCACTGGGATACACCGAACTGTTCCGCGGGACGCCGCTGCTCGCCCAGTTATTCGTCCTCTACTTCGCGACGCCGCTGACGACGATTATCCGTGAACTGCCCACGGTCGGGGCTGGATTCATTCCCGCACAGGCGTTCTGGGTGGCCGTCATCGCGTTCACGCTTAACAGCGCCGCCTACCAGTCGGAGTACATTCGGTCAGCGCTGAACTCCGTCCCGGAAGGACAACTCACCGCCGCCCGTTCAATTGGGCTCTCGAAAGTCGATGGGATACGGCACGTGGTCCTGCCGCAGGGCCTGCGCTACGCGATTCCGGGCTGGTCGAACGAACTGGTGTACCTCATCAAGTACTCGTCGCTGGCGAGTTTCATCACCGTCCGCGAACTGTTCGAGCGAACCGACGCGATCGCTAGCGAGACCTACCGGTACACGGAACTGTTCGTCCTCGCCGGCCTGTTGTACCTTGCGCTTGTTATCTCGGCGTCACTGGTGATGGAATACGTCGAAGACCGGGTCGCGATTCCCGGTCTCGGCACGACCAGCCGATGACTACATAAAGTCAGAAAGACCGGACTGCTGGTCGTCGTCTTCGGCGGCTTCGCTCGCTGTTTCCGTCTCGTCGTCGGTAGTGGTGCCGTCACTGGTGGCGTCGGATTCAGCGCCATCGTCCGCCGCAAGGGTCACCTGCTGGTCACCGCTCTCCTCGCCAGCATCGGTATCTGGAGCATCGCCATCTGCATCGCTGTCCCCGTCGCCGCCGTTGGCACTCGCACCCTCGAAAACCCCGCCGGAGTGTTCGACGGCGGCTTCCTCCTTGAGTGCCTCTGCGTCGGCGACGATGTCCTGTACCTTGTTCGTGTCCTTGCCCGACCCGGTGACAAAAGAAACGTGCTCGGCCTCCATATCGTAGGTCGCTGCCATTGCCACCGTTAGCTCCCGGTTTCGGCAGTGGTGCGTCATCGTTGCGAGGAACGGCATGATCTCCCGGCGGGCGGTCCGCATCGAGACGCCATCGATAGCGGCTATCTGCTGGGCGACGTAGTCTCGTGTGTTCCGGGTCCCTTTCGACCGGCCGAGTTTCGACCAGTAGCTCGGCGGGCCGTAGCGGGTCCAGCCGCCCTTCGTTCCGTCTCGGGCCGCAGCGACGCCAGCGGTCATGTTGTCGCCAGCGTACCGCCAGAAGGAGTAGTTCTGCGTCTCGCGCACGCGGCCGAGCCATTGGTCAGCGTTCGAGAGGAACTCGTAGGCACGGACCAGTTCGGTCCCCTCGTAGTCCTTGGGCATATTGTCCTCGATCCAGTTGATGAGGTCGTCCGGCGTCTCGTCCACGTCGTAGCTGGCCTCAAGCGCGTCCTGCGCGCCGGCCTCCTTGAGCACCACGTCGAGGTACTCGAAGATGCCCTCTGTCGTATCCCGTTCGCCGGTCACCACGTCGTCGGCGGTCAGGCGCTCCGTCGTCTCGGCGATGGCCTGGAGGTCCTTGACCGCGCCCCGCAGGTCGCCGCTGTTTTGCTCGGCGAGTTCCTGTAGCGCGTCGGACTCGTACTCGACGCCTTCCTGGCGACAGAGGTCACGCAGGACGGGGACGATAGAGCGGGGCGAGACATCCCGGAACTCGATGTCCTGGCAGTTGTTCCGCAGGCCGTTTGACATCTCGTAGTACTCGTTGGCGATGAGAATCATCGGCTGGCTGGCCTCCTTCACGAGGGCCGTTATCGCTCGTGCGCCCCCGCGGTCGGCGTTGCCGTGGATGTTGTCCGCCTCGTCCATGATGACGAGGCGACGGCCACCACCGCCAGCGGTCAGCGTCCCGGATTTGGCGGCTTCGCCGGCCACCCGATTGATTACGTCCTTGGTCCGGGAGTCGCTGGCGTTGAGTTCGATGGTCGGCCACTCCATGTCGTTTGCCAGCGCGTGGGCGGCCGAGGTCTTCCCGATGCCCGGGGACCCATAGAGGATGACCGCCTCGCGGTGGTCGTCCCACGTCTCCGCCCACTTTTTGAGTGCGTCGCGGGCCTTGTCGTTGCCCCGCACCTCCGACAGCGTCGTCGGGCGGTACTTCTCCGTCCAATCCATTTGATTGTGGTTGGCGCGACCGGCGTTTAGTGATTGCGGAGCAGTACCGGTCTACTGCTGAGGTTTTTATCGGAAGCAACGGGCAGCGTGTTCCACCAGTGGCCGGACGAAACCTCTCTCGTGACCCTCGTGGCGTCAGTCCCGTCATCGGCGTGGTCCTCATGCTCTCGATTACTGTCTTTCTGGCCGCGGCAGTCGGCGGATTTGTGGTCACTGCGAGCAACGACCTGAACAAACGGACACCCACCATCGCCCGCTCAACCGGAGAGTTCGTGACTGGTCCATCGGGTGGATGCGGCGTCAACACGGTGTCGATTCGACACGCCGGCGGTGATCCGGTTCCGGCCGACGAACTGGAAGTCGCTGTTGCACTCCCCGACAGCGACGCTCGCATCGTCGACCTGCCAGTCTCCGGGACGGCGCTGGCAGCGAGCAACACTGACGACCCGGACAACCTCATCTACGACTACTGTGTCGGCGGTGTCATCGCCAATGGCGGTCAGCGGTGGTCAGCGGGCCGGGCCATCACGTTCCAGTTGAACGCCGGTGGCGGGACTGTCGGACCGGGCGACACCATCGAGGTACGCGTCGTTCACGTCCCCACAAACGGTGTCCTTGCTACGGTTGAACTGACCGCCCGCCGGTAAGCGCCCGTGGTTCCGATACCCTTTTATTCGCGACCCTCCAGCGTGTGAACTAATGGCAGGGGGCGCACGCGATGACCTCGCGGAAAAAATGGCGGGTGAGGTGGCACTGAGCGACGACCCAGGGGCGACCCTGCGGAAGTGGCGCACTGACTTCGACGTTGCACAGACCGAACTCGCCGACGAACTCGACGTATCCCCGTCCGTGGTCTCGGACTACGAGAGCGGCCGGCGTGACAACCCCGGTATCGGCGTGGTCCGACGACTCGTCGTCGCACTGCTTGATATCGACGAGAACCGCGGCGGTGACCACATCCGCCAGCACGCCCGCGTGCTCTCGGCCGGGTTCGACAGCGACGTGGTCCACGACCTCCGTGAATACTCCGCGAATGTGGGCGTCGAGCGCGTCTACGACGCCATCGACGCTGAAGAACTGTTCCGGGGCAGTCAAGACACCGTCGCCGGCCACACCGTTATCAACTCCATCGCCGCCATCACGCGCCTCTCCTCGGACGAGTTCTACCAGCTGTACGGCCAGTCGACGAACCGCGCGCTCGTGTTCACGAACGTGACCCGCGGCGAGTCCCCGCTGGTCGCGCTCCGGGTCGTCTCGCCGACGCCCAACGCGGTTATACTCCACGGGCTTGAGGACGAGGCTGTCTGGGAGCACGCACAGGACCTCGCCCGCATTGATGACTTTTCGCTTGCAATCACTGATATCGAACTGGAAGACCTGCTGGGCGGCCTGCGAGAGCTTCCCTGAGCGCGTCGGCTCTGGCCGTGCTGGTTCGCGCCTGTCGACACACATTCTGGAAAACGACTGTTGTCGTGAATGCGATCTCTCTGTTCACCACGCAGCGTGACAATTACTCTGTAGGGCTGTGAAGTTGTCAATGGGTACTACTTTGATATCGGGGGAGTCATGTCTGTGCATGGTGCAATTTGGCTTCCTTCTCGTATTGGCGCTCGCCAGTTTCGGATTTGTTGTTGCTGCCTCGTTTGTCGGTACGATGCTTGCGCTTCATTACTACGACAGTGGTGGGACTCTCTCTGTTTCTCTCGATAGCATCATCAGCCGCCTCAACAACGATACCCGATAGTAGGCTGCCAGATACTGTTCACCACGGCATCAATAGGACTCTGCGTATTCACGACACCTGACAGCGCGCTTTTTATTACTCCCTGCGGTCGTGCCCCTCGCTAGTCTCCACGGCCCCTCTCGCCGCTCCGATTCGAGGGCCGCGCTTCCTGCGCCCCTCGCTTACTCCACGTACCGATATTTCCGCTCACCCATCCGGCCCCAGCCGTCGAAGGCGAATTCCTTTTCGGGCGCGGTGAACTCCTCGACATCGGCCTCGGTATCGTGATTGTGGACGTCGTGGACCTGTTCGTACTCCGCAAAGGTGAGCTCGTGGCGGTTCTGGATCTGCTCGTCGATATCGAGCGCGCCGATCTCCTCCTCCCAGCCGGGGACAACGGTTTCAGCGTGGACTTCCGCCTGTGCGCCGGACCCGTAGGAGGCAACTAACAATTTCGCCTCGTCCAGATCCAGTCCGCTCTCGCGGGCGTGTTTCAGCCCAGAGGCACGGGCGATGTGGACAGAACCGGTGTACCAGTTCCCGACCTCTCGGGAAATTTCGAGCGTCGGCTCGATGGTATTGGCGTACCAGTCCTGATAGCGCTCGGTTTCGGTGAGTGCGTCCGTGTACTCCTTGATCGCCGCGTGGAACTCGTCGTCGGTCTCGAAGTCCGAACGCATGGGCTGGTGGCCGATTTCCTCGGCGAGCAGGTCGCCGACGTCTGTGCCGCGAACGATGTGTCGGTAGCCAAGCGCTGCGGCCTTCCGGACCATCCCCGGGAACGGCGTATGGAAGGGAATCATCTCGTAGTCGCCCGGGTGGATGTCGCCGGCTACCTCAGCGAAGTCCTCCAGCGCCTCGCGCATACGGGCGAGGTAGACGTTCACCGAGCGCTTTCCGTCGACGGACGGGAACTGCTGATTTGGTTTGAGGAAGTCGGTTTCGTCGGCGCTGCCGTACCCCTGTTCGGTCGAGAGTTCGACCAGATTGGGGTCTTCGTCGACGAGCATCGCCACCGCGCCGGCCCCCTGTGTGGCCTCGCCGGGGTCGTCGCGGGCATACAGTGCAGTGTCAGTTGCGATGACGAGTGCGGCCCGACCGCGGTTCCGTCCGGCGCGGATCCAGTTGTAGGCGTCGTCGAGGCTTTGTGTCCCGGAGATACAGGCGAACTTCCGTTCACCCTTGTTGGCGTGGTGGAAGTTTTCGTCGTACACCTGTTCGAGACAGCCTGCGATGTACGTCGAAACGGGCTTCGAGTTGTCGAAGGCGCTCTCGGTCGCCACATCGATACGGCCGATATCCTCGGGCGTCAGCCCCTTGCGCTCCATCAGACGATGGGCCGCGTTCGCCCCCATTGTGACAATATCCTCGTACACATCTGGGAACGATGATGCACGCAGGCCGAGCCCCTTCGTATACTTCCCCGGATCGTCCCCCTGAGCCGGCGCGAACGTCTCAGCGAGGTCGAGTTTGAGCTTTCCGGTCCAGATCTCCATGGCGTCGATACCGACTGCAGTCATGAGTCTAACGTCAGCGTGGATGTATATGGGCTTGTCGACTGGTATTTCGACGGTTGACTAGTATTGCGCCGATAGGACGCGAACCTGCTGTGAGACAGTTATCCGCTGGTTGCTGGTTCCGTGCTGAAAGCGAAATCGACGATGCATTCGCCTTCAAGAACGTCGTACGGCTCATCCGGTGACGGAACAGCACGCGACCAGTCGGTGTTGTTGACCACGAGCCGATACGTTCCCGGCCCGATGGTAATCTGGTTGTCGCGGATGTTCGTCTGATGAAACCGCGACACTTCACCGGCGTACCGGGCCCGGTAGCGGCTCTGGAACGCCCGATATTCTTCTTCGGTGAACAGAATGACATCCACGGCCGGGCCACGCCGAACGATGAGGTCGTAGGTGAGCGTTGTCTGGTCAGTCGCTTCGACCGTGTAGTCCTGGTATTCGTTTTCCTCCAGCCGGAACGACGTATCGACAGACCGGTGGTTCGGTTCGGGTGTCGGCGTCGGCGTCTCGGTTTCGACCTGGAGACGTGCCGACGTTTCCGTAGAGTTGTTCGTCTGCGACGCCTCGGCGCGCTGTGCTGTTGACGTGTTTGCCGGAGCAGCACTATTCGCCGCTGGCGTCGAAGCAGTCCCGACGCGATCAGTTGTAACAGTCTGCTGTGACGCTGCCGGCTCCGGGACGGGCGTCGTCTCGGACTCTTGATCAGGTCGACTCCCAAGACAGCCAGCGGAGAGCGCGGCGAGCACCGAGGCTCCGAAGCCGCGCCGCGACAGGTCACCCATACCTCAGGACACTCACCCACAGTAAAGATGTTTACGGGCGGGTTTTCGCCGCTGGTAATCGGAGCGTCGATACTGTCCAAACATATTTGTGGAGAGAGAGCCGAATCTACGCCGTTCGAGCCGGTTCCGAGATAACTGTATTGCAGATATCATTTCTCGGAACGGTACAGGAACGTATCATATGAACAGATCGGTCATCACATTTGGTTTGGTAGTTCTGGCGGCACTCAGTGTCTCGGGACTCACAGGAATAGCGGTCGAGGGGACGCTTGGTCCAGACGCGACCCAATCAGCGCCGACGGAGTCCACGGACGCGCCGCCGGCAGCGACTCCCCAGACGAGCAGTTCGCCGTCGGCGACGCCGAGTCGTGTCGGGGCTGCAAGCGCCATGACGCAGTCCGAAGAGCCCACTTCAACGCCGGATGCGGCACAGACCACATCAGCAGATACACAGACGCCCATCGATACAGACCGCCTCGAAAACCGGCTCATAGCGGCAATCAACAATCGACGTAGCAACCCGATTGCTAACGACGCCGTTGACGGCTCCCTCTCGGATGAGAGCAAAACCGGCCAGACGCTGTCAGCCATGGCCGGCAACCACAGTGAGCGAATGGCTGCACAGGGGTTGGCCTCCCCGATTGCGAACGGGTCAGACACGACAGACCGGTATGCGGCCGCCGGACTGTCCGAGCAGTGTCGCCTCCGCCACGAAGGCAATGCGTATATCCGCCCGGTGACCGACCTCGAACTGGTCACGAGCATCGACCCGAACGGGGCGAACGCGACCCGGACGGCGAACGCCGTCGCCGACCACTGGTTCGACCTCTCGGGCCCCCGTGACACACTGTACGTGGCGAATGCAAACCACATCGGCGTCGGCGCGGCGACTGCTGACGGTGTTGTCTATATTACCGTGAATCTCTGCTGAACTATAGCGGGGCTGGCTCACCCAGAACTGTTCATCAGGGGGTGCGACAGCGCAGTCCTCTCTCGTCTATCAGGTCTGCGTCGGCGGTCGTAATTGTCCCTTCACAGATGTGTGTGTTTCTGTTCGGGCTGCTGTCGACTATCGTTATTGTCACGTCTATCACCTTTCCGCCGTTGAAATTGCGGTCCATTCCCAAATCAAGCGCGTAATCGATCGACGACCCACTCGACGGGTTTCGGGTTTCAGAGTATTCGGTGTTCCCGTTAGATGGCACTGCAGTTAACTCTACGCTGTCGATACCCGATTTGTCTGCGATGCGGAAATTGAACTGGATTTCGTCGTTGTTGCCCCCGTTGTCGTTGTGTTTCACTGACCCAAAATCGGCTATCGGCGGTCTAATATCGGGGTCCGACTCGGTGTAGTTGCCGGTCACTGTGAATGCGGTGGCTCGCGTCTCGCCGCCCGGGAACGTGTACGTGATGGTCTGTGTGACGTTTTTACCGCTCATGTTGACTGCGTTGCTGGAACCGTCCGGTCTGAACTCATAGAGATACACAGTCCCATCGAACTGTCCAGATACCTCTGGGTTGCCGTCTTGCTCATCCCCACTAAAGTCTATATTTATGTCGGCCGGAATCTCAGCGCCGGGATTGTAGAAATCTGTATACCCATCGCTGATATCGCCGTCAATGTACAGCTCAGTACTCTCCGGCTGGTTGTTAGGCGTATCCTGGTCTGAGAGGCGGTCAACGTTTGCACTCTGGCTCGTCAAACTGATATCTGTAATCTCGACTTGCTGATCGTGCGTATTCGTGAACGTGTACTTGATTCCTCCGGGAATTTCATCACGATCATCGTTATCTAGTGCTAAGGCATTGTTGTTGTACGCTAGCCCAATCTCCTCGTTGTTACCGCTGTTCCCCCCATTCCCGGATCCGGCATTCACCTCTACACTGACGCTCACGTTCTCCGGCGTCTCCCCGTCGAAAGACGAGTCAAGGCCCTGTAAGCTGAAGTTCACCTGGTTCGTAGCGACCGGCGTGTTTGAATCGGCTTGATACTCAAACGTTACACGACCGTCACTGTCGGAGGACTCCGTTCCCGTCGTGAGCGACCCCGCACTGGCCGAGCCATTGACCGTGACACCGCTTACGGGGTTGTTATACGCGTCCCGGACCTCCAGCACGATCTCCTTGCTGTTACCTCTCGCGACAGTAATCTCCTCGCTGCCGACAGTCGTGAGGTACGCTTCACTTTCGTCGGTGTCGCCCGATCCGACGCCCGCTTTCGCCATCTTCAGGCGATACGTGGTGTCTCGTTCGAAAACGATAGTGATGTTATAGAGCGAGCCCGGTCCCTCGGCTCCGGTGACGCTTGCGACGTACTGTTCATTGCCCTTGTCGCCTGGATTCGAGTCGATTTCGTTGTCGAGAAGCGCTCTCCATTCCGACGCCGGAAGCCGAGAAAGGAACGATACCGAGACGTTCGATGTCGACGTCGTATTTGTTACGCGGACCGTCCGGGAGGACTGGGACTTTGGCTCTACGTCGACCGT